>CAYWDO010000061.1:0-13187 GCA_964456995.1 uncultured Brevundimonas sp.
GCGAAGATGGCGCCATTGTCCTTGGCGGACGACACCTTCATGCCAGTATTCACACGATTCTGTGTAATGCCGAGATCACGGCTCGTGTTGTTGAGATTTTGCAGGGCGACGAGCGCGCCTGCGTTCGTGTTGATGCTGTTAGCCATACTGGTGAGTCCTAAGTCTTTGACAAATCCGGCGTCGTTTTAACGGCCGGGAGCATTCTGCTCGGGGGAAGTCATATCGAGAGACAGCGCCGAAGAGCCGCCGCCAATTCTTACGAACGGAACAGGCCGAGCAGGATCGAGCTCGACTGGTTCGCGATGCCCAGCGCCTGAACGCCGAGTTGTTGCTTGGTCTGCAGGGCGGTCAGCTTGGCGCTTTCCTTGGCCAGATCAGCGTCGACCAGGTTGCCGATGCCGACCTCGACCGCGTCCTGGATTTTGTTGGTGAAGATCAGCGAGCGCTCCAGCGACTTCGACTTGGTGCCCATGGCGCCCAGTTCGGCGGTGAAGGCCTTGATGGCGCCGTCCACCACGCCGGTCAGCGCGCCCATCGCCGTCTTCTCGCCTGCGGTCGGCGCGGCGTAGTCAGCGACGACGAAGGCGGTGGCGGTGGCGGGAGCGGTCGCGGTGGTCGCCGCTGCGCCGCCCTTCAGCACGAAGTTGTCGGTCAGGCCGGTGCCGGTCTTGACGCTGATCTCGACGCCTGCGGCGGTCGTGTCGGTCCACAGATTGACGCCGTCAAAGGTCGCGCCAGCCAGGGCCTTGGTGATTTCGGCGCCCAGGGCGTTGTAGTCGGTGACATAGGCCTTCAGGGCGTCGCCGGTGGCGTTAGAGATGGCGACCGCCAGGCTCTTCTGCTCTTCCAGAGCCTTGACCACGGTCTCACCGGCGGCCAGGGCCACATCGACGATCGACTGGCCGCGTTGCATCGAGTTCTTGACGGCGTCCAAGGCGCCCATCTCGGCGCGCTGATTGGTGGCGATCGCGAAGATCGCGCCGTTGTCCTTGGCCGAGGAAACCTTCAGGCCTGTATTCACGCGGTTTTGCGTGACGTTGAGGTCACGGCTGGTCGCATTGAGATTTTGCAGCGCAATGAGAGCGCCAGCATTCGTGTTGATGCTATTAGCCATTTTGGCTTTCCTTGTTTGTCTTCGACAGTGCCGACGCCATTTTGGCTGCCGGGAGCTTTCTGCTCGGAATGACTAACAGCAAGGAGGGGGCCAGAAGGAATGCGGCCCTGCCATTTCTCAAGTCATTGGTTTTATTGCGTTAGGTTTTGTAAACCACGTTAAGCGCTCGGCAGGTTTTGCCGAGCGCTCGTTGAAATCGGCAAATGCTGCCGGGTAGCCCGGCAAGAAGCGCCACATCAGCTAGCGGACACCCCTCGCCGCCCCTTCTGGATCCACCGGTCCTGCATGGCCCGCTCGGCGATCAGCCCCTCAACCGCCAGTCGCCGGGCGCTGTCGCAAGCGACGATCTGCGCGCCCCGCAGCAGATAGGCCGCCTCCAGATCCGCCAGGCGCGCGCCCTCGGGCAAGGTCGCAAGCGCACAGGGACGCGTCGCCGCCTCAGCCAGGGCCAGGCGCGGCGGCGCAACCGTCGAGATCGGGGGCGAGCCGGCACAGTTCGCGGTCATGAGCCCGCAGGCGATCAGCCCGCACAGGGTCCAAGGGGTCATTCGCATCCTCGGCGCTCCTTGCCTGGGTGACGGCCGCGACGGTCGCCCGCTCCACGGCCAGGGTCTGTCGATGATGATTTTCAAGCCGAGCGGCCTGCTGCGCCTGCCCCGCCGTCTCGATGCGGCGCGCCTCGGCGTCGTGCTCGGCGTGCGCCGCCCGCGCCTGAGCCTTCTCCAACCGGCTCTGCTGCAAGCCGAACGGGTCCCAGCGCAGCCCCAGCCCGCGCCCGGCGACCGCCAGCAGCAGGACCGCCGCCCCGACCACGGCCAGCCACCCCAGCGGCGTCAGCGACCGCATCAGGTCTCTGAGCCTCATGGATAGGCCCTCCGATCCAGCTCGAAATGCGGGCCGTCCCTCAGCCGGGTCCAGTCCCCGCCCCAGATCAGCGGCGTGCCCAGATCATGCGCCGCCGCCTTGAAGGCCCCGGCGATCCGGCCATAAAGCGGCCAGTCCCAGCGCACCTGCCCCTCAAGCAAGGCCGCGACATCGACGGCATGACCGGTCAGGTGACGCGAGTTCAGCGTCCGACTGGCCCCCGCCTTCACCAGCGTGGCCTGACGGGCGGGGTCACGCAGCCCCTCCGTCACCATGAAGTCCACCTCGGTTCGGCGGATCGCCGCCTCGACCACCGCGACCAGATCGGGATGGACGCCCGCCAACCGGGCGCGCGAGCGTTGCGACAGACGAAAGCTCATCCCCTGCCTCCCGCCGCCAGACGCAATCGCAGATTGGCCAGCATGGCGATCATCTGCTGAGCAGTCGGCGCCACCAGATAGAGGACCAGCATCAGGGCGATCAGCCCCATCAAGCCGTCCGCCACGCGTGGCAGGTCAGTGGGCGCCGTCCGCCCCACCGCCCGCGCCAGCAAGAGCCACAGCGCCGCGCTGGCGACGAAGACATAGAGGCGACGCCACAACCAGCGCCCCTCGGCCAACCCAATCTCGTTCCGGTCGATCTTGCTCATGCTTCATCCTCCTGATCACCGGGGGCGGCGGGTCTGCGCCAGTCGCTGCCCAGCTGGTCGAAACAATCGTCGGGGCTCAGCCGCTCGGGCGCGGCCCAGACCTCCTCGTCCAGCAGTTCGGGTTCGAGGATGCGGTCGAAATATCGGGTCATCACGCTCACCCGATCGCCGTCAGCCAGACGACGCCCGCCGCCCCCGCGCCGCCGACGCCCGGCGTGGTCACGGCAGCGCCGCCACCGCCGCCGCCTGCGCCATAAAGCCCCCCTGCCGCGCCGGCCCGGCCCGTACTCGCGGCCGCCCCGCCGCCTCCGCCACCGCCACCGCCCGCCCATGACAAGGCCGGAAGGGGCGAACCCTGTCCGCTCAGACCGGCAGTTGTCCGTCCCAGCCCGCCCGCCGCGCGCACGTGCAGAATTCCGCCGTCACCGCCGTCGCCGCCGCTGTAGGCGATGTTAGCGGAGTTGACGCCGCCCCCGGCGCCGCCACCGCCTGACCCGTCCGGTCGGTTCAGCGCCTGCCCCGCACCCGCAATGGCGGACAAGGACGAATCGCCGCCCGCATTGGAACGGACCAGGCCCCCGCCGCCCGCACCGCCCAGTCCTGACGAAGCACTCCCCGCAGCGCCTCCCTTGCCGCCCTCGCCGGTCAGAAGTGGAGCTCCGCCGGTCAAAACCACTGAATGGCCCCCGGCCCCGCCCGCCGCGCCGCTGCCCGTTCCCGGTACACCGCCAGTCCCAACAATCACCGCCAATCCATCGGACAGAGCTTCGACAGGCCAGCGGCCGGCGACCACGCCCCCGGCCCCGCCGCCACCGCCACCGTGGCGGGCGGTTCCTCCCGCGCCGATTGCACCTGCGCCGCCGCCCCCGCCGCCGCCTACGCAGACCGCCTCGACCCAGCGCGCCCACGATGGTGGAGACCAACTGCCGCTGGCGGTCAGGACAGCGGTCTCGCGACGCGTTGCGCCTTGCGTGAACCACAATCGCCCCGTTTGTCGGTCCACTGAAAATGCGTCGCGCCAGGTCTCGCCGTCGGCGCTGACCTTGAGCCTCAGATCATCGTCGCCGATCAGACCCAGTTCAGCCCGGCCGTCCCAACCGCTCTGAAACAACAGGGACAGCACATCGGCCGCCCCCTGCTTGTTGAAGGTAAAGCGCAAATCGCCATCGCCGCCGTCTTCGCCGTCCAGCGCGGTCCACAGGGCCTTGTTCAACCGCGCGGCGAAAACATTGGCGGCGTCTGCCTCGGTATTCAGCCCTAGCCGGGTCAGGTTTTGCAAAGCGGCGGTTCCGCCTGAAGACAGAGGCGCCCACTCTCCGGCGCGCCTTACCAGCACCTCTTCGCTGTCCAGCACGACCGCCAGCAACCCTTCGGGCGCAGGAATGGCGCTCCAGCCGCCAGCCTCGGCCCGCATCAGACTGCCTGCCGGTTGACCGCTCCAGTCCGCGCCGGTCGCGGCAGCCGGCAGGATATAAAGGGCGCCGTCTGCCGGCGCGACGGGTTGGGCCGTAGCCTTGCGGCTGACCACCGCCGTCTGCGTCAGGGCGTCCAGACGCGTCAGCGCCTCGTTCAAGGTCACGTGTTTCTGCAGTTGTCCGGCTGCCAGATAGGGCAGGCCCAGCCGCGCGCTGGCGTCGTCGCTCATCGAATGATCTCCAAGTATTGGGGGACCAGTCTGCTCAGCCTCGCCACCCCGGCGCGTTGAAGGGACGCAGCGCACGTCAAACCCGGTAAATCACCGGGATTGGCCCGCAAGATTGCGCGCAAGGTTCCCCGTCGAGCACGCAGCGCTCGACACGCGCCGTCCCGGTCGGATAGGCCAAGGGTGCGGTCCGCCGCGCAGCACCGCGAGGACGTCCGCTTGATCTCACCGTTGAAGGCCGTGCTCCATTTGGCGGCCCTGGCCCTTCTGGCTGCGCCCGCCGCCATCGCCCTGGCGTCTCTGGCCCGCATCGGCCACCGCTGGACCGACTTGCTGGCCCAGTTCCCGGCCCCGGCCCTGGCCGCGATGCTGGTTCTGACCCTCATCTATGCTGTGTTGCGGCTTCGGCCCGCCGTGATCGCAAGCCTGGGCGTCACCGTCCTGCTGATCCTGGCCGTCTGGCCTCAATGGTTCCCTCGCGGCGGAACCCTGCCGCGCGAAGACGCGCCGACGCTGACCCTCTATTCCGCAAACCTGTGGGCCTGGAACGAAGACGTGGAGACCATCACCCGCTCCATCGCCGAGGCCGACCCCGACATCGTGGTTTTGGTCGAGCTCGGCGACGCGCCCTCGGCCCAACTGGCTCGCGTGCTGGCGGGCTATCCCCATCGCGTCCTGAACGCCCGCGTCGACCGGCCCAGCGGCGCGGCGCGCGCGGCCATCGCCTCGCGCTATCCGCTGACCGCTGTCGCCGACCGGCCCGATGGCCTGGTCTCGGTCGCGGCGGTCGCCCAGACCCCGCTCGGTCCCGTCAACATCATCGGCGCCCACCTGACTCGGCCCTGGCCCTTCCAGTATCAGTGGGGCCAGATCAATCAGGCGACGGCCCTGGCCGCCATCCGCCGCGACATGACCGGGCCGGTCATCGTGGCAGGCGACTTCAACAGCGTGTCCAGCGCCCGGATCGGCCGTCAGATTCAGGCCGAGACGGGTCTGATCCCCGCCCCCGGCTGGCCCGGCACCTGGCCCTCGGCGGCGCCCTCAGCGGTCGGCATGACCATCGACCAGGTCTGGCGCTCGCCCGATCTGGCCCTGCTGGAGCGCAGGCTGGGCCGCAAGACCGGCTCGGACCACCGCCCGGTCGTCACCCGCTTTACGCTGGCGGCAGAAGCGCCCTGAGCCGATCCTCGTGGCCGTGATCGGGGAAGTCGTCCGCGATCCAGCCGTCCTCAAAGGCCTTCAGCACCCGCCCCGTCTCCGGCCCCGGCTTCAAGCCTAGCCGCGCCAGATCACGCCCGCCCACTGGCATGGTCGGGCGCACCCAATCCTGCGCCACAGCCACCAGTCGGCGCGCGCCGTCAGGATCGCCGCCCGCCGCCCAGGCGCGCATGACGCGGTCCTCGAAAGCCTGACGCCCGTCGCGATAGATCAGCGCCCGCGCCTGCGGGTCCGTCAGGCGCGTCGTCGTCTCGCCGCTGACCGCCTCGACCAGCCGGTCGCGCCGGGCGTTGGACAGGCGCAGAGCGCGCGCAACCTCGGCTACCCGCGCCGGATCAGCGGGCAACAGGGCCGACAGCCGCAGCACCGCGTCGCCGCTCAACTCCGTCATCGCCTCGAACAGCATCAAATCGACGGGTTGCCTCAGCACGCGTTCCAGCACGCTCGCCTCCGCCATCAGCCGCACCGCCGGTCGCGGATCGGGCGCCGCCAGCAGCTTCAGCAGTTCCTTGGACACCCGTTCGGCCGACAACCGTTCGACGCCCTCGGCCAGGGCGGCACAGGCCGCCACCGCCGCCGCATCGGGTTCGCCGCGCCCATACCAGGCGTAGAAGCGATAGAAGCGCAGGATGCGCAGATAGTCCTCGCGGATGCGCCCCTCGGGTTCTCCGACAAAGACGATCCGCCCCGCCATGGCGTCGTCGTACCCCTGGCCTGTGGGGTCCAGAATGACGCCGTCCGCATCGGCATAGAGGGCGTTCAGCCGGAAATCGCGCCGCCCCGCATCCTCCGTCCAGTCCGTGGTGAAGGCCACCGTGGCGCGGCGCCCGTCGGTCGAGACGTCGCGACGCAGGCTGGTGATCTCAAACGGCTGATGCTCCGAGATCGCCGTCACCGTGCCGTGCTCGATGCCGGTCGGGACCGATCTCAATCCCGCCGCCTTCAACGCCGCGACCACGGCGTCGGGCGTCAAGGTCGTGGCGATGTCGATGTCGTCGATGGGCGCGTCTATCAGGGCGTTGCGCACGCAGCCGCCGACGAAGCGGGCGCAGTCAGGCCCGCCTGCCGCCACCAGCGCCGCCATGACCGCGCGCGTCGCGGGGGCCGTCAGCCAATCCTGACCTTGCAGCCGATGGCTCACGCAGCGTCCTCGGCCGCCGCCGACAGGGGCTCGATTTCGTTGCCATACAAGCGTCCGAACAGACCTTTCAGAATGCCCGCCGTCACGCCCCAGATGTAGCGTTCCTCGAACGGCATGGCCCAGAACCAGCGCCGCGCGCCGCCCTCGGGATCATAGAAGTCGCGGCGGTGATTGACCGGATCCATCAGGAAGTCCCACGGCACCTCGAACACCTCGGCCACCTCGTCCGGCGACGGCTTGACCAACGGCGGGGCGGTCAGCCAGCCGACCACCGGCGTGACCAGAAACCCCGTCCCCGTTTCATAGGGATCGCCCATACCCAGCAGTTCGACCACGCCCGGGTCCAGCGCCACCTCTTCGAAGGCTTCGCGCAGCGCCGCCTGCCCCGCCGTCTCGCCGGGGTCCAGCCGCCCGCCGGGAAAGGCGATCTGGCCGGTGTGGCTTGCCAGACTGTCCGAGCGCCGCGTCATCAGCACCGTGGGGCCGTCGTCATGCATGATGATAGGCACCAGAACCGCAGCAGGCCGCAGTTCGCGCGTCGGCCGCGCCGCACCCGGGTTCAGGTCGTAGTCCGAACGGATGGCCGTTTGCTCAGGGCTCCAGGACGCCACCGGGTCCAGCCGGGCCTCCAGCCGCGCCCTCAGACTGTCGCAGCTCATTCCAGTTCTCCCAGAACAAAGGCCTCGCCGCCGGACCGCACCCGCAGTCGCCCCTCAGCCGTCTCGGCCAGGTCGACCAGCTCATAGAAGACCGGCCGCGCGATCCGCGCCCACAGGTCGGCCCGGACATGGACGCGCGGCGCCGGTTCGCCAGTCGCGGCATCGGTCTCGACAATGATCGGATGATCCGCCCCGGCCTCGATCACGTCGCCGACATCGGTCGTGAAGCGCAACACGCCGTCAACCGCCTGCATCGTGATCGCCCGGAACGGCAGGTCCTCGACCCTGATCTTCAGCTTCTCGACGGGCGTGACCAGATGATAGCCGTCCGGGTCCTTCCTCAGCACCGTCGAGAACAACCGCACCAGTTCGACCCGACCGATGGGCGAGCCTTCGTGCATCCACACCCCGTCGGCGCGGATCAGGACGTCGATGTCGCCGCAATGCTCGGGATGCCACAGATGCACCGGCGGCAGCCCACGCCCCGGCGCCTGACGCGCGGCTTCGGCCACGCTGGACAGGCCGGTCGATGTCGGTGTGTTCGCCATATGCGAACTATGGGGCGCGTCGCCCGGCAAAGGAAGGTCGGACCTCCCTCAGGACAGCGGCCGCACCGCCCCGACCGGCTCGACCTCGGTGATCGGCAGCCACATCACCCGGCGATGATCCACCGGCCCCGAGAACACGGCCTGAGGTGCTGGAACGAAGCCGAAGCGCGAGAAATAGGGCGGGTCGCCGATCAGCAGGACACCATCCAGTTTCATCGCCCTGGCTTCCTCGACGCAAGCCTGCACCAGGTCCGCGCCCAGCCCGCCGCGGCGGCTGGACGCATCCACGGCGATGGGACCCAGAAACACCGAGCGCGCCGCGCCCGCCATGATCGACCACAGCCGCACCGAGCCGATCAGCCGCTCGCCGTCAAAGGCGGTGAAGCCCGCCGCCAGTTGAGCGGCCTCCCGCAGCCGCTCCGCCGTCTTGGCGAACCGGCCAGGACCAAAGGCCGCCAGAACCAGGGCGTCGATCGCCGCCGCATCCCCCGATCGTTCTCGCTCGATGCGGACGGGGGCTGCGGACTCGACGGAGACTGGGGCGGCGACGGCGTTCATGCGCGGCGCCTAGACCCCCAGCCCCCTCGAATCAATCGCGTTTGCGAGAAATCAGCCAGCTTTCGAGAAATCCGGAGCCCGTTTCTGGCTGAAGGCCATGAAGGCCTCCATGGCTTCGGGGCTGCGCATCTGCGAGCCAAAGGCCTGGGCTTCGCGCTGCATCAGACCCCACAGAGCCTCGGCGTCGCGCATCAGGGCCTTGGTCTTGCGGATCGAGTTGGGCGCCCGCGCCGCCAGCTTGTCGGCCAGTTGGCGCGCCGTGGCGTCGACCTGATCGGCCGGAACCGCGCGGTTGGCCAGGCCCCAGGCCAGGGCCGTCTTGCCATCGATGGCCTCCCCCAGGGCGAACAGTTCAAACGCCCGCTGATGACCGATGGTCGCCGGCAGCAGCAGCGACGACGCCGCCTCGGGCGCCAAGGCCAGATTGACGAAGGGAACCGACAGCAATGCGTCCTCGGCCACCACCACCATGTCGCAGTGCAGCAGCAGGGTCAGGCCGATGCCCACGGCCCGTCCCCGCACCGCCGCAACCGCCGGCTTGTCCAGATCCGCCAGGGCCTTGAGTAAGCGGAACACTCCCATCTCGACCAGATCGCCGCTGCTCTGCGAGCCCAGGGCGATGAAGTCGGCGATGTCGTTGCCGGCCGAAAAGGCGTCGCCCTCGCTGCGGAACAGGACCACGCGCACCGCATCGTCCACCTTGGCCCGCTCGGTCGCCTCGGCCAGGGCCATGTACATGGCCTGGGTGATGGCGTTCTTCTTGTCCGCCCGGTCGAAGACGACCGTCAGGACGCCGCCGTCCAGTTCGACCTTGATGTGTTCGCTCATTGCGCCGCCTCCGTCAGTGTCCACCAATCGACGCCCGCCTCATCACGGTCACGTCGGGCCCGCCCCTCGCGGGCCAGATAGTTCAGATGTGCGATCGCCTCGCCCGTCGCCATGCTCAGCACCTCGTCGCCCACAGGGCGCGCGAACAGGGCCGAGAAGACGTCAACGGCGCGCGACGGCGTCTTCAGTGTCCGCTCCAGCCGCTTCAATGCGGTCTCATGCCCTCGGATCAGGGCCTCCAGCCGGGTCGTGACGCCGTAAAAGGGCTCGCCGTGCGACGGCAGGACGAACAGGTCGCCCGGGAGCCGCGCCTTCAGCCCCTCAAGCGAGCGCAGCCACTCGCCCAAAGGGTCGCTCTCCGGCTCGGTCGGCCAGACGGAGACGTTCGAGGAAATGCGGGGCAAAATCTGATCGCCCGCCAGAAAGACGCCGTCACACTCGCGCCACAGGCAGACGTGTTCGGGGCTATGCCCCTCGCCGATCACCACGCGCCAGTCGTCGTCGCCGATGCGGACAAGATCGTTTTCGCTAAGCCGCTGATAGGCCGCAGGCATGGCCGCCACCGCCTTGCCGAACCCGCCGTAGCCGGTCCGCCAGCGCGCGATCTGCTCGTCGTTCCAGCCGGCGGCGCGATAGAAGGCCGCACCCGAATCCGGGGCTGGCTGGCCGGTGTCCGCCAAGAGCATCCGCGCCGTCACATATTCCAGCCGCGACATCAGCAGCGGCGCGTCGAAGCGCGCGCAGAGCCAGCCGACCAAACCGATGTGGTCGGGGTGCATATGGGTGCAGATCACGCGCTTGATGGGCTTGCCGCCCAGCGGCCCGGCGAACGCCGCTTCCCAACTCTCGCGAGAGGCGCTGGTCTTCAACCCCGTATCCACCAGGGTCCAGCCGTCGCCGTCCGCCAGAGCATAGACGTTGATATGGTTCAGCGTCATCGGCAACGGCAGGCGCAGCCACAGCACGCCCGGCGCGACCTCGCCCCCCTGGCCCGGCTCAGGCGGCGGCCCCGACGGATAGGTCAGGCCGCGTGCGGTCGTGGCCGCCTCATCGCTTATCGCCCCGTCCGCCAAGTCAGTCTCCAATCGCAACGGTCATAGGTTTAAGCCGATTGTCACGAGCGGGTCCAGTGCAGCCCGCACGTCGACTGCACATGACAAGGTTGTCGGCGGCGCTTGACCGGAAAGCCGGACCCCGCCAAGGCTTTCGCCATCAGTAGAGGCCGAGGAGCCGTTTCCGTGACCATCAAACGTTTCAGCCGCGCCCTGGGGATCGCCGCCGGCCTTGCCGTCATGACCCTCAGCCCGGCGCTTGCCGTCGCTCAAGAACAATCCGGCGCAGCGGCCCAAGCGGGCAATGACCGCCCCCCGGCAGAGCGGGTTTTGCCCGGCCGCATCGGCGGCGACCGCAACGAACGCCAGCAACAGCGCCAACAACGTCAGAAGGCCCCGGCGCCGGTCGATCCTGCGGTGATCAAGGCCGAGGTCGAAGCCCTCTTCGTCGCCGGTGCCACTGCCTGTCAGGTCTCGGAAGCCAATCTGCTCGGCGTCAGCGCCGAACAGGTCAAGATTTACGAGGCGGCCTGCACCGGAGCGCCCGGCTACATCGTGGTCGCCTCGACCCCGCCCCAGATCGTCGATTGCGTTATCCTCGACAGCCAGGCCCAGGCCGCGCGCGCAGCCAATCCGGAAGCGCCCACTGGCCCGACCTGCGCCTTGCCTGCCAATCAGGACATCCAAGGCTTCCTGAAGGCCTACGCAACCCAGGCGGGCGTTCCCTGCACGGTTGATGAAGCCAAGGTTCGGGGCAAGTCGAACGACGGAGCCATCGTCTATGAAGTCGGCTGCGTCGGCGTCGACGGCTACTGGATCGAAAAAGCCGCTTCGGGCTGGGAAAAGACCGAGTGCCTTCAGGTCATCAGCCAGAGCGGCACCTGCCAGTTCACCACCCCGGCTGAACAGGCCGCAACGGCCAAATCCTGGCTGACCGGGTCGGACGCCGCCGCCTGCGACGTGCAGCAGGTTCGCCTGATGGGCCAGAACGCCAACGGCCGTTTCATCGAGATGACCTGCGCCGGCGCGGACGGCTTCATCATCCGCCAGAACGCTGAAAAGGCGATCCAGCAGGTCTATCCCTGCGCCACGGCCCAGCAAATCGGCGGCGGCTGCAAGCTGACGACGACGGCTCCGGCGGCAGCGCCGCAAGCCTAAGCCACACCTGATCGACAAACGAAGCGCCGCCGGAGCGATCCGGCGGCGTCTTTGTTTTTGCAGACCCCTTCCCGGTGAACGCGGCTCGCCTTAGCCTTACAGCCATGCGCATCGCCACCTGGAACGTAAACTCGGTCAACGCCCGCCTGCCCACCGTGCTGGCCTGGCTGGAAGCCGCCAATCCTGACGTCGTCTGCTTCCAGGAAATCAAATGCGTGGACGAGAAATTCCCGCGCGAGGCCTTTGAAAGCCTCGGCTACAACATCGAGACGCACGGTCAGAAGACCTATAACGGCGTCGCCATCCTGTCGAAGTATCCGCTGTCGGACATCCGGCGCGGCCTGCCCGGCGACGACGCCGACGAACAGGCTCGCTATCTGGAGGCCGTGGTCGAGGCCCCGGTTCCGGTGCGCGTGGCGTCCATCTATCTGCCCAACGGCAATCCCGTCGGCACCGAGAAGTTTCCGTACAAGCTGGCCTGGTTCCAGCGACTGCACGACCACGCCCAGGCCCTGCTGGCCTATGAAGAGCCGCTGGCCCTGTGCGGCGACTACAACTGCATCCTGACGCCCGACGACGCGGCCAAGCCCGAGGACTGGGTCAACGACGCCCTGTTCCAGCCGGAAACGCGCGCGGCGCTGAACGCCATGAAGTGGCTGGGCCTGTCCGACGCCCATGACCTGGCTCAGGAGCCCAAGGGCACCTACACCTTCTGGGACTATCAGGCCGGCGCCTGGCAGAGGAACAACGGCATCCGCATCGACTACGCCCTGCTGTCGCCGCAGGCCGCCGACCGCTTCCGCAGCATCGAGACCCACCGCGAGGCCCGCGACATGGACAAGCCCAGCGACCACGTCCCCGTCGTGGTCGACCTCGATCTGGAGGTCTGATCCATGGGCGAGACGTTCAGGGTCATCCTGCTGATCGCCCTGACCGCCGCCTTCCTGACCACGGGCGCCCTGATGCTGTCCTGGTGGATGGAGCCGGAGCGGCGTCTGAAGCGGGCGCTGATGAAGACCTTGGGAGTCAAGGCCGACACCGAGGCCCTGTCCCCGGCGCAGGGACGCGCCGCCGGTCTCGATTTCGACGGCGGCCAGGTCGTGGTGCTGTGGAAACGCGGTTCACAGGGCCTGGTTTACGCCTTTGATGAGGTTGAGGGCGGCGAGATCATCGTCGACGGCCATGTCGTCGCCCGCGCCCGACGGGGCGCCGTGCGCAAGGATCTGGACATCGTCGTGCCCGAGGCGGAACAGGTGGTCTTACGCCTCATGTTCGACGATACGCGCAATCCCGAGTTCGAACTGGCCCTGTGGAACGCCGACCTGCCGGCCTCGACCGGCTCTCCGTCCGAGGCGCTGAGACTGGGGCGCCGCTGGTTGTCGCACGTCGAAGCCCTGATGAAGCGCTGATCGCCCTTCCCGGCCTCGTCGCGGAAGGCTAGAAGCCGCCTCTACTGTTTACTGTGTTTTCAGGAGCCCGCCGTGGCCCGTCTCTTCGACGCCTACATCATCGCAGACTGGACCGCCGCCGAAGGCAAGAAGCTGGGCGAGCAAACCCTGTGGGTCGGCGTCGCCAAGCGCGACGTACGTTTCCGCCTCTATACCGAGACCCACAACGTCGCCACGCGCGCCGAGGGCGAAGCCCTGATCGCCGACCTGCTGGCTGAACACAGAAAACGCGGCGACCGCGTCCTGGTCGGCTTCGACTTCGACTTCGGCTTCCCCGCCGGCACGGCTGCGCGCCTGAAGCTGGACGG
>CAYWDO010000062.1:0-6337 GCA_964456995.1 uncultured Brevundimonas sp.
GGCGGATCGGGCATGGCTGTTTTGCTTTCGTTCCGTTTTCAGCTGGAGGCTGCGGGCTCGCACACCATGGACTCGTCGTCTCTGCCCAGCGTCCTGTCGAGCCCTGAGGTTCAGGCCTTCGCCACCGGCTTTCCGATCCTGCTGCTGCATCTGGTCGTGACCTTCGGCCTCTTGGCCATGGGGGCGACCGTCTATGCCCTGCTGACGCCGTGGCGTGAGGTGGCGCTGATCCGACAGGGCAATCTGGCCGCCGCCGTGGCCTTTTCCGGCGTGCTGCTGGGACTGGCGATCCCGCTGGCGACCTCCCTGTCGATCGCCACCTCGATCCGCGACATCGCCATCTGGGGCGTGGCGACCGTGGTGCTGCAACTGCTGGCCTTCCGCGTCGTCGACCTGTTGCTGACCGGCCTGCCGCAACGGATCGAGAAGGGCGAGATCGCCGCCGCCGTCGTGCTGGCGGGGGCCAAGCTGGCCACCGCCCTGATCCTCGCCGCCGCCCTGACGGGCTGAGGCGGCGCACGGATGCGCTTTCCCCACCTTCCCGACTGGACCATCTATGCGGCGGTGGTCGGGGCCCTGTTGATCGTGTCGCTCGGCCGACGTGAGAAGTCCGACGCGCCGCATACGGCCGAGGATGACGAGGCCCACGGCGCCCTGCTGGGGCCGGTCACGCCTTTCGATCCCTCCGTCACGGTCATTGCGCCCGACATCCCGTTTCAGCCCTCGTCCGGCACCGCCTTCTCCATCGCCGGCGACGGCCGCTGGGTCACGGCCCGACACGTGGTCGAGGGTTGCCGCCGTCCGGCCCTGGTGATCGGCGGCGGGCGCGCCCTGGCCGCCGACGTGCGCCTGGCCGCCCGCGCCGATGTGGCCCTGTTGCTGACCGAGGGCGGGCCGCCCGCCCTGCCGGTCGCGGTGACGGCGCCGCTCTACAAGGGTCAGCGCGCCTTTCATCCGGGCTTCCCGCAAGGCCATCCGGGCGAGGTGGCGTCGCGCCTGCTGGGACGCGAGACGCTGAAAATTCGCGGGCGCGGCCAACGCGACGAGCCGGTTCTGGCCTGGGCCGAGGCCGGACGCACCAAGGGGCTGAAGGGGACGCTGTCGGGCCTGTCGGGCGCGCCCGTGCTGGACCGTCGCGGCCGGGTGCTGGGCGTGACCATCGCTGAGGCCCCCCGTCGGGGCCTGATCTACACCACCTCGCCCGACACCTTCGCCCCCGCCATTCGCGGCGAGCAGCGGGCCGATGAAAAGGCCCTGGGTCAGTCGGTGACGACCGAGAACTACGGCGCCGTTTCAGACCAGTTGAGACGCGACCTGCGCGTGGCCCAGGTGGTCTGTCTGACGGCCTAGCCCCGTCATCCCGGAAGCGGCGCCCGTAGGGCGACAGACCCGTGCGCTTTGTTCGCGGTGAAGGTCACCTTCGGCGCCGCTGGGTCCCCCGGTCTCCGCTGCGCGTCGCCGGAGGATGACGGAGGGATAGGGAGGGTCTCCCCGCCGCGAACGACGGGGAGACTTTTCGCTCTTACTTCAACGCGGCGCTGTCCAGGTTCAGCGCGGTCAGGGGGATGACCTCGACGTTCGGATGCCTGGCCCGCAGCGCCTCGATGAATTTCGAGGCGTCGCCGACGATGACCAGGCTGGCCCGGTCCGCCGACAGGTGCTGGGCGAAGGCGGCCTGAATGGCGGCGGCGTCGACCGCCTCCACGTCGCCGACATAGTCGGCCAGGTCGCTCATCGGCAGGTCATAGAGGGCCAGGTTGGCGACCAGGGCGCCCAGGCCGTCTACCGTCTCCAGCGACTGGCCGAAGGCGCCGGTCAGGATGGCCTTGCGGGTGGTCATTTCCGACGCCGTCGGCTGGGTCGAGCCCAGGCGCGTGATCTCGGCCAGGATCAGGTCCGAGACCTCGACCGCTGCGTCGTTGCGGGTCTGGGCCGAGGCGGTGAACAGGCCGTCCTCGCGGCGCACGCCCAGCGACGAGCGGGTGCCGTAGCTGAGGCCGCGCTTGATGCGGATTTCCTGATTCAGCCGCGAGGTGAAGCTGCCGCCCAGCAGGGTGTTGCCGACCGTCAGCGGGAAATAGGCGTCGTCGGCGCGCGAGACGCTGCGCAGGGCGGCGACGACGGCGGCCTGGCCGGCGCCGGGCTGGTCGATGACGACGACGCGCGGGGCCAGGGGCTGACCCGCCGGAGCAGCGGCCAGAGCCTGGTTTTGGACAGGAGCCGCGCCGGTCGGACGCCAGTCGCCGAACGCCTGCTGCGCCAGGGTGCGCGCCGCCTCGGCCGAGATGTCGCCCGAGAAGACCAGGGTGGCGTCGGACGGCCGGTAGCGGGCGGCGTGGAAGGCGGTGATGTCGTCGCGGGTGACGGCGGGCAGGGTGGTCAGGGTGCCGGCGCCCGGCGCGCCATAGGCGGCCTGGCCGTAGATGACGCGGCCGGCGGCCTGGCTGGCGACCGGGCCGGGGCTGCTGAGCTGGACCTTGAGGCCGTCCAGGGTCTGATCGCGCTGGCGGTCCAACTCGGCCTGGGCGAAGGCCGGGTTGCGCACCAGATCGGCCATCAGGGCCACGGTGCGGGGGAAGACGTCGCTGGGAGCGTTGGCGTAGAGGTTGGTGAAGTCCGGGCCCGAACCGGCGCCGATGCTGGCGCCCAGCTGTTCGATCTCGGTGGCGATCTGGGGCGCGGTGCGGGTGGTCGTGCCCTGGCTCAGCAGGGCGGCGGTCAGGGCGGCGACGCCCGCCTTGCCCGCGACCTCGTCGGCCGTGCCCGCATCGAAGGACAGGCGCGCTGAAACCAGCGGCAGGCCGGCCTTGGGCGCGACCAGGACGCGCAGGCCGTTTTCCAGGCGGAAGTCGGCCACGGTCGGCGTGGCCGGGGCGACGGCCGCGCCCGGCTCGGGCATGGCGGCGCGCTGTTCCGGCGGCAGCAGGGTGAAGACCTGACCCACCGGGGCCAGATCGGCGACCTTGACCGGCGCATCGACGTTCAGCTTCTGCTGCGAGGTCGGGTGCTCGGCGTCCGCGTTCAGATAGCGGAGGGTGATGCTGCGCTGATCGGTCAGGTATTTGCGGGCGACGCGCTGCACGTCGGCGGCGGTGACGGCCTGAATCTCGGCGATCTCGCGGTCGGCGACGGCGGCGTCGCGGGTCATGATCAGGGCGAAGCCCAGGGTGCGGGCGCGGTCCTCGATGGTTTCGCGTTCGCGCAGGGCGTTGGCGACCAGCTCGTTCTTGGCCTCGGACAGTTCGGCGGCGGTGACGGGGGCGTCGCGGAAGCGGGCGACCTCGGCCTTCAGGGCTTCGATCCCGGCCTCGGGCGACTGTCCCCCGGCCATGATGGCGTAGACGTTCAGATTGCCCGCCTGCTGCGAGAAGTCGGGGCTGGAGCCGATCTGGGCGGCGATCTGCTGATCATAGACCAGCGAACGATAGAGGCGGCTCGACTCGCCCGTCGACAGGATGCCGTCCAGCACGGTCAGCGCCGCGCGGTCCGGGTCGCCATAGGCGATGGCCGGATAGGCGATGACCACGGCCGGCAGCGGCACATTGGGGGCGTAGAAGGTCGCCTCGCGCGGGCCGGTCGGTTCCGGCTCCTTGACGTCATTGGCCGGCAGCGGACGATCAGGATTCTTGAGCGGCGCGAAATACTGATCGACCCAGCCGTTCAGCTGCGTCTCGTCGAAATTGCCCGCCACGATCAGGATGGCGTTGTCGGGCCGGTAGTAGGTGGCGTGGAAGCGACGCACGTCTTCGATGGTCGCCGCGTCCAGGTCCTCGATCGAGCCGATGGTGGTGCGGCGATACGGGTGGGCCTGATAGATGGTCTCGGGCATGAAGACGCTGAACAGCCGGCCATAGGGGCTGGCCAGGACGCCCTGACGGTATTCCTCCTTCACCACGTCGCGTTCGCTCTTGAACACGTCCTCGTTGACGACCAGCGAGCCGAGACGGTCGGCCTCGGCGAACAGCAGGCGCTGCAGGTGATTGGCCGGAATGGTCTCGTGATAGGCGGTGACGTCGTCCGAGGTGAAGGCGTTGTTATTACCGCCCACGTCTTCGGTCAGGCGGTCGAAGGTCTCGTCGGGAAAGTTCTTCGTCGCCTTGAACATCAGGTGTTCGAACAGGTGAGCAAAGCCCGAGCGGCTGGCCGGATCGTCCTTGGAGCCGACGCGATACCAGACCTGGACCGTGACGTTCGAGGTCGAGGCGTCGCGGGCGGTATAGACCTCCATGCCGTTGGCCAGAACGCGCCTGGCGAAGCCCAGCGGCGGCACGGCGACCCCGCCTTGCGTCGTCGCTAGGGCTGCGGGTGCTGACGGCGCGCCCTCCGCGAAGGCGGCGGTGGGCAGGCCGAGCAGCAGGGCCGAGGCGCAGGCGGTCAGGATCAGGCGGGTCTTCATGGGCGTCAGGTTCCGGTCGCCCCGCGAGCAGCGCCGGGGGCAGGTCAGCCGGACCCTATCAGCGCTGATCCGCCGCGCACCTTACGGTGCTGTAATGAAGTGCGGCGGCGCTGATCAGGCCGGCTGGTCGAAGACTTGGACTCCGATCTCGCCGTCGGCGGTCAGCCAGGCGCGCTTCATGCCCTGGCTGTTGTAGGCGGCGGCGATATTGCCCTCGCGGTCCAGGGCGATCATGCCGCCGTCGCCGCCCAGACCGCCGATGCGGTCGATCACGGCTTGCGAGGCCTCGGCCAAGGTCTGACCGGCGGCGACGCCGATGGCGGTTCGGGCAGCGGCGGCGACGCGGATGAAATACTCGCCCTGACCGGTGCAGGAGACGGCGGCATGGTCGTCGGCCCAGGTGCCGGCGGCGGGAATGGGGGTGTCGCCGACGCGGCCCGGCATCTTGCCGAATACGCCCGCCGTCGAGGTGGCGGCGGCCAGACGGCCCTGGCTGTCCAGCACGCAGCAGCCGACGGTGCCGTGGCTGAGCGTGCCCGGCGGGTGGTTGTCCTCGCCCTGACCGGCCTGGGTGAACCAGGCCTCTTCGTCGCCGATCGGCTCCAGCCCCTGATCATGGGCGAACAGGGCGGCACCCTCGCCGGCCAGCATGACGTGAGGGGTGCGGTCCATGACGGCGCGCGCGGCCAGGATCGGGTTGCGGAAACCTTGCAGGGCGGCCACGGCGCCGGCCTTGCCCGACGCGCCGTCCATCAGACTGGCGTCCAGCTCATAGGCGCCCGCCAGATTGGGCGAAGCGCCGCGTCCGGCGACATAGAGACCGGAGTCTTCCAGCAGGATCAGGGCCTCGACGGCGACGTCCACGGCGGAGGCCCCGGCGTCCAGCCGCGCCTTCATCGCCTCGACCACCTGGCGCATATGCACGACCTCGGCGTCGTAGTTGCGCTCGCGCCGGGCGCCGGCGCCGCCGTGGAGGATGAGGGCGGTTCGCGCCATGGTCGTCTCCTGAAAGTCCGTTCGGCCTCTTTGCATCGGGCCGCGCGCTGATTAGCGTCGCAATCGTGTCGGCGCCATGGCCCGGCGGGGGATCACGGAAAAAGCTATCATGCGCGCAGTATTGTCCAAGGCCGCCGGCGGCCCCGACAGCCTCGTCGTTGAAGAGGTCATGGACCCCACGCCCAAGGCGGGCGAGGTGGTGATCGAGGTCAAGGCCATTGGGATCAACTATCCCGACACCCTGATCATCGAGGACAGGTACCAGTTCCGGCCCGAGCGCCCCTTCTCGCCCGGCGCCGAGGTGGCGGGGGTGGTCGATGCGGTGGGCGAGGGCGTCAAGGGCGTGTTCAAGGGCGACCGCGTCATCGCCGTGCCCGGCTGGGGCGGTCTGGTCGAGCGTCTGGCGGTCCCGGCTGCCAGCCTGATCCCCATGCCCGACGGCATGAGCTTCGAGGAAGCCGCCGCCCTGACCATGACCTACGGCACCAGCTATTACGCCCTGAAGGACCGGGCGAAACTGCAGCCGGGCGAGACCCTGCTGGTGCTGGGCGCGGCGGGGGGCGTGGGCGCTGCTGCGGTCGAGCTGGGCAAGGCCATGGGCGCGCGGGTCGTCGCCGCCGCCTCGACCAACGACAAGGTGGAGTTCGCGCTGGAGCTGGGGGCCGACAATGGCCTGATCTATCCGTCCGGCGCCATGGACAAGGCGGCGCAGAAGGCCCTGTCGGGTGAGCTGAAGCTGGCTACGGGCCGCGACGGCGCCGACGTGGTCTATGACGCGGTCGGCGGCGACTACGCCGAGCCGGCGCTGCGGGCCATGGACTGGAACGGCCGCTATCTGGTGGTCGGCTTCCCGGCGGGCATTCCCTCCCTGCCGCTGAACCTGACCCTGCTGAAGTCGGTCTCGGTGATCGGGGTCTTCTGGGGCGCGGCGGTGGCGCGCGATCC
>CAYWDO010000062.1:6437-12886 GCA_964456995.1 uncultured Brevundimonas sp.
TTCGCCGCCGCCGCCGAACGGCTGGCCCGCACCGGCCGCACCCGCGTCCCCGGCCTGTTCGGAGCCGGGGCCGAGGCCCTGCACGCCGCCGTCCTGGCCCCCGATCAGCCCTGGGTTCGCACCTTCCTCAATCCGCTGGGGGCCGATATCCCTGTGGCGACGCTGGACGCCTCCTCGCTGGAGGATCAGGCCCATGTGACGCAGCAGGCCTATGCCGGGGCGACCGAGGGGCTGCAGTTCCTGTTCGACCGTCTGCGGCTGGGCCCGGCGCGCGAGGCGGGCATGGCGACGCCGCAGATCCTGTTCGACCTGCTGGACCTGTTCAACACCGAGGCGTTTCTAGCCTTCGCGCGACGGCTGACGGGCGACGACCGCATCGCCTTTTCCGACGGTCAGGTGACCCGCTACCTGCCGGGGCATTTCCTCAATCGGCACAGCGACGCCAACCCCAGGACCGAGCGTCTTTACGCCTATGTGCTGAACCTGTCGCCGGGCTGGCGGGCGGAGTGGGGCGGTCTGCTGCAATTCCTCGACGAGGGCGGCGAGATCACTGAGACCTTCACGCCCAGCTTCGGCGCCCTGAACGTCTTTGCGGTGCCGCAGATGCACGCCGTCTCGACCGTGGCGCCGTTCGCCGGCGGGCCGCGCTACTCGGTCACCGGCTGGTGGCGGGCCAAGCCGCTGGAGCGCGGCTGAAACCTTCACACACTCGGCCTTGGCGTCTTGGGCGGTCTCGGATAACGGCTGCGCCGTTTCCGGGATGACGATGCAAAAGGTCAGGTCTCGGCGGCGTCGCGCACGCGCTTCAGCGCCGCCTCGGCCTGTTCGCGGTGCTGGCGCTTCACATGGGCGCCCAGGGTGGCCAGCACGGCGGCGATCACCGCCGCGTCGTCGGTGAAACCGATGCCGGCGAAGACGTCGGGAATGGCGTCCAGCGGCATGACGAAATAGGCCAGCGCCCCCAGCATGATCCCCTTGGCCGCCAGCGGCGTCTTGGGATCCTGCGTCGCATACCAGGCGGCCAGGGCCTGACCCGCAAAGGGGATGCGCGACGCAGTGCTGCGGATCTTGGGCCAGAAGCCCTTCCTGACGCGCATTTCATTGACCCTCTGAACCGTGGGGACCAGGGCCTTGTCGGGATCGATGGCGTCGATGGGCGACGCCGGTTTGGCTTTGGCGATCATGGCCGCTAAATCCTCGTTCAGGCACTCGGTTCAAAGAATATAGGGACGATCTTCATGAAACTCGACGGTTCGATTGCAGCAGTGGTGACGGGCGGCGCTTCCGGCCTGGGCGAAGGCACGGCGCGGGCGCTGGCGGCCAAGGGCGTCAAGGTCGCCCTGTTCGACCTGAACGAAGAGCGCGGCGAGGAGATCGCCAAGGAGATCGGCGGCGTCTTCTGCAAGGTGGACGTGACCTCGGACGAGAGCGTCGCCGCCGGCTTCGTCAAGGCCCGCGCCGCCCACGGCCAGGAGCGCCTGACCGTCAACTGCGCCGGCATCGCCACGGGCCAGAAGACCGTCAGCCGTAAGCGCGACACCGGCGAGGTCCGCTCGCACGACATGGCCTCCTTCGAGCGCACCGTCACGATCAACCTGTTCGGCACCTTCCGCGTCCTGTCGCAGTCGGCGCTGGGCATGGTCCAGGGCGAGCCGATGGCCGACGGCGAGCGCGGCCTGATCATCAACACCGCCAGCGTCGCGGCCCAGGACGGCCAGATCGGCCAGGCGGCCTATTCGGCGTCCAAGGGCGGCGTCTACGCCATGACCCTGCCGGTCGCGCGCGACCTGGCCCAGGACGGCGTTCGGGTGAACACCATCCTGCCCGGCATCATGTGGACGCCGATGATGGCCGGCATGGACCAGAAGGTTCAGGACAGCCTGGCCGCCGCCATTCCCTTCCCCAGCCGCCTCGGCACCCCGGCCGACTATGCGTCGCTGGCCCTGCATCTGGCCGAGAACGTCTACATCAACGGCGAATGCATCCGTCTGGACGGGGCTATCAGGCTGGCGCCGCGCTGATAGCGCGACGCGAAGGGCGCTAACGTTCGCCGCGCGGCGGCTCGTTGCTTGAGCGGGGGCCGCGCGCGCGGGATTGATCCGTAGAGGCTGATTTCAGCGGCCCTCGCGGCGCTTCCTTCGGGGGTGTTGCGGGGGCCGCTTTCGTTTGAAATTTCAGAACTATTCTAAAAAGAGCAACGGATTGTCGGAAAATCCAAAAAGGGGGTTGCGCGGTCTGAGAAGGGTCGGCTAAAAGCCCCTCCTCGACGGGGAGCGGCACACCGCTCCCAACGGAATGCGGGCGTAGCTCAGTGGTAGAGCACAACCTTGCCAAGGTTGGGGTCGAGAGTTCGAATCTCTTCGCCCGCTCCAGTCGATACAGGGAACACGGGGTCCGATCGCAAGATCGGGCCCCGTTTCGCATTTCAGGCCCTTCTCGGGAATATCTTCAGTCTCAGGACGATCTGTCGCCTGACGGTCGGCAAACCGGAGAATCCTCTTCGCGAAATCGTCGCGTCTGCGTCGCCGCATCTCGTTAGCGAGCGCCCTCGACAACCAGAACCTGATCGCAGGCCGGTGTCGTCGGGGAACAAGACAAATGAAGCTGGGTCTTCTACTGGGCGCCGCCGTCGCCCCTCTCGCCATCGCCGGCGCCGTCAGCGCCGAAGAAACCGTCCGGGCGCCGGACTATAACGACGGCCCGGTCACGGCCCTGTCGGAGGTCATCGTCACGGGTGAACCGGCGATGCGCAACCGCACGGACGCGGTCGTTCCGACCCTGTCCTACGACCTGGACTATTTCCAGCGGTTCGAGCCGCTGACCGCCGGCGACGCCCTGAAGCGCGTGCCGTCGGTGACCTTCCTGTCCGACGTGCTGGAATCCGACGGCGTGCGTATGCGCGGCCTGGATTCGGCCTACACCCAGATCCTGATCAACGGCGAACGCGTTCCGGGCGCGAATCTGGACCGCTCCTTCTTTGTCGACCGCATCCCTGCCGAACTGATCGAACGGGTCGAGGTCGTGCGCTCGTCCTCGGCCAACCGCTCGGGCGACGCGGTGGCGGGCGCCATCAACATCGTGTTGCGCGACGCCCTGTCGCTGGACGGCGGCTATCTGCGCCTGGGCGCCCTGAACTGGGATGACAGCAAGTACGGCCAGTGGGGCGGCACCTATGGCGCGGTCTGGGGCGGCGAGGTCGGACCGGGCCGCCTGCTGGTCGGCGCCAATGTTCAGGACCGCCGCAATCCCAAGCAGAAGTTCAGCTGGCGCTATGACGAGCCCAACGGCGAACTGACCGACACCGAGGCCCAGAGCGACATCCGCGACGGCACCGACTATTCGGCCAACCTGTCCTATGAAATGCCGCTGGCCGGCGGCGAGCTGAAGCTGGACGGCTTGTTCGTTCGCACGGACCGGGTTCAGGACGAGAACTCGATCGAATACGACGAAGGCGACGTCGACGACATCGCCAAGGCGAGCCGCAACCCGCTGGACATCCTGACCGACAACTGGGCGGTGAACGGTCGCTATCGTCGCGACATGCTGGGCGGTCAGACGACCTTCAAGCTGGGCTACGCCGCCATCGACGACGCCCAGGACGAGCTGGAAGAAGAGATCGACATCGGCGACGAGGTCATCGAGGGGACCAAGGTCCGCAGCCGAATCCAGGACAACGAACTGCAGGCGGCGCTGGAGCACAAGATCCAGCTGTCGGGCGCCGAGCTGGAGTTCGGCCTGCAATACGCCCGCAAGGATCGCGACACCTCCATCCTGGAGGCCGAAGCCGAGGTCGAGAACGAGACGGTCCTGCGCGTCCTGGCCGACAGCGACTACGGCGACTTCGAAGCCGTGGCGGGCGGCCTCAGCACCATCGAGGAAACGCGCCTCGACCCCTATGTCATGCTGTCCGGTGAAAACGGCGCGATGAAGTGGGAGGCGGGCCTCCGCTACGAAACCACGGACGTCACCATCACGGACGAGACCGTCGACGCCGCCGACCGGGTGCAGAGCAAGGACTACGGCGTCCTGCTGCCGTCGGCGAGCGTCCGCTGGGCCCTCAGCGACACGGACCGGATCACAGCCTCGGTCGCGCGCACCGTGCGTCGCCCGAACTTCGACTTCATCTCGCCGGCCATGCTGGAAGGCGAGTACGGCGACAACGACTTCCTGGGCAACCCGAACCTGGAGCCCGAAAAGGCTTGGGGTCTGGATGTCGGCTACGAGCGTCGTCTGGGCCGTCGCGGCGTGGTGGGGATCAACTTCTTCTATCGCGATATCACCGACCTGATCGAGATCACCAACACCGGCGCCTTCTCGGAGCAGGCCCAGGATGACTATGACGACGCCATCGACGACGGCGCGACCCCGGAAGAGGCGGCCGAGGAGCTGGTGTCCTATGTCCTGACCGCCAGCAACGTCGGCGACGGCCAGGTCTGGGGGGCCGAGTTCGACCTTTCCACGCCGCTGGACTTCATCGGCATGGAGAACACCGGCGTCTTCGTGAACTATTCCTGGCTGGACAGCTCGGTCGACGACTTCATGGGCAAGCGTCGCTTCAACGCCCAGTCGGACTATGTCTTCAACGTCGGCTTCACGCACGATATCCGTGCATGGGGCGCGGCCTTTGGCGCCACCTATCGCAAGCAGGGCGACGCCAAGAGCCGCATCGTCGGCGAAGAAGTCGTCACCAGCTACGGCGGCGATCTGGAAGTCTTCGTCGAGAAGCAGATCGGCGAGCGCGTCGTGGTGCGCCTGACCGGCTCCAACCTGCTCGACTCGTCCAAGGACGAGGTCTTCGACAAGTTCAACACCATCGAGGACCAGATCGGCCGCGACTACGACGAGTATGAGCTGGAGACCGAAACCGCCGGTCCCTGGTTCCAGCTGGTCGCCCGCATGGCCTTCTGAGGATTCTGAAATCTGCGATGGAGGGCCGGGCGGCGACGCCCGGCCCTTTGGCGTTTCAGCCTATGGGGCGTCTTTGGCTTTCGTCGGCATGGCCCCCGCCGTGATCACGGCCTATATGGACCGTGGCGGTTGACCCCGCCGGGGTCGGCGCTAGTGTCCGCGCCGCTCCTTCCCAGCGCCAGACCGATCAGAGGATATCCATGGCCGACGCCGCTCCCCAGACCTACGACGTAGTGATCATCGGCGGCGGGCCGGGCGGCTACAACGCCGCCATTCGCGCCGGTCAGCTGGGCCTGAAGGTCGCCATCATCGAAATGCGCGCCACCCTGGGCGGCACCTGCCTGAACGTCGGCTGCATGCCGTCCAAGGCCCTGCTGCACGCCTCGGAGCTGTATGAGGCCGCCAACACCGAATTCGCCGGCATCGGCATCGAGGTGAAGCCGAAGCTGAACCTGGGCCAGATGCACAAGGCCAAGGACGACAGCGTCGAAGCCCTGACCAAGGGCATCGAGTTCCTGATGAAGAAGAACAAGGTCGTCTGGCTGAAGGGCCGCGGCCGTATCGCCGGACCGGGCAAGGTCGAGGTCGAGGCCGCCGACGGCGCCAAGACGACCTATGAGACCAGGAACATCGTCATCGCCACAGGCTCAGAGCCGACCCCACTGCCGGGCGTGGCCTTCGAGGACGGCAAGGTTATCGACTCGACCGGCGCCCTGTTCCTGCCCAAGGTGCCCAAGCATCTGATCGTCATCGGCGCCGGCGTCATCGGCCTGGAGCTGGGCTCGGTCTGGCGCCGCCTGGGCGCGCAAGTGACCGTGGTCGAGTTCCTCGACAAGGTCGGCGCCGGCATGGACGCCGAGGTCGCCACCGCCTTCCAGCGCGGCCTGACCAAGCAGGGCATGACCTTCCGCATGGGCACGAAGGTCACGGGCGCGACCTCGGTCAGGGACGGCGTCGAGCTGACGCTGGAGCCTTCGGCCGGCGGCGCGGCTGAAACCCTCAAGGGCGACGTGGTTCTGGTGGCCATCGGCCGTCGTCCCTACACCGCCGGTCTGGGCCTGGAGACGGTCGGCATCGAGATCGACAAGCGCGGCGTCATCCCCAACGACCACTTCAAGACCACGGCGCCCGGCGTCTGGGTCATCGGCGACGTCACCTATGGCCCGATGCTGGCGCACAAGGCCGAGGAAGACGGCGTGGCCGTCATCGAGCTGATCGCGGGCAAGGCTGGTCACGTCGACTACGACCTGGTCCCCAGCGTCATCTACACCGGCCCGGAAGTGGCCTGGGTCGGCAAGAACGAAGAGCAGCTGAAGGCCGCGGGGGTCGCCTTCAAGAAGGGCAAGTTCCCCTTCGCCGCCAACAGCCGCGCCAAGATCAACCACGAGACCGAGGGCTTCGTGAAGGTCCTGGCCGACGCCGCGACCGACAAGGTCCTGGGCGTCCACATCTATGGACCCGCAGCCGGCGAACTGATCGGCGAGGCCTGCATCGCCATGGCCTTCGGCGGCTCGTCGGAAGACATCGCCCGCACCTGCCAC
>CAYWDO010000063.1:0-12833 GCA_964456995.1 uncultured Brevundimonas sp.
TCGCGCTTCCTGGCCGAGGAAGACCACAAGGCCGCCCACAATCCGATCAGCCACAAGGAAGCCGAGAAGATCGGCGCCTGGTGATCCGTTGGCGAGAGCGCAAGCCCTCGCCACAAGCTCTTAGTTGAAGACCTGCAGCTCGGGCGGCGCGTAAAGCGTCGGCTCGCCGTTGCGACGACGCAGGGCGTAATCGACCGCGCTCTGAATCGCATAATCGTCGGTCGGCTTGGGCAGAACGCCGACCGCGCCGGCCACGCCGTCGCGCACCATGCCGGGATTGGCCGTCATGAACAGGACGGTGATGCCGCGCTCCTGTCCAAGCGCGCGGCCCAGCTCGATCCCGGTCGGTCCATCCGACAGGTGGATGTCCACGAGCGCGAGATCCACTTCGGACTCACGCACCAGGTCGAGCGCTGTGGGCGCGTCCGCAGCCAGCCCCACGACCTGGTACCCCAGGTCCAGCAGGGCGAACTTCAGCTCCATCGCCACAAGCGCCTCGTCCTCGATGATCAGAATACGCGCGGACATACTACCTTCCTGACTACTCCAGTTCGGCTCGGCCTGCAGGGGATCGCAGTCCTCATGCCGTTTTCAACGCCGCCCTGCGACGCGACAGGGCCGTCGCGGGCAGATCAGCCTTCACCACCAAACCCTCTTCGAGCCAAAGACGTTCCAACCGGCCGCCCAACTGGCCTTCGACCGACAGCGTCGACAGGGTCGTGCCAAAGCCGACGCGCGTGGGTTGGCCCGTAACAGGCGGTCCGCCGTGCTCGCGCCAGACCAGGATAAATCGATCATCCGCCTTGCGGGTTTCCAGCGTCACCCAACCGTCCGGCTCAGACAGGGCGCCGTATTTGGCGGCGTTGGTCGCCATCTCATGGAACAGCAAGGCCACCGAGGTCGCGGCCTGATCGTCGAACACGGCATCGTCGCCGCTCAGCAGCACTCGGGGCGCCCCCTGAACCCCGGTGTAAGGCCGGAACATCGCCTCGAGGAAGGCGTGCAGGGTCATGGCGCCGACGCTGGGAGCGGAGACCTCCGTATGCGGGCGTACGAATTCATGCGCCCGCGCCAGGGCGTTGATACGGGTCCGCAGCGACTGCGAAAACGCCTTGGCTTCCGGGTGCTGGCGCGCCGACAAAGCGACCAGGGCCGACACCACGGCGAAGATGTTCTTGATGCGGTGGCTCAGCTCCTGGCTGACCAGTTCCCTGCCGCGCTCGATCTGCTTCAGGTCATCGATGTCGGTGCATGTGCCGAACCAGCGGACGATCTCGCCCTCGTCGTCCCGGACCGCCGTCGCCCGGCCCAGGGTCCAGCGATAGAGACCGTCGTGGCGACGCAGCCGGTATTCGATCTCATAGGGATCCCCGGTCGCCAGGGACTGGCGCCACACGCTCCAGGCGCGCTCGCGATCTTCAGGATGGAACAGATCGTTCCAGCCGGCGCCGTCGGTCGAGCCCGGGGTCGTCCCAGTGAACTCGTGCCAGCGCGCGTTGAAGTAGTCGTGAAAGCCGTCCGCGCGTGTGGACCACACCATCTGCGGCATGGAGTCGGCCAGGGCGTCAAACCGCGCATTGCTGGCGCGCTCGCGCGCCAGGCCGCGTCGCAGGTCCAGCAGGGTCATGACCTGATTGGCCATCACCTCCAGCGCACGCGACTGCAAGGGCGTCAGTCCTTCTGGGCGAGGCACGACATCCAGAACGCACAGAGTGCCCAGAGGCGCGCCGTTCTCGCCCCTCAACAGAACCCCCGCATAGAAGCGAAAGCCCCCCTCGGCCGTCACCAGAGGATTGCAGGCGAAGCGAGGATCGACGCTCGCGTCGGGCACCACCAGCCGATCGACTTCCAGCAGGGCGTGACGACAGAATGAGGTCTCCAGCGGCGTCTCACGCACGCCCAGCCCGACCTCGGCCTTGAACCACTGCCGATCGGCGTCGATCAGATTAACCACCGCGACCGGCGCTTCGCACAGGCTGGAGGCCAGTTCGACGATGTCGTCGAAGGCCTGTTCGCGATCCGTGTCGAGAATGCCCGTCGCCCGCAGGGCCTTGAGGCGGTCTGCTTCGGTCCAGGTCGGGGTTCTGGGGTCGGTCAATCGTTCAATCCAGGAAACCCGTCAGCGGGCCAGCAGAAATGCGTGAACCGGCCAGTTGTTGCAACACCGAACGTCTCAAGCCGCCGGCTTGCCGACTTCCTCGACGGCCATGGCGGTGACGCCCGGCGGCGGGGCGACCGCGACGGTCGGTGCGGCCTCATAAGCCTTCAGCCGCTCGTTGATGGCCGCGATCTCGTCCTTGCTGGCCTGGCGCCGACCGCCCAGGCTGGCGATGCCGACGACGCGGGTCTGGCCGTCGATCTCGACCGTCTTCATCCCGGTCGCGCCGGTGGCGGCGGCGTGCTCGACGCTGTCGGCGGCCAGAAGAATTCGGGGTCGTGCGAACCGGGCCTCGTCGATCACCGGCTCGCGGCCCGAAGACTTGTCGGTAAAGGCGGCGCTTTCGCCCGGCGAACCCTTCCAGCGATAGAAGATGTGCGCCCCGACCTGGGTGATCTTGGCCAGGGTCGGCGACCACCAGGGATGGACATAGTCGGCGTGATAATGGGTCGCCGTGCCCACCCGCGCCGCCACATGGCCGGCCAGGGCGCGTTCGGCCACCTGCGCTGCGCGGGTCCAGGCCCAGGCGATGGGCGCCCGACTCAGGGCGCCGTCGCAGGTGAAGCTGAACTGGCAGCCCGTCGTCCGCTCGGCCCCCTGATAGACGACGCCGCAGACGGTGCTGGGATAGTTGGGATCGCGCACGCGGTTCAGCACGACTTGGGCCACGCCCTCCTGGCCCTCCAGCGGCTCCAGCGCCGCCTCGTAATAGACGGCCTGGGTCAGGCAACGCAGCGCGCGCTTTCGGTCCGCCTCGGTGGCCGGGCGCAGGTCGAAGGGTTTGGCGGGTTGCAGGGCGCCGAACGCCGTCGGCATGGCCGCGTTCAACTGCTGGGCGGCCACGCCCGACACGCCCTGATCCAGCGACGGCTTTCCGCCCAGGGTCAGGCTCTCCCAACCCGGGGTCAGGCCATAAAGCTCAGGCAGATTCAGCGCCGGATCAAACCGTCGCGCCAAAGCCAGCTGCCCGGCGTCCAGTCGCGCCATGACCAACTGCAGACCGCGCGGCGTCAGGTCGCCGCCGGTGGCGCGAGCCACGGCCTCTGCGGTGCGGTCGATGTCAGGACGCGGGCTCGAGCTGGCCGACATGGCCACGCCCATGACGGCCAGACCGACAGCCAGAACCATAGGCGCCGCGGCAAGGGCCCGGCGTCCGGCGATCTTCAGCGGTGGCAGGCGGCCTTGCAGCATCCAGCGTCCATGTTGCGGCGCTGGCGAGCGCCGGAAGACGATCAGAGTGACCGCCCAATCCGGCGCTTTTCAGGCCCGAAGATTACCGTTCCGTGAGGCCGATCAGCCTCAGCGGTCGCCCAGGCTGGAACGCAGCATCCAGGCGGCCTTTTCGTGGGCGGCCAGGCGCTGGGTCATCAGATCGACCGAAGCCTCATCCCCGACCTTGTCGGCGGCGTCCAGCGCCGCGCGGGCCGTGGCGATCAGCACGCCGTGATCCTTGATCAACTCCTTGAGCATGGCGCTGGCGTCCTTTTCAGGGTCGCCGTCCTTGATCGAGGTCAGGTTGGCGAAGGCCGAGGCGCTCTGCGGGGCCAGTTCACCCAGGGCGCGGATGCGCTCGGCGATATCGTCCAGCGCGGTCCAGATCTCGGTGTATTGCTGCTCCAGCAGCTTGTGCAGGCTGAAGAACTCAGGGCCCCGCACGTTCCAGTGATAGCCGTGCGTCTTCTGATAGACGGCGAAGCTGTCGGCCAGAACCTTGGACAGTTCCTGCGCGACGTCGCCGCGTTCTTTCGGTTTCAGGCCGGTGTCGATGGCGGTCATGTCTGCTCCTGCTGCGTGACGAACAAAGATCCAGCTTTGCAGTTAAGCCTTTTCGCGCGCCGTCCAAGGGCGCGCGACGACCTGTGCGCATGAATCTTCGTGGCGGTAACGCTGAAGTCGCAGCGGCGTTGCACCCCGCGGTCCTTCTCCCCTTGCGGGAGAGGGCGCTCAAGCAGCCGGAGGCGTTAGTGCGAAGCATCCTTCTCCCCTTGCGGGAGAAGGTGGCCCGTCAGGGCCGGATGAGGGGTCTCTCCACGGCCGAGGGAGGCGGCGAGCTGAGCGTCGCGCAACCCCTCATCCGTCCGGCTTCGCCGTCCACCTTCTCCCGCAAGGGGAGAAGGATCATTCTAGCGCTGGCGCGACTTGCGGGCCGCATAGCGGGCGTCGCGGGCGGCCTTCTGCTCTTCCTTGGTCAGCTGCTTGCGCTCCTTGCGGGCGGCGCGCTTGGCGGCTTCGACCTCTTCCTGAGCGCCTTGTTCGGCGGCCAGACGAGCCGCTTCCTTCTCGGCCTTCTCGCGGCGCTGTTCGGCCTTCTCCAGCTCGAACTGCTGACGCTGAGCCTCCTTCTCGGCGGCGCGCTTCAGGGCCAGCTTCTCGAACTCGGGATCCTGGACCGTCGGCTTGGGCTTGAACTTGGCCAGCAGGGCCTTCTTGGCCTCCTGCTGCGTCGTGATGCGGTCGTTGAAGCCGGTTTGTTTAAGGTCTCGCATGCGTAGAGGCGGTCTTCCTTAGAAATCTGATGAGGGGCGACGCCGATCAGTGGCGGCCCGGCGGGCGTGCGGATACGCGAACGGCCCGGCGCGCTGCCAAAGCGGAATCCAGCGCAGAAATCAAGCTCTGCCGCCGTTTTGGGCCCTCAAAGACGCAATTTAGGGCCCAAATCGCGTCCCATGAGGCAGATGGGCGCCGACGAAGCCGCAGGCAAGCGGCGCCATCGACACCCGGCAGACCTCTACGCCTTGGGCTTGTCGGCATGACCGACGGCGGCTCCTGCGGCGCCGCCGACCGCCGCGCCGACCGGACCAGCCACCACGGCGCCGGCGATGGCGCCGGTCGCAGCCTTCTGTTCAACGGAATGCCCGCAGGCGGCGAGGCCGAGGGTCGAAACGCCGAGCGCGAGAACGGCGGCGGCGCGGATCGTGGAACGGGTCATAGGGCGGAGAACTCCTTGTAATAGTTCAGCTTGCAACGCCAGCAAGCGGGATCAGTTCCCACCTGTGGCGAGACTCTGTCCAGCAAGTAGAAGGGTGCAGGCCAATAGGGTTTCCGCAACGCCCCCGCCGGCGCTGAAATCATTGCCGCGTAATCGAATACAGATTTCGATAGATGTGCTCTAGACAATATCCGCCACAATCACTGCACATTCAAACGCCCTCTCTAGAGGCGCGACGCAATGCTGCACCGCAACAGCAATTGCCGAATCAACCACATTGAGGCCATAAACGGATGGCTTAAGGCCCGCCTTCCGGAGGTCGGCCGTTCGTCGATCTTTGGTCCGGAGTCAGTTTGCGACGCGCCATGTCGCCTGGGTTCGTTGAGTACCGGGGGCGGCATCCTCGCCCTGCTGAACAGGACTACGCCTTTGAATCTCTCCTCGCAGACGCGTGCGCTGATGCACGCCGCCCGTTCTGTTCGCCTGCGCCCCAAGACGGCTGCGGCGGCGTTCGGCGGTGTCGTCAGCCTCGCCGTCGGTGGAGCCTATCTGGGCGGCGTCGCCGCCCAGGCCTCGACCGTCCGCACTCAAGCCGAACGCCTGCAAGGCGCCGGCTCCGAGGGCTATACCCAGGAAGCCATGGCCGCTGCGGCCGGCGGCCTGGACGCCAGCGCCCTGGCCATCGCCAACCGCCATGACCCCTATACTGTCGCCGGCGCCGCTCAGCGCGACCGTCAGGCGGAACTGCTGACCGCCCGCCTGGAAGACACCCAGAACGGCCTGCGTCGCGCCCATCTGACCAACCCCGCCGCCCGACCCTTCCGCCTCGGCAGCGCCCTGGACCAGTCCCGCGACCTCGACTGCCTGACCAAGGTCGCCTATTATGAAGCGCGCGGCGAAGGCGTCGATGGCATGAAGGCCGTGGCCCAGGTGGTCCTGAACCGCGCCCGCCACCCCGCCTTCCCCAACACCGTCTGCGCCGTGGTCTACCAGGGCTCAAACCGCAGCACCGGTTGCCAGTTCAGCTTCACCTGCAACGGCGCCATGCGCGGCGCGGTCAATCGCGCCGCCTGGAACCGCGCCCGCGACGTCGCCTCCAAGGCCCTGTCGGGACAGGTCTATGCGGCGGTCGGCAACGCCACCCACTTCCACACCACCGGCGTCTCGCCCCGCTGGCGCAACAGCCTGATCCGCGTGGGTCAGGTCGGCGATCATCTGTTCTACCGCTTCGGCGGTCGTTCGGGGTCCAGCGACGCGTTCCGCTACACGCCGCGTCCTTCGACCTCGCCCGAGGCGCCACGCCTGATCCAGGCCAACCTCAGCACCGCAGAGCCGCACGAAACGGGCGGCGCCGTGGCCTATTCCGCCGTTCTGGCGCGAGAAGGCGTCCAAGTTCCGGCCTCAACCCCGGCCACGCCTGCCGCGACCACAGAATAGGCCGCTGGGACCGCGTTCAGCGGTCCTGTGTCTTCCACTGTGGCGTCATGTTCTGCTTCAGGTTGCCGAACCGGCCCTGTTGTCGCGTATTGACGTCAGCGTCGCCGGGCTGACCCGACTGGGCGCCCGTGGCCAGATCCCGGCGGTCCGCCATGTCGTCGATCGGCCGCGCGCCGTGATCGGCGAAACTGCGTTGCTCCTTGGGCGTCGAGGGTGTCTTGCTCATGCAGGTCTCCTTCCGTCTGTATGAAACGGTTCCCGGCGCCGAGGCGTTCCCGGCCCGCTTCTTGCTTGACCAAGGAGCGATGCGTCTCTCCCCAGGCGCGGGAGACGCGCCTTGACGACCACGACCGCCGCATCGCCCCCGCCCGCCGCCCTCGTGCGCGGCGGCCCCCTGGACGCCCTGCGCTTCCTGGCGTCGATGTTCGTGGTCCTGTTCCATTTTGGCGGCGAGGCCCCCATTCCCCTACAGGCGCTGCACAGCGTCTGGTCGCGCGGCTATCTGGCCACCGACTTCTTCCTGATGCTGTCGGGCTTCGTCCTGGCCAGAGCCTATGGCGCCGGCGTCGCCTCGGGGCGGATCGCCCCTGTCCGATTCTGGCTCAAGCGCTTCGCCCGCAGCTATCCCACCCACCTCATCACCCTGGCCATACTGGCCCTGCTGGTTCTGGCGGCGACGCTGATCGGAAAGGCGCCCGCCCACCCCGAGCGCTTCGAATGGTCGGGCCTGCCTGCCCAGGTCCTGCTGCTGCACGCCTTCGGCCTGGGCGGCGGCCAGTGGAACATTCCGGCCTGGACCCTGTCGGCCCTGCTGATCTGCTACGCCTTCTTCCCCCGGCTGTGGCGGGCGATGATGCGCCTTCCGGGAGCGATGGCGGCTCTGGCCCTGGGCCTGGTCATTCTGGTCGGCGGCCAGGCTCTCAGTCTGACCCTGCTGCACCATTCCCTGTTCGACCTGCCGTTCCAGTGGGCCATGGTCCGCGCCGTGCCGCTGTTCCTGATCGGCCTGACCCTGGCCCGCGCGGTCGAGACCGGCCGCTGGTCGCCGCACGCGGCCCGCCTGATCGCCCTCGGCGGCGGCGCGGCGCTTCTGGCTAATGTCGCCGTCGCTGGGCCCGACATGATCAGCCTTCTGGCCATCTGCGTCCTGGTGCTGGGCTGCGGCGCCCTGCCCACCACCCGGCCCATCCCCGGCGCGGCCTGGGGCGCGCGCGTCAGCTTCAGCCTGTTCATGACGCACACGATCACCGGCGCCGTCTGGTTCGGCGGGATCCAGCCCTTGATCGAGCGCTTCCACCCCGCCGCCGCGACCGTCGCCTGGCAGGCCTGGGCGTTATGGGGACTGGCCCTGATCGCCGCCATCGTCGCCGCCGACCTCTACAACCGGCTGATCGATGCCCCGTTGCAGCGGGCCATCCGCCGTCGCTGGTTCAGCGCGCCGGACCTCAGCGCGCGTCCAGACCCACGTCCAGCTGCGGAACCGAGTGCGTAAGGGCGCCGACCGAGATCACGTCCACCCCCGTCGCCGCGATCGCCGCCACCGTCGTCAGGTTGACACCGCCTGAAGCCTCCAGCGTCACGGGACCAAAGGCGCTGGCCTTCACCCGGCGCACGGCTTCTTCCAAATCGGTCAGGCTGAAGTTGTCCAGCATGATCACATCCGGCCCCTCGGCCAGCACCTCGTCCAGCTGATCCAGCCCGTCGACCTCGACCTCGACCTTCATCAGGTGGGGCGCGAAGGCTTTCGCCCGGCGCACCGCCTCGCCCGCCCCGCCGCAGACGGAGACGTGATTGTCCTTGATCAGGATGGCGTCATCCAGCCCGAAGCGATGGTTCAGCCCGCCGCCGCAGACCACGGCGTGCTTTTCCAGCGCGCGCAGGCCGGGCGTGGTCTTGCGGGTGTCGGCGATGCGGGCGCTGGTTCCCGCCACCGCCTGAACATAGGTCCGGGTCAAGGTCGCGATGCCGCACATCCGCCCCAGCAGGTTCAGCGCCGTCCGTTCCGCCGCCAGCAGGGCCCGGGCGTCGGCCTCGACCGCGACCAGCACGGTTCCGGCATCAAAGGCCTCGCCGTCCGCGACCTTCACCGTCACGGTCGCTTGGGGGTCCATGGCATGAACCGCGATCCGCACCACGGCGCCGCCGGCCATCACCCCGGCCTGCCGCGCGGCGAAGACGGCGCTCATACGCGCGTCCTCAGGAATGCAGGCCTGCGCCGTCACGTCGCCGGTCCGCCCCAGATCCTCGGCCAGAGCCATCCGCACGACGGGCTCGATCAGCAGGTCCGGCAGGGTTCGGGTCATGGTCTCATCCTCTCGCTCGTCAATCCTCCCCCGCTGCGCAGGGGAGGATCATTTTCTACCGTCACGCCCCGATCAGAACCGCTTGCCGCATCCGCGTATGCTCGGCCACGGGCAGGCTGTCGGGATAATCCACGCGGTAGTGCCCGCCCCGGCTCTCGCGCCGGTCCAGCGCGCCCTCGGCGATCAGGCGGGCCGTCGTCAGCACCACCCCATGGGGGTTCGTCTCCACCAGTCGGTCGATCACGGCGATCAAAGCTGTCAGCCCTTCCTCATCCCGCACCACCCCCGCGAACCGGGTCATGGCGGCGCGTAACTCCTGCATCGCCTCGGGCGGCAAGTCCTTGGACGCCCGCGCCGGCCTCAGCGCGGCCTTCTCAGGTTGAACCTCCTGCGCCGCCGCCCGCCCGGCGCGTCGCCCGAAGGCGCCCGCTTCCAGCAGGGAGTTGGAGGCCAGGCGGTTGGCGCCATGCACCCCCGTCGCCGCGCATTCGCCGATGGCGTAGAGGCCCGGAACCGTCGTGCGCCCCTCGTCGTCGGCCACGATGCCGCCCATGTGGTAGTGGGCCGCCGCCGCCACGGGGATGGGGCTGATGCGCGGGTCCAGCCCGGCGCGCATACAGGCGGAAAACACCGCCGGAAACTCATGCGGGAAGGCCTCGCCCACGGCTTTCGTCGCGTCCAGAAACGCGCCCCGCCCGTCGGCCCGCGCCGCATGGACGACCCGCGCCACGATGTCGCGCGGGGCCAGATCAGCGTCGGGGTGGTCGCCCAGCAGATAGGCGCCGCTCCCGTCGACCAGCCGCGCCCCCTCGCCGCGCAGGGCCTCTGTCGCCAGGGGGGCCGGGTCCAGACCCACGTCGATGGCGGTCGGGTGAAACTGCACGAACTCCGGGTCGAGGATCTCAGCCCCCACACCATAGGCCAGGGCCAGCCCCTCGCCGCGCAGGGCCGAGGGGTTGGTCGTCACCTCATACAGCCCGCCGACCCCGCCGGTGGCCAGGACCACGGCGGGCGCAAAGACCTCGTCCACCCGCCCGCCGGAGCGTTCGATCAAGGCCCCGCGCACCCGGCCATCCACGTCCTGAATCAGGCCGCGCAGCCGTCCGTCTTCCCAGATCTCGATATGTTTGGAGGCGCGCGCGGCGGCCACCACCGCCGACAGGATGGCGCGCCCGGCCCCGTCGCCGCCGACCCGCGCCACGCGCGGCAGACTGTGGGCGGCCTCAAGGCTGACGGAGAACCCGCCCGTCTCGTCCCGGTCGAACGGCGCGCCCAGCGAGGCCAGCCACTCCACCGTCTCGCGCCCGCGCTCGGTCAGGGCGCGCGCCGCCTCGGGCTCGACCAGACCGGCCCCCGCGCCCTCGGTGTCCTTGGCGTGCAGGACCGCACTGTCCTTGGGCGACAGGGCCGCCGCCAGCCCGCCCTGAGCCCAGGCCGAGGAGCAGGCGTTCAGCAGGGGCTCCGGCGTGACCACCAGGGCTTTCGCCGGCGCGGCCTCCAGCGCGGCCGACAGCCCCGCCAGTCCGCCGCCGATGATCAGCGGCCCGTCATGCCGGATGCGCGCCATGCCTTACTGGCCTCCCACGCCGATGAACCGCAGACCCATCTCGAAGGCGGGCTCCACAGCCCCGCCGGTCAGGGGCAGCAGGGCGCCGATCGCCGCCGCCGCACAGACCGCCGCTGTCGCCAGATAGAGGGCCAAGCTGCGGCCCGCCTCAGGCCAGCTCAACTGACCCCAGTCCGCGCGCCAGACGCCGCGCCTCAGATGGCTAAACACGGCGATGCCGAGGAAGACCGCCAGAATGAACCGCCCGGTCGACAGACCCCACCAGACGGCCAGGCCGCCGACCGCCAGCAGGGCCACCTGCTCCAGTCGCGGATGCACCCGCGTCAGCACCGGCCCCAGCGCCTTGGACCCGTCCAGCGGCGGGGCGGGCAGCAGGTTCACCAGATTGATCATGGCGATGAAGAAGGCGCCCATCAGCCACTCGGGCGATCCCAAGGCCAGACCCGCCGCCACGAAGGGGATCATGGCGATCAGACCAAAGGCCGGTCCCGCCAGCGACACCAGCACCCCATGCCACTCGGTCTTCGGCTCCCGCTGCGCCTTGGCCAGCCCGCCCAGGAAGGGAATGATGTAGATGCGCGCCGGCCCCATGCCGAGCTTGTTCATCGCCAGCACATGCCCGTATTCATGCACGAACAGGCCGAACAGCACCGCTCCCGCCACGACGACGCTTTGCGTGATCCACCACAGGAAGCCCGCCATCAGCAGGGTCGAGGCGATGGCCCAGCCCGGATGCTGGCCCTTGTCCTCCAGCGGCGCGGCCTGGCGCGCGCGCACGGGCTCGGGCGCCGCCTGTTCCGGCGGCAGGTCCCAGGGACCGGGACGGCGTGTGGTGTTGTCAATGTCGCTCATGGCGTCGAACTGGGCTTGCAGCGACCGGCCCGCAACGGGCCGCATCGCCGCAGCACTCAGATCAGCTCCACATCGACATGGTGCCTGGCCTTGATCAGGTCATAGCGCGCCGGGATGGCGGGCGGCGGCAGGTCGATCATCCGCTGCACGGCCAGACGCCCGCGCTCGGCCATCTCCGGCTCCACCGTCACCTCGAACTGCATGTATTTCAGGCAGTCGCGGATGTTCTCCAGCGTGATCCGCTTCATGTGCGGGCACAGGTTGCACGGGCCGATGAAGTCCACGCCGGGCACGTCGCCCTTGACGTTCGAGGCCATCGAGCACTCGGTGATCATCACCACCTGCTTGGGTTTGCGATCCGTCACATAGTCGATCATCGCCGCCGTCGATCCGGCGAAGTCCGACGCCGCCAGCACCTCTTCCGGGCATTCCGGGTGGGCCAGGATTTCCGCGCCCGGATAGGCGGCGCGCATCTCGGCGATGTCGGCGGCCGTGAAGCGCTCATGCACCTCGCAGCGGCCCTTCCAGGCGATGATGCCGACATGGGTCTGGGCCGCGACATTCCTCGCCAGGAACTCGTCGGGGATCAGGATGACCTTGTCGACGCCCCACTCCCTGGCCGCCCATTCCACCACCTGGACGGCGTTGGCGGATGTGCAGCAGATGTCGGTCTCGGCCTTCACGTCGGCGGTGGTGTTGACATAGGTGACCACCGGCAGGCCGGGATAGCGTTGCTTGATCAAGCGAACGTCCGCGCCCGTGATCGACGACGCCAGCGAGCAGCCCGCGCGCAGGTCGGGGATCAGGACGGTCTTCTCGGGGCTCAGGATTTTCGACGTCTCGGCCATGAAGTGCACGCCCGCCTGGACGATCACCTTAGCGTCTGAGCGCGCAGCCTCCTTGGCCAGCCCCAGGCTGTCGCCGACACAGTCGCCGACGCCGTGGAAGATTTCCGGCGTCATATAGTTGTGGGCCAGGATGACGGCGTTGCGCTCTTTTTTCAGCGCATTGATCTCGCTGATCAACTTGGCCTGTTCCGGCCACTCCAGCGGCGTCACCAGACCCTTGACCTTCTCCCACACGGGAGCGGTCTCGCGCGCCAGTTCCTCTGACAGGCCGAAAGCGCCGTCCGCCATCTTCATCGCTCCCTGCGGTCGTCTGCGCGACCCCGACTTATGCTCAAAGTTAGCATAAGCAGGCGCAATGTAGGCCCTTCCGCACACGGCGCAAGGGAAATCGGCTCAGTCCTCCAGCGTGAACAGGGCGTCCAGCGGCACGTCCAGCGCCCGCGCCAGCGTCAGCGCCACCAGGACGGAGGGAGTGAAGACGCCGTTCTCGACCGTGTTCACCGTCTTGCGCGACAGCTTGGCCCGATCGGCCAGCTCCTGCTGCGTCAGCCCCGCCGCCGTCCGCACCGCCTTCAGATGGATGACCAGACGCGGCTCAGCCACCGCTGGCCCGCCGGTCCAGCTGCCAGTAGCGCAGCGCCGACGCCGAGGCCGTGACGAACATCAGTCCCGGCAAGGCCGCCACCGCCGCCTCGGGCCGCCACAGTCCCAGAGCAAAGACGCCCAGCAGCCCGACCAT
>CAYWDO010000064.1:0-12791 GCA_964456995.1 uncultured Brevundimonas sp.
CGATCTGGGACACGTGGACCAGGCCGTCCTTGGCGCCGAAGAAGTTCACGAAGGCGCCGAAATCGACGACCTTCACGACCTTGCCGGAGTAGATCATGCCCAGCTCGGGTTCCGAGGCGATGGACTGGATCCAGGCCTTGGCGGCGTCGATCTTCTCTTGGTCGTTGGCGGCGACCTTGATGGTGCCGTCATCGCCGATGTCGATCTTGGCGCCCGTCTTCTCGACGATCTCGCGGATCACCTTGCCGCCCGAACCGATCACTTCACGGATCTTGTCGACCGGGATCTTGACGGTTTCGATCTTGGGCGCGTGCTCGCCCAGCTCAGCGCGCGGGGCGTCCATGGCCTTGGACATTTCGTCCAGGATGTGGAGGCGACCGGCCGAAGCCTGCGTCAGGGCCTGCTTCATGATCTCTTCGGTGATGCCGGGGACCTTGATATCCATCTGAAGGCTGGTGATGCCTTCCGAGGTGCCGGCGACCTTGAAGTCCATGTCGCCCAGGTGATCTTCGTCACCCAGGATGTCGGACAGGATGGCGAACTCGCCCGACGGCTCCAGGATCAGACCCATGGCGATGCCCGAGACCGGACGGATCAGCGGCACGCCCGCGTCCATCAGAGCCAGCGAAGCGCCGCAGACCGTGGCCATCGAGGACGAGCCGTTCGACTCGGTGATCTCGGAGACCAGACGGATGGTGTAGGGGAAGTCTTCCTTGGTCGGCAGCATCGGACGAACCGCGCGCCAGGCCAGCTTGCCGTGACCGATTTCGCGACGGCCGGGCGAACCCATGCGGCCGGCTTCACCCACCGAATAGGGGGGGAAGTTGTAGTGCAGCAGGAAGGATTCCTTGTACGTGCCCGACAGGCTGTCGATGTACTGCTCGTCCTCGCCGGTGCCGAGCGTGGCGACGACCAGGGCCTGGGTTTCGCCGCGCGTGAACAGGGCCGAACCGTGGGTGCGCGGCAGGACGCCGACTTCGGAGACGATGGCGCGGACCTTGTCGAGGGCGCGGCCGTCGACGCGGTGCGCGTTCTCGATGATGTCGCGACGCAGGACCTCGGCTTCACATTCCTTGAAGGCGGCCGAGAACTTGGACGAGTCCACGCCCTCGGGCTTGTCGTCGGACTTCACCAGGGCGGCGGCGGCGGTCTTCTTGGCCGCATCGACGCCCGAGCGACGGTCGTACTTGCCGGGGTGGGTGTAAGCGGCCTTGATGTCTTCACCGACCAGCGACTTGATCGAGGCGACCACGTCGGAGTGATCTTCGGCGTGGAAGTCGAAGGGCTCCTTGGCGGCGTGTTCGGCCAGTTCGATGATGGCGTCGATCACCGGCTGCATGCCGGCGTGAGCGAACATCAGCGCCTTCAGCATGACGTCTTCCGAAAGCTCCTTGGCTTCCGACTCGACCATCATCAGGGCGTCTTGCGTACCGGCGACGACCAGGTCGAGCGTCGATTCACCGAGGGTGTCGATGGCGGGGTTCAGGACGAATTCGCCGTCGATCATGCCGACGCGCGCAGCGCCGATCGGACCCATGAAGGGCACGCCCGAGATGGTCAGGGCGGCCGAGGCGGCGACCAGGCCGACGATGTCCGGGTCGTTCTCCATGTCGTGCTGCAGCACGGTGACGACGACCTGGGTCTCGTTCTTGAAGCCCTTGACGAACAGGGGGCGGATCGGACGGTCGATCAGGCGCGAGACCAGGGTCTCTTTTTCCGACGGACGGCCTTCACGCTTGAAGTAGCCGCCCGGGATCTTGCCGGCGGCGAACGTCTTCTCTTGGTAGTTGACGGTCAGCGGGAAGAAATCCAGGCCCGGCTTGGGCTGGCGGCCATAGACGACGGTGGCCAGAACCACGGTCTCGCCGTAGGTCGCCAGCACGGCGCCGTCGGCTTGACGGGCGATGCGGCCGGTTTCCAGCGTCAGCGGGCGGCCGGCCCACTCGATCGTCTTGCGTTTGATATCGAACATTTTTCTTCTTTCAGATCCCGGCGGGCGTATTCCCGGCGGGGGCGGAGCGGCAGGCTTTATCGTCCCACGGTTCCCGATGAACCCGGCGGCGCTTCGCGGCCGGGCGGGTGGAGTGAGGACCGCCTTCATGGCCCTCGCGTCTGCGCCGATTAAGACCTGCGGCGCGCAGGAAGCTCACTGTTTGGCATATCCGGGGGCGGACGACAGCCCGCTCCATCAGAAATGCTCTAGGTGCGGAACGAGGCGCGGACGTGTCCGCCCGCGCCTCGAAAATCGTTTCCGCTGCTGGTGGCCGCCTTAGCGACGCAGGCCCAGCTTGGCGATCAGAGCGACATAACGCTCGCGATCAACCTTGGTCAGGTGGTCAAGAAGACGACGACGCTGCGAGACCATCTTGAGCAGGCCGCGACGCGAGTGGTTGTCTTTCTTGTGGGTCTTGAAGTGCTCGGTCAGGTTGGCGATGCGTTCCGAAAGGATCGCGACCTGGACCTCGGCCGAACCGGTGTCTGCAGCCGAACGAGCGTTGTCAGCAATGACCTCGCCCTTGCGTTGAGCCGTAATCGACATCGTAGATCTCCATGTTGGAGCCCGGTCGCGCCGCTCGAAAACGAACGCTAGGGGAGATTGAAAACGCGGTCGGGTTCTAGCCGTCCGGCCCGCATGGTGCAGAGCGCGACCAAGGTTTCTCCCACAAAGGCCGATACCGTGCGCGAACCGGCGGACAGCCGGCTCTTCAAGGTTTCAACCTGACGGGGGAGCAGAACGATCGGCCGACCCTGCCTCAGCGAGAAGGCGTCCTGTTCCGTAACGGCCAGATCCGGGATGTCGTCCAGAGCGGTCGAAACGGGCAGCAGGCCTTCCAAGGCGGCGCCCTTATGCGCCAGATCGGCGAGAAAATCCAGAGTGACGGCGTTCTCGGCGGTAAACGGACCCACCCGTTCCCGCCGCAGGGCCGAGACGTGCCCCTCGGCGCCCAGCATGACGGCCAGGTCGCGGGCCAGCGAGCGGACATAGACGCCCTTGCCGGTCCGCATGGTGATTTCGACGTGGTCGGCGTCCGGGGCGTCGGTCACCGCCGCCTCGTGGATGGTGACCTTGCGGGCTTCCAGCTCGAACTCGGCGCCGTCGCGCGCCAGGTCATAGGCGCGCTCGCCGTTGACGCGGATGGCCGAGAACTGGGGCGGGACCTGATCGATCTCGCCGACAAAGCTCGGCAGGGCCGCCTTCACCGCCTCGACCGAGGGCCGCACGTCGGAGCGGGCGATGATCTCGCCCTCGCGGTCGATGCTGTCGGTGGAAATGCCCCAGTGGATGGTGAAGCGATAGACCTTCTCGGCGTCCATCATGAAGGGCACCGTCTTGGTCGCCTCTCCGAGCGCGATGGGCAGAACCCCCGTGGCCAGCGGATCCAGCGTCCCGGCGTGGCCCGCCTTCTGGGCGTCGAACAGACGGCGGACCTTGGTCACCGCATCGGTCGAACCCATCTCATAGCCCTTGTCCAGGCAGACCCAGCCGTTGACGATCTCGCCCTTCTTCCTGCGCGCCATCAGATCAGTCTTCGCCCTGCTCGTCTTGCTCGCTGGCCACGCGTTCCACGTCGGCGCGGATGCGCGGGTCGTCCATCAACCGGTCCATGTAACGGGCCGCATCAAAGCTCTCGTCGTGGCGGAACTTCAGGTCCGGGGTGAACTTCATATCGATGTTGCGGCCCAGCTGGCCGCGCAGGTATTTGGCGTGGGTGTTCAGCGCCTTGATGATCACGGACTCCTGGCCGGCCGTCTCAGCAGCCTTGACGCCGGCGCCCAGGGGTTCGACGAAGCAGGTCGCGTGTTGCAGGTCGGGCGACAGCCGCACCTCGGTCACGGTGATCGACACGTCACGCAGGACCTCGTCGTGGATGGCGTGTTCGCGCAGGACGTCGACCAGGGCGTGACGGATCAGTTCGCCGGCGCGAAGCTGGCGCTGCGACGGACCCTGGGGGCCGCTGGCGTTACGGGTATGTTGTTTGCGGCTCATGGCGCGCCTCCCTTGTCGCTCGCCGGGGATCGGACGCCGGCTGAAAAAGCGAAGGGCCGGGGTCTAGTCTCGGACGGGCTGCAAGTCCAGCTTGGCCGCATGGCTGGCGGTTCGCATGACCTCGCCCGAGGTCACGGCGCGAAACGGCCGAATGGGCAAACCGGCCGCCGACAGCAGTTCCGCCGTCCAGTGGTTGCACAGGTGGCCGACCCAGAAGATTTCGCGGCTTTCAAAGAAGCGGGCGTCGTCGTCTGGATGCGCCGTCGCCGTGATGGGACGCCCCGTCGCATCGGTGGATAGCGAGGCCTCGATCCGCGCGTGCAGAGCCGCCATGCCGGCCGGCGACAACCGGACCGCCTGACGATCCTCAGCCCGAAACCGCCGCGTCGGGTCCATTGCCTGCGGGTCCAGCATGACGACCGAGGCGTTGCCGGGCCTGAACAAGGCCCGCGCCCCGTCGGCCAGGCGCCCAGAGACGGCGCTTCGGTCCACATAGAAGACCGCGTCGCCCCAGCCGATCAAGATCCAGTCGCCGGGGGCCAGGCCCGCCGTCGCTTCGGCCAGCGGTCCGCCGCCCTGCATCAGAGCGGCGCGGGGCACGGCGAGGTCCGTATGGAAGCCGTTATCGAGCAGATAGACGGTCACGCCCGCCTCATCTGTTCCGGCTGGATAAAGGGCGGGATCGCCGGGCCGGGTCAGGGTCCACAGCGCCGCGATCAGACCGATCAGGGCCGCGATCAGGAACCGGCCCGGCATGTCGCCGGTCAGCCCGGCCCGTAGGCCGCAGGCGCATCGCGCGCCGGGCCGGCGCCGGCCTGGGTCGCCCATTCGCCGCGATAGTCGTAGTTCAGCTGGACGCAGTGGCGGTACTGGCCGTCGCTCCAGCGGCCGACGGCCTGCATGGTCATGGGTCGCCCGGCCTTGACCCGTCCGATCACCAGCCAGGTCTCGTCGGCGCCGGGACACAGGGCGCGGGCCAGACCCCGCCCGTCGCCTTCCTGCACGATGGCGTAAACGCCGCTCTCGCTGGCGCCCGCAGGCAGGGCGCGGCGCACGCCGTCGGGGCCGCCCCGCGTGAAGCGGGCAGAACCGCGCGAGGTGCTGGAGAACAGGTTGCGCACCGACACCGCCCCGAACAGGCCGCGCTCGACCTCCAGCGTCACGCCGCGCGTCAAAGCCTGGGTCGTGCGGTCGCGCGCGTCGAAGGCCAGAAAGCGGGTGTCGGCGACGGCCGTTCCCGCCGTGGCGGAGGCGACCAGAAGGGCCGAAATCAGGATGTGGCGGCGCATGGCGTACCCGTCGATCTACACGCCCCCCGACGCAGTCACGACCCTAAGGCCGACTGGGCCCGAGGTGAAGCCCGTCCGCTGCCGCATCCGCCCGGCGCGCATCAGGCTTTTAGCTGACGCCGAGAAGCCGCCGCTTCTGGACTTCATACTCATCATCCGAAATCGCGCCGCTGTCCCGCAACCCCGCGAATTTCGCCAGGTCGTCGGCAGAAGAAGTCCGAGACGGCGGCGCGGCGTTCAAGCGCGCCATCAGGGCGTTGTTGTGCTGTTCGATCATGCCCGGAATGAGAAACAGATCCACCAGGAGCCAGATTCCGAGGGGGATCAGAAGGAAGAAGCCGACCAGAAACCATACGGTCATCCAGCCGAAGATCGACATCAGCAGCATGGCCACGGCGGATCCGGTCCGGCCGAGGTAGAAGCGATGGCCGCCAAGGCCGCCGAGGAAAAACCAGAGCACATAGGCCAGGCCGCTGGACTTCTTGCCCGCGTCGAAGGCCATCAGCGCCTGTGTGTCGGCGCTCAAAGAACTGTTGGTCATAGAAATCCCCCTAGGATTTCTCGGTTCTTCCAGTGGTCCCCGGCAATGTCAACGCAGGTCGAGACACGCCCAAGACAAAGGGCGCGGTCCCTTGCGAGACCGCGCCCTGATGCTTTCGTCAGTCGAGCAGACCCTAGAGCATTTTCGCTTCCGACTGATTCCAGTCGGAAGCCAGAAAATGCTCCAGATTCAAACTGGAGCAAAAGATCTGGGACCGGACTGACTTCGTCAGTTCGGTCCGATTTTGCTCTAGTCGAGGGTGCGCTTGACCTCTTCGACGGTGAAGCACTCGATGTAGTCGCCTTCCTTGATGTCCTGGAAGCCCTGGAACTGCATGCCGCACTCCTGGCCCGACGGGACTTCGTTGACCTCGTCCTTGAAGCGCTTGAGCGTGTTGAGCACGCCCAGTTCGAGCACCACCACGTCGTCGCGGATGATGCGGACGCGCGCGCCCTTGCGGACCACGCCTTCGGCGACACGGCAACCGGCGATCTTGCCGACCTTGGTGATGTCGAAGACCTGCAGCACCTTGGCGTTGCCGAGGAAGGTTTCGCGCTGGAGCGGCGGCAGCATGCCCGAGAGCACGCCCTTCATGTCGTCCAGCAGGTCGTAGATGATCGAGTAGTAGCGGATCTCGACGCCTTCACGCTCGGCCAGATCACGCGCCTGCTTGGACGCACGAACGTTGAAGCCGAGGATCGGCGCCCCGGCCGACTTGGCCAGGTTGACGTCGCTTTCGGTGATGCCGCCGGCGCCCGAGTAGATGGTGCGGGCGCGGACTTCGTCGTTGCCCATCTTGTCGAGCGAACCGACGATGGCCTCGGCCGAGCCCTGAACGTCGGCCTTGATGAGGACCGGCAGTTCGTTGACCTTCTTGGACTGCAGCTTCTGCATCATGTCGACCAGCGAGGCCGAACCGCCCGAAACCTGGTTCTTCTCGCGGCGCGCACGCTCACGATACTCGGTCAGTTCACGAGCGCGGGCTTCGCTTTCGACCACGGCGAAGACATCGCCCGGCGACGGCGCTTCCGACAGGCCGAGAATCTCGACCGGGACGGAGGGACCGGCTTCGGTCAGTTGAGCATTGCGTTCGTCCAGCAGGGCGCGCGCCTTGCCCCAGGCGGAGCCGGCCACGACGATGTCGCCGCGCTTCAGCGTGCCGCGCTTGACCAGGACGGTGGCGACCGGGCCGCGACCCTTGTCCAGCTTGGCCTCGATGACCACGCCTTCGGCCGAACGGTCCGGGTTGGCCCGCAGGTCCATGACCTCGGCCTGGACGAGGATGGCGTCGAGCAGACCCTGGAGGTTGATGCGGTTCTTGGCCGACACCTCGATGATCTGGGTGTCGCCGCCCAGGCTTTCGGCGATGACTTCGTGCTGCAGCAGCTCGTTGACGATCTTCAGCGAGTTGGCGTCGGGCTTGTCGATCTTGTTGACCGCAACGATCAGGGGGGCGCCGGCCGCCCTGGCGTGACGGATGGCTTCGATCGTCTGGGGCATGACGCCGTCGTCGGCGGCCACAACCAGAACCACGATGTCGGTGACGTTGGCGCCGCGCGCCCGCATCGCCGAGAAGGCGGCGTGGCCGGGGGTGTCGAGGAAGGTGACCCGTTGGCCGTCTTCCAGACGCACCTGATAGGCGCCGATGTGCTGGGTGATGCCGCCGGCTTCGCCGCCAGCGACGTCCGTGGTGCGCAGGGCGTCCAGCAGCGAGGTCTTGCCGTGGTCGACGTGGCCCATGATGGCCACGACCGGCGGACGCATGGTGGTGGCGCCTTCGTCGTCGGCCTCGGCGATGAAGCCGGTTTCGACGTCGGATTCCGACACGCGCCGGACCGTCATGCCGAATTCGTCGGCCACCAGTTCGGCGGTGTCGGAATCGATGACGTCGTTGATCTTCATCATCAGGCCCTGACGCATCAGGAACTTGATGATGTCCACGCCGCGGACGGCCATCCGGTTGGACAGCTCCTGCACGGTGATGACGTCAGGCACGACCACTTCACGCGCGGTGCGCGGCGCGTCGGTGGAGCCGCCCTTGCGCTTCTCCTTCTCGCGTTCGCGCGCCCGGCGGACCGAGGCCAGCGAGCGCATACGCTCGGCGGTGTCGCCGTCGCCGGCGACCGACTGGATGGTCAGGCGGCCTTCACGGCGCTTGGGTTCGCCGCGGGTGCGCGACACGGCCTTGCCGGCGTCGGAGAAACGCTTGTCGCGGTCATCCTCGGGACGGATCGGACGGCCGAAGCCGGTCGTCGGCGCACGGCTGGGACGCGCCACATCGGGCGTGGCCGGCGGAGCGTTCGGGGCCGGACGGCCGCCGGGGCCGGTGCGGGCGGCGCCCGGACGGGCCGCGCCGGGCGCCGGCTTGGGGTTCAGAGCCGAATAGCGGACGGTCTGGCTGGCGGCCGGACGGCCGCCCTGCGGACGATCACCCTGGGGGCGAGCGCCTTGCGGACGGTCCGAAACCTGGGGCCGGTCGGACGACGGGCGTTCGCCCTCGCCCATGGCCTGTTCGCGAGCCGAGCGACCGCCAAAGGCGGGACGCTCGATCGGCGCGCGGCCGGTCGGGATCTTGGGCGTGCGCTGGCCGAAGTTGACCACCGGACGCGCGGGCGGCGCCGGACGAGCCGGAGCAGCAGGCGCGGGAGCCGGCGTCGGCGCAGCGGCGACCGGGGTCGGCGCCGGCACGATCGGCTTGGGCAGTTCGACCTTGGGCAGGGCGACCTTGGGCGCGACGGGTTTGGCGGGCGCAGACGCCGTCAGCTTGGAGGCTTCGGCGCGGGCGGCGTCAGCCGCAGCCTGAGCGGCGGCGGCTTCAGCCCGAGCGGCGTCGGCGGCCTTTTCGGCGGCGGCGGCCTGGTCGCGTTGCGCGGCTTCGCGGGCGGTCTTCTCGGCGTCAGCGGCGCGGGCGCGCTCAGCCTGAGCCTGCGTGGCCAAGGCGATGGCGCGGCGACGCGCCTCCTGTTCCTCGACCGACAAGGCGCCGCCGGCGGGACCGCCGCGAGGCGCGTTGGATCGGGGCGCGTTGGAGCCGCCCTGGTCAGCACGCGGACGTGAGACGTCGAAGCCCTGGGGACGCTGATGTCCGGGGACTGCGCCGGGACGCCGCTTCGTTTCGACCACCACGGTCTTGGAACGGCCGTGGCTGAAGCTCTGCTTCACGGTGCCGGTCGAGACCGATCCCGCCACACGCGGCTTCAAGCTCAGCGGAGCGCGCGGCCCCGTTTGAGAAGGCGCGTTCGCAGGGGTCTTGCCGTCTTCGGTCTTGTCGTTTTCGTCGCTCATCCGGTCGCTTTACTCGGGGCGGAGAATTCCGCCGTCGTCTCGTCAAACACCCATAGCCGGGCGTGGTCCCGCTTCCTGGTCAGGAAACAGGGCCTCGTCCGCCAAAAGCCTCGGGCTCTTGTTCCAGGGTCTCGCCCCGGTCGTCCTCAGCGCCGTCGCCGGGACCAACCCGGCGCCAGCTCTCTGGACGCAGAGGCCGAAATCCCGCCAGTCGCTCGACCTCAATGGTCCAACGATCGGCTCGCCCGCCTTTCAGCAGGACGGCGTGTATCGCATTTTCCAGCCCAAGGGCCAAACTCAAATCGTCCGCCGTGAAAGCACCGCAGATTTTCGGCGGCGGAGACGGGTGTTTCGCCAGGGCCAGAAGCTTGCCTCGGCCGTCAGCGGCGCCGTCGGCGGCCTCGACAACCCAAGCCGCCCGCCCGCCACGGATGGCGGCGGCGCTCTTTTCAAAGCCAGAGATAAGCACGCCTTCGCGCCGGGCAAGACCCAGTTGGTCAAGACAGCGCCGAACCAGCAGCTTTTCGACCATGTCGGCCAGGTCAGCCGCCGGTTTCAGCGGCGCCTTGGCCGAGCGGGCGAACAGGTTTTTCTTCACCGCCGTCTCGATGGAGGCGCGGTCGGCGGCGACCCAGAGGCCGCGGCCGGGCAGTTTGCGTCCGAGATCAGGGGCCACCGAGCCGTCCGGCGCCGGCACGAAGCGGATCAGGCGAGATTCATCGAGAACCTGGCGGGTCACCAGGTCCTGACGGTCTCTATCGATCAGCGCCTCGTTCGGGGTCATGGACAGCTGCGGCTCCCATCACGCGTCTTGGGTCGGCTCGAGATCCTCGTCGAGGACCTCCGCATCGACATCAACGGTTTCGACCAGCTCTTCGTCGCCTGCTTCGCCGGCTTCGGCGAAGATTTCGTCCTCGAACTCGACTTCCGGCTCCGGCTCGGGCTGCGGCAGCTCCGAAGCGTCGATCCAGCCGGCCACCACGCGAGCGTGGAGGATCAGCAGTTCAGCCGCTTCCTGCGACAGGCTGAAGCTTTCCAGAACGCCCGGCAGCTTCACTCGCTCGCCGTTCTTGACCTCATAGCCGCCGCGGATTTCGTCGGTGGCCAGGTCAGCCAGGTCCTCGACCGTCTTCACGCCGCCTTCGCCCAGGGCGACGGCGATGGCGCCGGTGACGCCCGGAACGGCCATGACATCGTCGTCAACGCCCAGAGCCACGCGCTTGGCGTCCAGTTCGGCGGCCTTGCGGTCCAGGAACTCGCGGGCGCGGGTCTGCAGTTCTTCGGCGGTGTCCTCGTCGAAGCCTTCGATCTCGGAGACTTCATAGGCGTCGACGAAGGCCAGATCCTCGACCGTGGCGAAGCCTTCGGTGACCAGCAGCTGGGCGATGGTCTCGTCGACGTCCAGGGCTTCCTGGAACAGGGTGGTCCGCTCGGCGAACTCCTTCTGGCGACGCTCGCTATCCTGCGACTCGGTGATGATGTCGATCTGCCAGCCGGTCAGCTGAGAGGCCAGGCGCACGTTCTGACCGCGACGGCCGATGGCCAGCGACAGCTGCTCGTCCGGCACCACGACTTCGACGCGGTCGGCGTCTTCGTCCATGACCACCTTGGCGACTTCAGCCGGGGCCAGGGCGTTGACGATGAAGGTGGGCTCGTCGTCGTTCCACTGGATGATGTCGATCTTCTCGCCCTGCAGTTCGGCGACGACCGCCTGAACGCGGCTGCCGCGCATGCCGACGCAGGCGCCGACGGGGTCGATCGAGCTGTCGTTCGACAGGACGGCCATCTTGGCGCGCGAACCGGCGTCGCGGGCGGCGGCGCGGATCTCGATCACGCCGTCATAGACTTCCGGCACTTCCTGGGCGAACAGCTTGGCCATGAAGCCCGGGTGGGCGCGGCTCAGCATGACCTGCGGGCCCTTGGCCTCGGGACGGACGTCATAGATGTAGGTGCGGACGCGGTCGCCGACGTTGAACACTTCGCGCGGGATCGACTGGTCGCGGCGCATGATGCCTTCGCCGCGGCCCAGATCGACGATGGTGTTGCCGTATTCGACGCGCTTGACCGTGCCGTTGACGATCTCGCCGACGCGATCCTTGAACTCTTCGTACTGGTTGGCGCGCTCGGCCTCGCGGACCTTTCCGGTCACGACCTGGCGGGCCATCTGGGTCTGGACGCGGCCGAACTCGAACGGCGGCAGGGTCTCGACGTATTCCTTGCCGACCACGGCTTCCGGGTCGCGCTTGGAGGCGTCGGTCAGGCGCACCATGGCGCTGTCGTTGAACTCTTCCAGCTCGTCTTCCGGCTGCCAGTCGTCCTCGACGATGGTGACGTGACGGGTCAGCGACAGTTCGCCGGTCTTGTGGTCGATCTTGGCGCGGATGTCGTGATGGGCGCCGTAACGCGACTTGGCGCCCTTCTGGATCGCCTCCTCGATCGCCTCGATGACGACTTCCTTGTCGATATTCTTCTCACGCGCGACGGCGTCGGCGATCGAGAGCAGTTCGAGACGGTTGGCGGAAATACCGGTGACGGCCATCAGGCTTTGTCCTTGGTCGAGGTCGAGGTGTTGGTCGTGTCGTCAGTTTCAGCCTCGCCTTCCGGCAGGCCGTCGTCTTCGGGTTCGCCGCGCGCCGCGCGCAGGGCCGCGCCCCGCTTCAGCAGCTCGTCGGTCAGCACCAGCTTGGCGTCCGACACCCATTCAAACGGGATCAGGGCGGTGTCTTCCTCGCCGTCCAGGTCGATAGCGACATTGTCGCCCTCGACCCCGGCCAGCAGACCCTTGAAGCGCTTGCGGCCTTCGACCATGCGGTCGGTTTCCAGGCGCGCCTCGAAACCTTCGAACAGCTGGAAGTCCAGCAGGCGGGTCAGCGGCCGGTCAATGCCGGGCGACGACACCTCCAGCAGATATTCGCCGGTGATCGGGTCGGCGGCGTCGAACACTTCCGACACGGCGCGCGACAGGCGGGCGCATTCCTCGACCGAGATGTCGTTGTCGATGACGCGCTCGGCCATGATCTGCAGGCGACGACGCAGGGTCCCGCCCATCAGGCGCACGCGAACGACGGCCAACCCCAGGCTCTCGGCCACGGGATCGATCATCTCCAGCAAGGCGCGGTCTTCAGCAGTCTTTGCGCGCAAAAGTTTCACTCTTTATCCGGCCGCCACGCAGGCGCCGGACGGGGGTCCAAAACAAAAGCGGCGGTCCGTCGGGGCCGCCGCTTGAAACGACGCCGTTGGACGCCGGTCTAACGATGTAAGCAGTCGTATAGGCGAAAGCGGGGGCCGTGTCAGCCCCCGCCGTCGTCATGCCGGATTCAGAACTCCTCCCAGCCGTCCGTGACCACCGCCAAGGTCGGCTTGCGAACGGCGCCGCCCGCACCGCGAAGCGCGGCGACCGTCTGGGCCACCGGCTGCGGACGGCGCACCGGCGACGGCGACGGTCTGTGCGCTGCCGCCGGGGCTGGCGCGGCGGCCTGGCCTGTACGGAAGCGCGACACCGACCCGGCCAGAACATTAGCCTCCTGGGCCAGCGAATGGCTGGCGGCGGTCGACTGCTCGACCATCGCCGCGTTCTGCTGCGTCACCTGGTCCATCTGGTTCACAGCCGTGTTGACCTGTTGCAGGCCGGTGGCCTGCTCCTGGGCCGAGGCCGAGATTTCCGAGACCAGGCTGTCGATCTCGGCCA
>CAYWDO010000065.1:0-2569 GCA_964456995.1 uncultured Brevundimonas sp.
CCGACATAGTCGAGGCCGTCGAGGACGGCGGCTGCAATCTGATGGGCGCGGGCTTGCGTCGTCGCATCGACGGCGGCGGGGGCCAGGGTGGTCTTCAGCACCCCGTTGGCGTGAATGTTCTCGCCCAGGGGATAGACGGCGACGGCGCCGTCATGGCCGCGCGCGGCGATGACCGACAGTTCGCGGTTGAAGACGGCGGCGGCTTCCAGAACAGCGGGGCGGCGGCCGATGGCGTCGAAGGCGGCGGCGGCGTCGGCGGCGTCCCTGATCCAGACCTGGCCCTTGCCGTCATAGCCCTCGCGGCGGGTCTTGAGGAGGGCGGGCAGGCCCAGTTGGTCGATGGCGGCGGTCAGGTCGTCCAGCGCCGTAACGGCGGCGAAGTCGACCGTCGGGGCGCCGACGGCGTTCAGATAGGTCTTTTCGTCCACCCGGTCCTGAGCCACGGCCAGGGCGGTCGGCCCGGGCGCGACCAGGGCGCCGGCCTCGGCCAGTTGCTCCACCGACAGGGCGGGCACGTTCTCGAACTCGAAGGTGACGACGTCGCACAGGCGGCCGAGCGCCTGCAGCGCGTCGGGGTCGTCATAGGGGGCGGTGATCTGGGCGCGCGAGACGCGGGCGGCCGGGCAGTCGGGCTCGGGGTCGAGAATCACCACGTCGAAGCCGAGGCGCGAGGCGGCCTGGCTCAGCATCCGGCCCAACTGGCCCCCGCCGAGAATGCCGAGGGTCGATCCGGGGCTCAGGGGCAGTTGGGGCATCAGTCCTCGACGGTTTCGGCGACGGAAGCGGTCTGGGCGGCGCGGAAGGCGCTGAGGCGTTCGGCCAAGGCGGGATCTGACAGGGCCAGGATCTGCGCGGCCAGAATGCCGGCGTTGGCGGCGCCCGCCTCGCCGATGGCCAGGGTGGCGACGGGCACGCCGCCGGGCATCTGGACGATGGAGAGCAGGCTATCCATGCCCTTCAGCGCCTTGGACTGGACGGGCACGCCGAGCACGGGCAGGTCAGTCATCGCGGCGGCCATGCCGGGCAGGTGGGCCGCGCCGCCGGCGCCGGCGATGATGACCTTGTGGCCATTCGCCTTGGCCTTGGTGGCGAAGTCATAGAGGCGTTGCGGCGTGCGGTGGGCGCTGACGACCTTGGCCTCCCAGGCGACGCCCAACTGGTCCAGACGTTCGGCGGCCAGCTTCATGGTCGGCCAGTCGGACCGGCTGCCCATGATGATGGCGACTTCTGGAGTCGAGACGGGCGGCGTCGAGGCGGTCATGCGCAAAGGCTCCCCACACGGAAAGCGGCCCGTTACAGCACACGCGTTGCGCCCGCAACCAAGGTCGTTAGAATCACCTGTGTTGCGAGGGCTTGAGTCGCCCGCGATTCGCGACACCGGAGCCTGACTTGACCGACGTGGCCGAACCGACTGCAGCGACCGATCTGCACGCCGAGATCGAACGGCTGCGCGCCGAGGTCGCCGCCCTGACCGTGCGCGCAGAGACGGCTGAGGCCCTGGCCGATCACGACGTGCTGACGCGGGCGCTGAACCGGCGCGGCTTCATGACGGTGCTGAACCGCAGCATGGCCTTCTGTCGCCGACATGAGGTTCAGGCGGTGCTGCTGTATCTGGACCTGGACGGGTTCAAGGGCGTCAACGACAGGCTGGGCCACGCGGCCGGAGACGCCGCCCTGATGCGGGTCGCCGACCTGTTGCTGGAGAATGTGCGCGAATCCGATGCGGTCGGGCGGCTGGGCGGCGACGAGTTCGCGCTGCTGCTGCTGCACGCCGGGGTCGAGGAAGGCCGGGAAAAGGCGCGGCGCCTGGCCGAAACGCTCGAAGCCGATGGCTTCCAGTGGCAGGGCGAGCGCGCGGCCCTCGGCGGCTCGTTCGGCGTGCGGCCCTATGCGGGCCAGACCGACCCCGAAGTCTGGCTGTCGGAAGCCGACGCCGCCATGTGGCTGAGGAAGAAGGGGCGCTGAGCCCCGGCCTGCCTAGGCGATGATGTCGGGCAGGATGCGGTCTTCGACCTTCACGATCTCGTCGCGCAGAGCCAGTTTCTTGCGCTTGAGGCGCGCCATCAGCAGTTGATCCTTGGCGGGCATGAGGTTCAGCGCCTCGATCGCGGCGTCGAGATCGGCGTGCTCCTGTTGCAGCGTCTTCAGCTCGGCGCGAAGCCGATTGTCCTCGACGGACAAGAAAGGTTGATCGTCATTCATGATGCGCCCCGGACCTCACGTCTTATAGCCGACCAACCGTCAGGCGGGAAGGCGATCCGCCAGGATGGTCAGCGCCGGGCGAGGCACGATGCGGGTCCACAGGCGGGCGGTCTCGGCCAGACCCTCGATGGTGCGGCGTGGAGGACCGGACGGGGCTGGGGCCAGGCTTTCCAGCTCCAGCATCAGGCGGCGCTCGGCGTCCAGCTCTAGCGCCTTGACCTGCTGGCGCAGCGCCTCGCGGTGGTCATTGTCCACATCCGGGATGGGCGCTTTCAGCGTGCGGCGCACGGCGCGAAGCTGGCTGACGATGACGGTGTCATAGGCGCGGGCCGCGTCGCAGGCGGCTTCCAGGGTTTCCTCGTCCGGG
>CAYWDO010000065.1:2669-6987 GCA_964456995.1 uncultured Brevundimonas sp.
CGCACCATCAGCACCAGCGGGCGGCGCTCTTTCAGCACCACATCGGCGGCGCGGGTCAGCAGGGTGGAGGTCACGCCGGTGGCGATCTCGCTCATGGTCCTGACCGAGCAGGGGGCGACGATCATGCCGAGGGTGCGGAACGAGCCCGAGGCGATGGCGGCGCCGACGTCGGCCAGCTTGTAGACCACATCCGCTTTGGACGTCAGGTCGTCGGGCGTCAGGTCCGTCTCTTGCGACAGGGTGAGCAGGGCGGCTTTTGTCACGACCAGATGGCTCTCGACGCCGAGGTCGCGCAGGGCGTCCAGCACCCGGGCGCCATAGACCACGCCCGAAGCGCCGGAGATCCCGACGACCAGTCGCGGCGGAGGCGGGTTCCGTATGGTCGAGTTCACATCATGGGCCATTTTGACTTCCACAGTGTCCGTGTTCGGAGCGGCTGCGGGTCACTGCAATGTGATTCCACAGCCCGTCATTCCGAGCGTTCTGTGTAGTGGTCCCTTAGACATGGAGGCGCAAGCCATGACCATCGAGGCTCGTATTCGCGAACTGGGAAACCGGCACCGGTCGCTGGATGAGACAATCCAGCAGGAGGCGCGGCGACCTACCGCGGACCCGACGCAACTCAGGGAGCTGAAGCAGAGAAAGCTCAGGTTGAAAGAAGAAATCATCAGTCTGGAAGCCCGAACCCACTAGGGGCATCCCTCAAACGACGACGGCCCCGAAGATCGCTCTTCGGGGCCGTTTCTTGGTTATGGGCAGAAGGATCAGTCGTTCTTGCCGAAGACCGATTCGGCGGTCGGCTCGGCGCCGGGGCGCACGCGCTCTTCCGGCACGAACTCGGGCTCTTCCGGTTCGGCCTGGATCGATTGCAGGGCGGCGCCGCCCAACTTGGCGTCGTCCTTGGTCTTCTTGTCAGCGGCCTTCTTGACGATTTCGTCGAGTTGCAGCTGGCCGATCAGGCCCAGGGTCACGGGATCGACCGGCTTGATGTTGGCCGAGTTCCAGTGGGTGCGGTTACGCACGCTCTCGATCGTGGACTTGGTGGTGCCCAGCAGCTTGGCGATCTGGGCGTCGGTCACTTCCGGGTGATTGCGAACGAACCAGGAGATGGCGTCCGGGCGGTCCTGACGACGCGACACGGGCGTGTATTTCGGACCGCTCTTGGACGGCTTCAGCAGCTCGGCGTGACGGCTGACCACAGCCTTCATGCGGTAGTCGGGATTGTTCTGGGCCTTTTCCAGTTCTTCGCGCGTCAGCTGACCGCCCGTGACGGGGTCCACGCCACGGATGTCGCGCGCCACGTCGCCGTCGGCGATGCCGCGTACTTCCAGGGTATGAAGGCCACAGAAATCAGCGATCTGGTCGAACGAAAGCGAGGTGTTGTCCACCAGCCAGACCGCAGTGGCCTTGGGCATCAGGATGTCGGTCATGGGGCGTGCGTCCCGGCGTTTGCGGCCCGAAATCCGGGCGTTTGAATCGACGGCGCCCGACCTTTCGGCCGGGCGCGAGAACGTCTGTATAGGCGACTTTCCGCCAAATGAAAACGTCGTCTGATGTTGCCATACAGCCAAGGTTCATCCGCAATGGTGAACTGTGTGGCTTAGGGCGCGTTGTGCGTCGTGGGAGCAGCGGAGGAGACCGTCCCATGAGAAGCTTCTTGATTGCAGCCGCAGGGGTGGTTGCGGCGACCGGCGGGCTGTCCGCCGTTGGCGTCACGTCGGCCGAGGCACAGGCACGCGGCGCTCCGCGCGGCAGCTACGCGCAGAGCTGCACAGGCGCCTACGTCAACCAGGGCCGCCTTTATGCCGATTGCCGGGATACGCGCGGGCGAATGCGTGAGACGTCGATCGAACTGGCGCGCTGCTCCAGCAGCGACATCGGCAACGATAATGGCCTGCTGGTCTGCGCCCGTGTTCGAGGAGACTACGAGGATAATGGCCGTCCGGGCGGCGGTAACGGCAACAATCCCGGTCGGCCTGGAAACGGCAATAACCCCGGTTGGCCCGGCGGGCCGGGCGGCGGCTGGGGCAACACCACGATCACCGTCTATCGTGACGCCAACTTCCGGGGGCAGTCGATGACCTTCCGCGAGGAAATCCCCAACCTGCGCAACAGCGGCCTGAACGACGCCATCAGTTCGCTGCGTCTTGACCGCGGCAGTTGGGAAGTCTGCGAGGACGCCAACTATCGCGGGCGCTGCCAGATCATTACGGGCAACGTGCGCGACCTTGGGCGCTCGGGCCTCAACGACCGGATCTCGTCGCTCCGGCCCGCCCGTCGCGGCGGCAACTGGTAAGATCCTGAAACGGGAGGCCTTGCGCCTCCCGTTTCTCTTTCGGTCAGAGCTTCAGCACGATCTTCCCGACGTGGTCGCCCGCCTCCAGCCGCAGATGGGCGTCGGCCGCTTGTTCCAGCGGAAAGGTCGCCTCGACCTTCGCCCTGATCGCACCAGACGCGACCCAGGGCCAGATGGTATGCTCGACGGCGGCGGCCAGGCGCGCCTTTTCGTCGGCCGGGCGGCTTCGCAAAGTCGAGCCGGTCAGGACGATCCTTTTCAGCATGACCCGCATCAGGTCGATCTGGGCCAGGGCGCCGGTCAGGGTGGCGATGACCACCCAGCGCCCGCCGGGCTTCAGGGCGTTCAGGTTCAGCTCCGCGTAGGCGGCGCCGACCATGTCCAGGACCACGTCGGCGCCGCCCGCCGCCTTGATGGCCGTCAGCATATCGCCGTCTGTGGCGTCCAGGCTGATGTCGGCGCCCAGGGCGCGGGCCGTCTCGGCCTTGGCCGCGCCGCGTGAGGTGGCGATGACGCGGGCGCCCGCCGCCTTGGCCATCTGGATCGCCATGACGCCGATGCCGCTGGTGGCGCCGTGAATCAGCAGGGTTTCACCCGCCTTCAGCCCGCCGCCCTCGAAGACATTGGCGAAGACGGTGAATGCGGTCTCGGGCAGGGCAGCCGCCTGAATGAAGTCCAGACCATCGGGAATAGGCAGGGCGTGGCGCGCATCGACCACGGCGTAGTCGGCATAGCCGCCGCCGGCCAGCAGGGCGCAGACCCGGTCGCCAACGCGCCAGCGCGTGACGCCGTCGCCTATGGCATCAATCTCGCCGGCGATTTCCAGCCCCAGAATGTCGGAAGCGCCGGGCGGAGCGGGGTAGTGGCCCAGGCGCTGGACGATGTCGGGCCGGTTGACCCCTGCGGCGCGCACACGGATGCGAATTTCACCCGGCGCCGGTTCTGGCTGGGGGCGTTCGGCCAGGCGCAGGGCCTCGGCGGGGCCCTTGCCGCCTTCGATCTCGATGACCCGCATGATGTCTCCGCCGCTTGCAATCGTCGTCATTGGGGCGTTTTCATACGGGTTCGTGTGGTTTCTGGCCACGGAGGCGGTGATGACGTTCGAAGATCTTGAGCCCAGACCTCAGGGCGGCGAGGCGCTGAGAGCGCTGGGGCGCGAGGACCTGGACCTCTACGCCGTGGACGAACTGCATGAGCGGGTCGCGGCGCTTGAGGCGGAGATTGCGCGGTCGAAGGCGGCCATCGAGGGCAAGTCCTCCAAGCGCAGCGCCGCCGACGCCCTGTTCAATTTCCGCTGAAAAGCCTCTCCCGCGATTCCGTAATCCGTGGCATGACGATTGCAGTTCCGGTCCGTGCGGCGTCTTTCCGACCCGCGAGTTTTTGACGGACGCGCGTGACATTCATGGGTAGCACCGAGTTGACAGCCATCGACCTTGATGTGGCCGGATCGCGTTCGCGCAGCGCCGAGGTGCTGGATTTCGCACGCTCGGAGCTGTTCGACCGGACATTCCGCGAAGGCATGGAACTGGTCGAGGAAACCGCCGCCTATCTGGACGGCGACGGGCGTCAGGATTCGCGCCTGCTGTCGCGCGCCGCCGCCCTGGCCTATGCGGGCGAGAGCATGAAGCTGACGACGCGGCTGATGCAGATCGCGTCCTGGCTGCTGGTGCAGCGGGCGGTGCGCGAGGACGACATGAGCGCGGTCACGGCCTGCGAGGCGCGATATCGGCTGGCGGACCGCAAGGTCGAGAGCGAACCCAGTCACCGCGAACTGCCCATCGCCCTGATTGAATACGCCGTGCGGGCCGAGAAGCTCTATGACCGTGTCCTGCACCTGGATCAGCGGATGTATCTGGGCGGCGACGAAGAGCAGCCGGTCAATCCGGTGCAGAGCCAGCTGGATCGCTTGCAGGCGGCCTTCGGGGGCTGAGCCCCCGAACACCTTGAAACCTTAGCTTACGGCCCGACGTCGTTGGCGTCGCTGGGGCCGTCGGCGATGACGCGCGGCAGGCTGACGGCGAT
>CAYWDO010000065.1:7087-11070 GCA_964456995.1 uncultured Brevundimonas sp.
CGCACCGACAGGTTGAAGGCGCCCTTGGACGGGGTGTCGTGCAGGAAGATGGCGTAGCTGTCGCGCAGCTCGAACTTCACATAGCCCAGCGACGACTGGGGTCCGGCGCGCTGCACCACCCAGCCGTCCTTGTTGATGTACATGTCGTGGGCGGCCAGATAGCCCGGGCCCTTGGGCAGGATCTCGCGGCGGGCGATGCCCATGGGCACGGTCCACGGCGGGTTGGCGACAACCGATGCGAAGGGCTTTTCCAGACTGGGCGTCTGATTATCGGTCGAACCGACCACGACCCGGTTGGAGTGGACCGGCTTGCCGTCCTTCCAGTAGACCATGATGGCGGCGGCGGTGTTGACCTCGATCCGCTCGGGATTCAGGTCGCGCTTGAGCCAGCGGCGGCGCTCCAGGTTGAGGGCGATCTGGCGGGCGCGATCCTCGGCCGAGGCGCCGAGCGAGCGCTGGGTGCCGGCGCCGATGCGGCCGTCGGCGCCCAGGCCATGACGGGTCTGGAAGCCGCGCACCGCCTGTTGCAGCTCCGAGCCATAGACCAGATTGCCCTTGAGCCGCTCGCCGGCTGAGGCGCTGAGGTCGCCCTCGGCCACCAGGCGAGCGATCAGGGCGGGGATGCGGTTGTCGCTGGTGTCCGGCTCGATCGTGCCGCCCGGACGGAAGGCGGGCCAGCCGCCTGCCCGCGCGATGCGGCGATAGCGGGCGTAGCCGGCCGACAGGTTGGTGTAGCCGATGTCGGTGGGGGCCAGACCGTCGAACCACTGGCTCAACTGGTTGGCGCTGACGGCCTTGGTCAGGCCGACGGGAATGTCGACGCTGTTCTTCTGCATCTCCCACAGATCCTCGACCGTCTCGGGACGGACGCGGCCCTCGGCCAGGACGCGGGCGTAGGAGACGGCGGCGGCGGTGGTGCGGATCTCGGCCGAGGCCGGGTCGGCGGCCAGGCCGACGAAGTCGAAGAAATCCCCGGCGGGCAGGGCGTGGCGCTCGGCCCCGGCGGCGACCTCATTGAGGATGCGCAGGCGATCAGCGGTCCAGATCGGGCGGCCGCCGGTCAGCTCATAGACGGCGCGGACGTCGGCCTGAACGGCCTGGGGCAGGCGGCCGGCCTGGGCGTCGAAGCCGGCGATAAACACCTGGGGATCGACCGGACGGTTCTGCGCCAATGCGGTCGAGGCCGCGCCAAGGGTCAGGGTCGTCGTCGCGACGCCAAAGCCCAATTCCCGTCGGTTCATATTCTGAAGCTCTTAAGTCCGATCCGGCGCCAGACCCGTCGTCTGCGCCCCGAAGGATCGAACGCAGCCATGTTACCCACGTTCCGGGCAAACAAAAAGCGCCGGCCCAACGGACCGGCGCTTCTGTGGCGACTATGTCGCAGCCTGTAGGGCTTACTTCTTGATGAAGCCGCCGAACTTGTTGTTGAAGCGCGACACGCGGCCGCCGCGGTCCAGCATCTGGGCGTTGCCGCCGGTCCAGGCGGGGTGGGTCGACGGGTCGATGTCGAGGGCCAGCGAGGCGCCTTCTTTTCCGTAGGTCGAACGGGTCTGGAAGGTGCTGCCGTCAGTCATCACAACCGTGATGAAGTGGTAGTCGGGGTGCGTGTCCGCTTTCATCGATCTGATCCGTCTCTGCGCGGCGACGATGCCGACCGTCAATGCGCGTAAATAGAGAAACCCGCCGAGGCTCGCGGCGGGAATGAGCGGCGGCGTTTACACCGGGGGGCGTTCCGGGGCAAGAGCGCGGGCATGACTCAAGTTTCCACGCCTTCCGCTTCCCAAGAAGCCAGTCCAGCGGCGAGGGGCCGTCCCGGCGCCGGCGCCCTGCTGGTTGAACAGATGGACGAGGCGGGCGGCAAGCGCGCCAAGGCCCGCAACATCAGGCCCCTGGGGCGTTTGCTGCCCTTCATGATGCGGCACAGGCTGGATGCTGGGATCGCCGGCCTGTGGCTGCTGTTCTCGACGGCGGCGTCGCTGGGGCTGACGGCCACGGCGCGCGGCGCCATCGACAACGGCTTCGAGAACGGCGGCCGCGACATCAACACCTGGTTCCTGATTCTGGGCGCCAACGCCCTGATTCTGGGGCTGGCGACGGCCCTGCGCTATTTCTACGTGACCAAGACCGGCGAGCGGGTCATCGCCGACCTGCGCACCGCCCTGTTCCAGCGCATCCTGACGCTGGACCCAGTCTTCTTCGCCCATATGCGGACCGGGGAGGTGCTGTCGCGCCTGACGACGGACATCCAGTTGGTGGACACCCTGCTGACCACCTCGGTCAGCTATGCCCTGCGCAACTTCTTCACCCTGATCGGCGGGGTGATCCTGCTGTTCTTCGTCAGCCCCAAGCTGACAGGGTTCGTGCTGCTGATCGTGCCCATCCTGATCGTGCCCCTGTTCATCTTCGGCCGTCAGGTGCGCAAGCTGACGGTGAGGTCGCAGGACACCTTCGCCAACGCCGTGGGCTTCGCCGGCGAGAGCGTGGACGCCATCGAGACGGTTCAGGCCTTTGGCCGCGAAAAGAGCGCCATCGGCCGCTTCGGCGCGGCGGTGGAGGCGGCCTTCGGCATCTCCCTGACCCGGATGCGGGCGCGGGCGGTGATGACGGCCATGATCATCGTGGTGATGTTCGGCGGCGTGACCCTGGTGCTGTGGCTGGGCGCGCAGGACGTGATTGCGGGCAATATGACGCCGGGGGCCCTGTTGCAGTTCGTCCTGCTGTCGGTCTTTTCCGCCGCAGCCGTGGGCGCCCTGGGCGAAAGCTGGGGCGACGTGCAGAAGGCCGCCGGGGCCATGGAGCGGATCGACGAGCTGATGCGGGCCGTGCCCGCGATCGCCCCGCCGGCCAAGCCGGTCGCCCTGCCGCAGCCGCCGCTGGGCGAAGTGTCGATGTCGGCGGTGGACTTCGCCTATCCGGGCCGTCCCGACCTGCCGGCGCTGAAAGGCTTCAGCCTGACCGTGCGGCCGGGCGAGACGGTGGCCCTGGTCGGGCCGTCGGGGGCGGGAAAGTCGACGGTCTTCCGCCTGTTGCTGCGTTTCTATGATCCGCAATCGGGCCTGGTGTCGGTGGACGGCGTCGACGTGCGCGCCGCCGATCCGATCGAGGTGCGCGAGCGCTTCGCCTGGGTTTCGCAGGAGGCGCCCCTGTTCTCCGGTTCGGCGCTGGAAAACATCCGCTTTGGCCGCGAGGCCGCGACCCTGGCCGAGGCCCGTGCGGTGGCCGACGAGGCCCAGGCGCTCGGCTTCATCGAGGCCCTGCCGCAGGGCTTCGACACGCCGCTGGGCGAGCGCGGCAAGAGCCTGTCGGGCGGTCAGCGGCAACGTCTGGCCATTGCGCGGGCTCTGGTGCGCGAGGCCCCGATCCTGCTGCTGGACGAGGCGACGAGCGCCCTGGACGCCGAGAACGAGCGTCTGGTTCAGGCGGCGCTGGATCAGGCCATGGAGGCACGCACCACCCTGGTCATCGCCCACCGTCTGGCGACCGTGCTACGGGCCGACCGCATAGTCGTCATGGACGGCGGCCAGGTGGTCGAGGAGGGCACTCACGCCGAGCTGACGGCCAAGGGCGGGCTCTATGCGCGTCTGGCGGCCCTGCAGTTCCAGGGGACCTGATCGGCGGCGATTGCACTGCGGTTTGAAAAAAAACAGTGCAATTGGTGCAATCCTCAAGGTGGCGATCCTCCCCTGCGGAGCGGGGAGCGGGACCATGCGCAGCATGGTGGAGGGGGCGAGGTCTGGGCGCTTCGGTCTGAGATTTGGGTAGGGTGAAGGGTGGGAAAGGGCGCGACTGTGGTTTGCCCCCTCCACCGCCTGCGGCGGTCCCCCTCCCCCGTTAACGGGGGAGGATTGAAAGGGCGTTTGCGGCTGCGACGATGTCAAAGAACGCGAGCATGATAACGCTGTCTGAGGCGGCGCCATGAGTTGCGCAGCGGGGCGCTGGAAAAGGCTCTTAGGTCAATGCGCTAGGCAGCGACGTTGTGATGG
>CAYWDO010000065.1:11170-12784 GCA_964456995.1 uncultured Brevundimonas sp.
AGAGGGGCGTTAGCGTGCCGCGGCCGCCATGCCCGGAAAGTCGCTGAACACGGCGTCGACGCCGAGGGCGTAGAAGGCCTTGAGGTAGGCGTTCAGGTCGCCGTGGGCGGCGGGGGCGTCGCCTTGGCGGCGTTCCAGCGGCAGGAAGGCGTTTTCGGCGCGGAAGGTCCAGACCACGACCTTGAGGGCCGCCGCGTGGGCGTCTTCGACCAGAGATGTAGCGGGCAGGCTGCGGCCTGCGCCATCGCGCGGCAGGATCAGGCCGGTTTCGACGCCGATGGCGTCGGCATAGGCGGCGACGGCGCTGAGGCCCTCAGGCGTGCTCATGGCGGCGTAGGTCAGGTCGGGACGGTCGGCGGGGCCGCCGGAGACGCTCATCAACTGCAACAGGGGGGCGTCGATGCGGGCCTTGAGCCGTTGCAGCGGGCCGACCTCGAAACACTGGATCAGGATGGGGGCGTCGGCGCCGGACAGGCCGTGGCGGGTGAGCGCGGCGACAAGCGCGTCCTCCATGGGCAGGCCGATGCCGGCGAAATAGGAGGGATGCTTCAGTTCAGGGGCGACGCCGATGACGCGGCCGGTGCGGGCGGTTTCGTCGCGGGCGATGGCCACGACCTCGTCGAAGGTCAGGATGGAGTCCTGGCCGTCATGGGCGGTGTTGGCGGGGCGCAGCAGGGGCAGGCGCTCGCGGGCGCGCAGGGTCTTCAGCTCGGCCAGGGTGAAGTCTTCGGTGAACCAGCCGGTGGTTTCCACGCCGTCGATGGTCTTCGTCGTGCGGCGGGCGGCGAAGGCGGGGTGGTCGGCCACGTCGGTGGTGCCGCCGATCTCGTTCTCGTGGCGGACGACGAACTGGCCGTCGCGGGTCATGACCAGATCGGGCTCGATGACGTCTGCGCCCTGCTCGACGGCCAGACGATAGGCGGAGGCGGTGTGCTCAGGCCGTTCGCCGGAGGCGCCGCGATGGGCGATGACCTGAGGAGACGCAGACATGGCCGGGGTTCCGCTGAGAAGAAGGGCGGCGGTCAGGATGAGACGGATCATGCGCCGAGGGTAGGGGCAGGACGTGACGCGCGTGTGATTTCTCCCTCCCCTTCATGGGGAGGGTGGTCGTCGCGAAGCGGCGAGCGGGTGGGGTGGGCCAGGCAAGCAAAGGGCGGCGGGTCAATGACCGCGCCGCCCCCACCCGGCCTCGACCCTGCGGGTCTCAGCCACCCTCCCCATGAAGGGGAGGGAGAATTTTAGTTACGCCGCTTGCAGGATCTTGCGCAGTTGCGGGTGCAGTTCCGGGTTGGAGGCCAGGATCTGCTTGCCGTTCTTGGGGTCGCCGTCGATGTCGATGGTGGTGACCGTGCCGCCCGCTTCGGTGACGAACAGGATGCCCGCCGCTACGTCCCAGGGCTGCAGGTTACGCTCGAAGAAGGCGTCGTAGCGGCCGGCGGCGACCCAGGCGAAGTCCAGTGACGCGGCGCCCAGGCGACGGATGCCGGCGACACGCTGGCCGACCGCGTGGATGTCCTTGATGGCTTGCGAATGGCCCGTCTTGCCGATGAAGGGCAGGCCGGTCGAGATCAGGCTCTCGGACAGGTCACGACGGCCCGAGACGCGGATGCGCTG
>CAYWDO010000066.1:0-12772 GCA_964456995.1 uncultured Brevundimonas sp.
CCTACCGCGTCTTCCTCGGCGACATCCTGGTGCGGATGCCCGGCGTGCGCGAGACGCGAACCTATGCCGTTCTCGAAGAGGTGAAGTCGACGACGGTCCTGCCGCTGTAAGCCGTCTCGCCTTCGTCATCCGAAGCGGCTAGAACTTCCGGCTCAGCGAAACGGCCCGGGCCCACTCGACTTCATGCGCATTGTTCTGGTCACCGACGCCTGGGAGCCTCAGGTCAACGGCGTCGTCCGCACCCTGACCCGCACCGTGGCCGAGTGCCGCGCCATGGGTCATGAGGTCGAGGTCATCGAACCCAGCCAGTTCAAGACCATCCCCTGCCCGACCTATCCCGAAATTCGGTTGGCCCTGGGCGCGGAAGAAGAGATTCGCGAACGCCTGCGCGCCTTCGAGCCCGAGGCGGTCCACATCGCCACCGAAGGCCCCTTGGGCATCGCCACGCGTCGCATCTGCGTGGAATGGAAGCTGCCCTTCACCACCAGCTATCACACCAAGTTCCCGGAATATGTTTCGGCCCGGTTCCCGATCCCGGTTCAGGTCGGCTACGCCTATATGAAGTGGTTCCACAAACCGTCGGGCCGGCTGATGGTGGCGACCCCGACCCTGCGCGACGAACTGGTCGAGCACGGCTTCCGCAACGTCTCGCCCTGGACGCGCGGCGTGGACACCGACCTGTTCCGCCCCGACCTCGAGCCCATCTACAAGGAGATGGGCGGCGACGCCTGGCCCCGTCCCTTCTTCCTCAACGTCGGCCGCGTGGCGGTCGAGAAGAACATCGAGGCCTTCCTCGAACTGGACCTGCCGGGCACCAAGATCGTGGTCGGCGACGGCCCGGCCCGGGCCGAGCTGGAAGAAAAGTACCCCGAGGCCAAGTTCCTGGGCGCCCGCTTCGGCGAGGACCTGGCGCGCTGCTTCGCCGACGCCGACGTCTTCGTCTTCCCCAGCTGGACCGACACCTTTGGCCTGGTGATCCTGGAAGCCATGGGCGCCGGCACGCCGGTCGCCGCCTATCCGGCGCACGGCCCGATCGACATCATTCCCGGCTCCAACGCCGGCGCCATCGACGACGACCTGAAGACCGCCTGCCTGAAATGCCTGGAACTGGACCGCAAGGACGTCCGCGCCTACGCTGAGAAGTTCAGCTGGCGCGCCTCGGCCGAGCAGTTCGTCGAGAACCTTCAACCCTACCCCGACCCCGAGCGCGGCCGCTTCTGGCGCCGCTTGCGCCGCATCGCCCGGCTGAGGCGCAAGGCGGCGGCCTGACGAAAGAGGCCCATGGCTAGCGCAGACAGCACCAATCCTTATCGCGCCCAGCCTGACCACGCCTTCTGGTCCCGATCTGTGGCGCGTGTAGCGGCGGAGGACGTTGATCCCGTCGTGAACCCCCGTTTCGGCCTCGGGCGCGCGGATCGGATCGTCACCGCAGGCAGTTGCTTCGCTCAGCATATATCACGGGCCCTGCAGGCCGACGGCTACCACTACCTCGTCACAGAGGCCGGCCCGGCAGATCGGAACTACGGCGTCTATCCCGCCCGGTTCGGCAACATCTACACCGCCCGCCAGCTGCTGCAGCTGTTCCAGCGCGCCTTCGGCCTGTTCGCGCCCGCCGAGCCCGCCTGGCGCCTGGGCGAGCGTTTCGTTGATCCCTTCCGGCCCCAGGTCGAGCCAGACGGCTTCGAGAGTCTCGAGGCCATGCTGGCCGACCGGGATCGGCACCTGGACGCGGTGCGGTCCATGTTCGAACAGGCCGACGTGCTGGTCTTTACCCTGGGCCTGACCGAAGGCTGGGCGTCCCAGGAAGACGGCGCCGTCTTTCCTCTGGCCCCGGGAGTCGCTGGGGACGCCCCTCGACCCGACCTGATCCAGCCGCATCATTTCATGGTTCAGGAGATCATCGATGACCTCAACGCCGTCCTGAAGCTGGCCCGCATCCTCACCCCTGGTCTGCGGCTGCTCCTCACCGTCTCGCCCGTCGCCCTGGTCGCCACGATCAGCGATCGTCACGTGCTGACGGCGACCACCTACAGCAAGTCTGTGCTGCGTGTCGCCGTCGAGACGGTCGTCCACCAGAACGAGGACGTCGACTACTTCCCCAGCTACGAAATCATCACCGGCCAGCAGAGCCGGGGCCGCTACTTCGCCGAAGACCTTCGCAGCGTCCTTCCAGAAGGCGTAGCCCAGGTCATGAAGATTTTCGGCCGCCACTATCTGCATGAAGCCGCCGCCCCGACCTCGCCCAAACTAGCCGCCTCTCGCGTCCCGACGGCTGCCGCGATGGACGAGTACGCCGGGCTGCAAGGCGTCGTCTGCGACGAAGAGGCGATCGACCGGTCATGAAAATCGGCGTCCTCGGCAATTGTCAGGCGCACGGCGTGGCTCAGTGCATCCGCCTGCTCGCCCCCCAGGTCGAGGTGGTGTCGCGCAGCGTTTCATTGGCTGACGGCCATAACGCAGAGGTCATCGCGGCCGTCGCCGCCGAAATGGCGGTATGCGACCTGGCCTTGATCCAGACCTTGAACGAGGTGCAGCCTCGCTTGGCCGGCCTCTTCGAGACAGCGCTGGCGCAAACCGGATCGCGGGCGCGCCGCTGGCCGTCGATCATCTTTCGCGGTTTCCACCCCGACTGCGTCTATGTCGTGCGGGACGGCCGGGTGGCTGAGGGGATCGCTGGCCCCTATCATTCCGCCCTGTTGTGCGCGGCCTGGGCCGAAGGTCTGCCGCCTGAACGCGCAGCCCTGTTGTTCAACGCCTTCGCCTACGCCGCGCTCGGCTATTTCGACGCTTTCGACGAGGCAGTCGCCCTGCTGGAACCTCAGGCCCGCCGCCACGGCTTTGATTTGTCCGCCTTCCTGAACGCCCCCGCATCGCCTTTCATGCACACCGTCAACCATCCTCGAGTGGAAATCCTCCAGTCGGTGGCTGCACAGGTCCTCGACCTGGCGGGCGTCTCCCGCGTCCTGACCGCGCCGCTTCCGGACGATGAACTCTCGCACGGCCCTGTCTGGCCTGCTTATCCGCAACTGGCGCACCGCGGCGGTTGGACGCCCGCACCCGCCTCATGGGATCCGCGCGACATGAAGGCTGTCGCCCGGCTGGCCTATGACGCGCTCGACAAGCTGGGGGACCGAACCCTGGGCCAGGCCGCTGGTGAACAGGCCATCCAGAGGGCGCGCGACTACATCCGCACCCATGTCGTAGATCGGCGCTAAGCACGCCGGCCAACGACAAACGCCCCGGGACCGATCCCGGGGCGTCGTCGGCCTAACCCGGGCAGTAAACCTAGTTCGGGCGGGCCATCGAGGTCATGGCGGCCGCCTTCGCGCGTTCGGCGGTCATCTGGTCGGCGGGGAGAGGCACCAGGCCACGGTCCTGCAGATAGCCGCCGCGACCGGCGGAGCCTTCCGACATGAATTCCTGCACGAACTGCTCCAGCCCCGGCGTCACGCCGATGTGGGCCTTCTTGACGTAGATGTAGAGGCTGCGGGCCAGCGGATAGGTGCCGTCGGCGATGGTCTCGGCCGAGGGCGCGACGCCGTCGATGGTCTCGGCCTTCACCGTGTCCATGTTCTGCTCCAGGAAGGAGAAGCCGAACACGCCGAGTGAGCCCGGGGTGCGGGTCAGGGTCTGGACGATGGCGTTGTCGTTCTCGCCGGAATCAACCCAGACGCCGTCTTCACGCAGGGTGTGGGTCAGGGTCTCGAACCGGGTCTTGTCGTCCTTGAAGGCGGCGACGGCGGGGATCAGTTCGCCGCCGGGCGCCATGCCCAGTTCCAAGAAGGCGTCGCGCGTGCCCGAGGTGGGCGGCGGGCCATAGACCTGGATGCGCTGGTTCGGCAGGGCCTTGTTGACCTGGTTCCAGGTCGTGGCCGGGTTGGCGACGAAGGTCCCGTTCGGGCCGGGGACCTCCTTGGCCAGACCTTCATAGAGGTCGTTCAGTTCGAAGTTGAAGCTGTTGCCGGTGCGGGCCGTGGCGATGACGATGCCGTCGAAGCCGATCTTGATCTCAACGATGTCGGTGACGCCGTTGGCGACGCAGCGGTCGAACTCGCCCTGCTTCATCGGGCGCGAAGCGTTGGCGATGTCAGGGGTCGAGGGGCCGATGCCTGCGCAGAAGGCCTGGATGCCGCCGCCGGTGCCGAGCGATTCAACGCGCGGCGCCGAACCGCCCGAGGTGCGGGCGAAGTTCTCGGCCACACGCGTGGCGAAGGGGAAGACGGTCGACGAACCGGCCGCCCAGATGCCAGCCCGCGCCTTCTGGCTGCCGGGGGCGCCGCCGCCCTCATTGTCGCCGCAAGCCGCCAGGGCGACCAGCGCGGCGGCGCAGGCGGTAAGTTTCAGGGAACGGATCATGGCCGGACCTTTCCAAGTCGTCAGTATGCGACGCTTTAGAGCAGCGGAGTGTGACGGTCCGACCAGACCTTTGTGACAGTCAGGGCAAACCTTGCGGTCGTTACGGAAAACGCCGGCTACAGCAGACGCTTGCGCATGACCTGGGACAGGCTGTCGATCAGGGTGACGGCGACAACCACAATGATGACGATGGCCGAGACCGCGCGGAAGTCGAAGGCGTTCATGCTGTCGAACAGCACCTGACCAATACCGCCGGCGCCGATCAGGCCCAGAACCGTCGCCGACCGGCTGTTCGATTCAAAGCGGTAGAGCGCGAACGAGGTCCACAGCGGCGCCACCTGCGGGATCACCCCCCAGACGATCTCATGCAGTTTGGACGCGCCCGTGGCGCGAACGCCCTCAACCGGTCCCTTGTCGATGGACTCGACGGCTTCCGAGAACAGCTTGGCCAGTACGCCGGCCGTGTTCAGGGTGATGGCGAGCACGCCCGCCAGAGGGCCAAGGCCCACGGCAGTCACGAACAGCAGGCCGATCACCAGATCAGGCACCGAACGCAGCAGATTCATCAGCCAGCGCACCGGGGTCACGACCCACTGAGGCGCCATGTTGCGCGCAGCGGCCAGACCCAGCGGGATGCCCAGCAGCACAGCCAGGAAGGTGCCCCACAGGGCGATCTGGACCGTCTCCCACATCTTGGCGACGAACATCTTCCAGTCGGAGAAGTCCGGACGCAGCAGATCGTGGACGAACAGGCGGGTGCTGTCATTGCCTGAGAACAGACGCGAAATATTGCCCAGATCGACAGCGTCGATGCTGTAGAGCAGGACGGCGATCACGCCGCCCCAGACCAGGAGGTCCATCGCCCAGGAGACGGCGGACTTCCTGGGCGCCGCCGGAACGGCGGTCGGCGTCAGCGGAGCTGAGGTCAAGGCTGGACCTCACGCAGGCTGCGAAGACGTTGGAGTTCGGCGACGGCGGCGGCGGCGGCGGCCTTGTCGCCCTTGGCTTCCGCGTCCCCGCGCTTCTGGTCGGCAATCATTTCGCGGATCGGATTCAGGTAGCTGTCGTCGGCGGCGGCGAACCGGGAATACTCCAGGCCCGCCAGCACCTTGCGCTGACGCTCGGCTTCAGGACCTTCGCCCTGCCCGTAGGTCAGGAAGAAGCTGCGGATCTTTTCCTTGAGCGCAGGGTCCAGGTCCTCGCGCACGACAATGCCGCTCTCAGGCACCGGCGGCGAGGTCCAGATTTCTTCGATCTGGTTGGCCAGTTGCGGGTTTTCACGGCGCATGAAGATGGTGTTGACGCTGTTCGAGGTGGCGACATCGACCACGCCCGTCGCCACGCCAAAGGCGTTGGCCTGGTGATTGGCCGAGCGCACGGTCTTGAAACACTGCGACGGCACGACGCCGCGCGCATTGAACAGGAAGGTCATGGGCGCCAGTGTGCCGGAGGTCGACTGGGCGTCGCCGATGCCGAAATTATACTGCTTGCCGCAAGCCATCACCTTTTCCAGCGTGATGCCCGAGCCCTTCTTGACGATCAGCGTCGATTGATAGGAATCCAGACCTTCGCGGTTCACCGTACGGGCGATGACTTCGGCGTTGGCGCGATCAATGGCCTCGACCTCAGGCTTGGCCGAGAACCAGCCGACCTGGGTGTGGTTGCCGCGCATGGCTTCGACCAGAACCGTGTAGTTCGAGCCGAAATAAGGCTTAACCGGCACGCCGATCGCCTTGGACATGTCATCCAGAAGCGGCTGCCACATCGGCCCCGATGAAGCCTGGCCTTCCGCCGACAGGATCGAGAAGGTGATCTCGGTCGGAACGCCCGACGTGTTCTCTTCGCCCTTGCCGCAGGCCGCGAGGCCCAGCGTCAGGGAAACAGCGGCGACGCCCAGAAGGCGGCGGGTGATGGCGATGCGGCTCATGCCTTGGCCTCCCAGAACGCGTCCTCATACTCGGGACCGTAAATTTCAATCAGGCGCTTGGAGTCGAGACCGGTCGAGGGGCCGTCATAGACCACCTTGCCCTTTTGCAGGGCGATGACGCGGTCGCAATAGCGAATGGCGTAGTCCACCTGGTGAAGGGTGACGATCACGCCCATGCCGTCACGTCGGTTCAGTTCCACCAGCAATTCCATCACCTTGCGGGCCGAAACCGGGTCCAGCGAAGCGACGGGCTCATCCGCCAGGATGGCCTGGGCGCCCTGGACGATGGCGCGGGCGATGGCGCCCCGCTGCTGCTGACCGCCGGACAGGGTATTGGCGCGCTGCGCCGCATAGTCAGACACCCCGACACGATGCAGGGCGGTCATCGCCCGCTCGCGATCCTCGCTGGGCCAGACGCCGAAGGCGCCGCGCCAGCCCGGAAGCCGCCCCAGCGCGCCCAGCATGACATTGGAAAAGAGCGACAGACGCCCCACCAGATTGAACTGCTGAAAGATCATGCCCAGCTTGCCGCGCGCACGGCGGACGGAACCGGTGATGCGGCCATTCTGCTGAACGGTCTCGCCGAACACCTGGATCGTGCCCTTTCCGGGATCAATCGGATGCAATCCGGTAATGGAGCGCAGGAGCGTGGACTTGCCAGAACCGGACGGACCGATCAGGGCGACCATCTCGCCGGCGGCCACTTCGACGGACACGCCGTCGAGCGCCTTTCGGGCTCCGTAGGTCTTCGACACATCCCTTACGGACGCGACGGCGGCGGCTGAAGGATTCATGAACCCGTGGGTGGCGGTTGCAACAGGGGGCGCCGCATGACGCGCCAAGCGCGTTTCGACAAGTCTTAATGGCACGCCTGCGTCGTTTTCGTCCAGTGCGGGGGCATGCCGCGCCCTCTAGCCTGTGGATCAGGTCATGAAATTACCGCTTTACATGACAGTCCACTATCCCTACATCGCGCCTTCCGGCGGACCCCGTGGTCTAACCGTTAAGCGCTGCTAACGCCGGTCTGGGTTAACAATTAGCAGGGGGCTACGTGAATTGCGCACGTACCAATTTCCCCTGGACCTGGTCCGCGAGCGGTCCCCTGAACGTCCCGTCGCACTCGTGCGGCCGCGTTCGGTTTCCGTAGCGGCGCGCTGGTTCCAGGATAATCTAAAAGCCGACGTCTTCTATGCCGTGAAGGCCAACCCTTCCCGCTGGGTCATCGAGACTCTGGTGGAGCAGGGCGTCAACGCCTTTGACGTCGCCTCTCTGGCCGAGATCGAGCTGGTTCGCTCGGTCAGCCCGAACGCACGCCTGGCCTTCATGCACCCGGTCAAGAGCCGGGGCGCGATCAAGGCCGCCTACGCCGATCACGGCGTGCGCACCTTCGTGCTCGACAGCCACGACGAACTGCAGAAGATCATCGAGGCCACTGACAATGCCGACGACCTGAACCTGGTCGTTCGCATGTCCGTCTCGGCGGACGGCGCGGCCTATTCCCTGTCGGGCAAGTTCGGCGTTTCGCCGGATCAGGCCCCTGCCCTGCTTCTGGCCGTGCGCCAGGCGGTGCAGGACGGCCAGATGGGCGTCAGCTTCCACGTCGGTTCGCAGTGCATGCGGCCGTCGGCCTATGAAGCCGCCATGTCGCAGGTCGGGCGCGCCATCAAGAAGGCGGGCGTCTTCGTCGATATCGTCGATGTCGGCGGCGGCTTCCCTTCGGTCTATCCGGGCATGGTCCCGCCGGACCTGAGCGAGTACGCCGACGCCATCCATCGCGGCTTCAACGAGATGCCGGTGTCGGAAACGACCGAGCTGTGGTGCGAACCCGGCCGGGCGCTGGTCGCTGAATCCTCGTCGGTGCTTTGCCGCGTGGACCTGCGCAAGGGTGACGCCCTGTATCTGAACGACGGCTCCTATGGCTCGCTGTTCGACGCCACCCACTCGCGCTGGCCCTTCCCGACCAAGCTGGTTCGGGACGGAGAGGCCGCTTCGGACCTGAAGCCCTTCCGCTTCTACGGCCCGACCTGCGACAGCATCGACCATATGCCAGGTCCGTTCTGGCTGCCGGCCGATGTGCAGGAAGGCGACTTCATCGAGATCGGCATGCTGGGCGCCTATGGCGTGGCCATGACGACCGGCTTCAACGGCTATGGCGAGCACGAAATCGCCGTGGTCGAGGACGCCCCCATGGGCTCGATGTACGGCCTGGCGCCGCGCTCGATCCCGACGGTTCGCACTTCGGCCGAAGAAGCCGCGCGCAAGATCGTTCGCCTGTCGCGCCCCAAGGGCAAGGCCGGCGTGCGCAAGCGCAAGCGCTGATCCCCTGACCCAAAACCGTCTTCGGACGTTGGTATGATCTGCAGCGGCCCGTCGCTCCGTCCGGGCCGCTGCTTCTTCTTGGCGACGGGCGCTCAAATCCAGGGTTAACCTCCGAAATGAACGCTCCCGCTCAAAGCAACGCGAAAGCGCAGCTGCTGCAGAACACCGTCGAGCACGTCGACATCACCAGCTTCGACGCACGCCCGATCATCGACAGCATGCGCAAGATGTCGTTCTCCAGCCGGGACACGGCCCGCGCCGCCGACATCTTCTCCATGGCCATCGAGGACAAGGACTGCTCGCCCTGGCTGATCCTGGCCGGTTCGACCTCGGCCGGCGGCTGCATGCACGTCTACCGCGACATGGTGAAGTTCGGCATGGTGGACGCCGTCGTCGCCACCGGCGCTTCGATCGTGGACATGGATTTCTTCGAGGCCCTGGGCTTCAAGCACTATCAGGCCGCCGGCGAGGTGGACGACAACGTCCTGCGCGAAAACTACATCGACCGGATCTACGACACCTATATCGACGAGGAAGAGCTCCAGGCCTGCGACCACACCATCCTGGAGATCGCCAACCGGCTGGAGCCGCGCGGCTATTCCAGCCGTGAGTTCATTTGGGAAATGGGCAAGTGGCTGAGCGAGGGCAACGCCAAGAAGCCCGGCTCGCTGATCCAGACCGCCTATGAAGAGGGCGTGCCGATCTTCTGCCCGGCCTTCGTCGATAGCTCGGCCGGATTCGGCCTGGTCAAGCACCAGAAGGAGCGAGCCGCCGCCGGCCAGCCCTATCTGATGCTGGACGCCATCGCCGACTTCCGCGAACTGACCGACATCAAGATCGCGGCGGGCGTCACCGGCCTGTTCATGGTCGGCGGCGGCGTGCCCAAGAACTTCGCCCAGGACACCGTCGTCTGCGCCGAGATCCTGGGCGTCGAGGCTGAGATGCACCGTTATGCGGTCCAGATCACCGTCGCCGACGTCCGCGACGGCGCCTGCTCGTCCTCGACGCTGAAAGAGGCCGCCTCCTGGGGCAAGGTCCAGACCACCCACGAGCAGATGGTCTTCGCCGAAGCCACGACCGTGGTGCCGTTGATCGGTTCGGACGCCTATCACCGCGGCGCCTGGAAAAACCGCGAGAAGCGTCGCTGGAACAAGCTGTTCGGCAAGTAGAAAGAGATCCGATCGCGGATCAATGGCCGGCGGATTGCTCCGCCGGCCTTTTTCATGGGGGAACCATCGCCCCGTCGCTCGGCGTTATGTCTTCAACAAGGAGACGATGATGGCCGATCCCAAGACCGATACCGAAGAAGCCCGCGAAGCCGCCGCCATGGGGGAAAAGCCGGACCTGGGCCACACGGAGGACGCCCTGAAAAAGGCGCTGGACGGCTCCGACATGGGCTCGGACACGCGCGCCGGCTCGCTCCGCGGCGGCTCGGCTTCGGGCTCCGATATTGATCCGGACCAGGATGTGATCAACGAGGCCCTGGCGGCCGAAGGGCGGCGCGCCAAGAGTGAAGGCGCCAAGCCAGCGGGCGGCCCGGAAGACGCACGCAAATCGACCGGCCAGCCTGGCGACGATGTGGACGCCCCCACGGGTTGAACCGCCTTGCTGCCGCCGCACGGATGGGCCACGGTGTTCACCAAGTTGAACAGTCTCAAGGACGTAGGCGGAATGAAGCGTAGCGTGGCAGCCGTCGCCGTGGCCCTTACGGTCGGCCTTACCGGATGCGACGGAAGGAGCGAAGCTGCGCCCGAAATCGACGCTTCGGTCCCTGTCGCGGAATCCACGCCTGCTGAAACTGCGCCGGTTGCGCCTGCCCCTTCCGCAGTTGACGTCGCGCCCTCTTCCGCTGTGGGCGACCAGATTGAAGGCGCCCCGATCTTCGCCGCCCTCTACCCCGGGGCCCAGGCCGACGCGCCCGCAACCGTCGCCTCCGGCCCGGCCGGGCCGGGCGGCCTGATCACCTTCACGACCGACGCCACGCCCGAAACCGTGATCGCCTTCTATCGACAGCGCGCCGAGGCCGCCGGACTGGCTCCCGTCATGGCCATGAACCAGGGCGAGGCCCGCGCCTATGGCGCTTCGGCCCGTAAGGATAACGGCGCCACTTTACAGGTTGTCGCCGCGCCCGGTGAAGGCGGTCTGACCTCGGTCCAGTTGACCTGGAGCGCCGGAGTCTGATGCGTCAGGCGACCGTTGGCCTGATCGCCGTCGCCGCTCTGCTTTCAGCCTGTGCGGGCACCCCCGCCGCTCTGCGCCCTCAGGCGGTGCAGGCCGCCGTCTCCAAGACCGAGGGCTATCTCAGCGGGCCTCTGATCCAGGCTCTGGCCGACGCCGTGCCGCCGCCGCCCATTGCAGGCTCCGCGACGGATCTGGCTGACAAGTCCCGCTCCGCCCGCTTCGTGACGCTGGAAGACAGCGACCGCTGGTTGCTGGCCACCGCCCATGCTGAGCTGCGCCCTCCGCTGGCGCTGCAGCATTTCGATTGCGCCCTGGGCCTTCGCCTCGGCTCGGCGACGACGCCGAACCTGAACCGGCTGATGCAGCGGCTGTTCCACGATTCCGACGCCGCCGCCGAACTGGCCAAGGCGCGTGTTTTCCGTCCTCGGCCCGTCGGCGACGATCCGGAGCGCCGCCCCTGCCAGCGCGTCGGCGAGGCCGGCCGCAAGGGCGCCTCTTATCCGTCCGGCAGTTCGACGGTGGCGACTGTCTATGGCGAGGCCTTCGCCGCGCTGGAGCCCCAGAGCGCTCCTGAGGCTCGCCGCATCGCCCGTGAGGTGGGCCTGAGCCGACTGGTCTGCGGCATGCACTATCCCAGCGACGTCGCCGCCGGAGAGGTCCTGGGCAAGGCCGTGTTCGAGGCCGCCGTCGCCACGCCCGGCTTCGACGCTGACCTGGCCGCCGCCCGACCGGAGCTGGCCGCTGCGCGAGCGACAGGCCTGACCAACCCCGGCTGCGCCTCCGAGCGTCTGGCCCTGGCCACGCCCCTGCCCTGATGACGGTGCTGCTGGCGGCCTTGCTGCTAGTCGCCGCGCCCGACGCCTGGGCCCTGCCCGCCGCCCGTCCCTGCACCGCCGCTGAGCTGCGCGACCTCACCGCCGAGGCCGAGACGCCCTATCGCCTGACCTGCCGCGCCGTGCTGACATCTGGCCAGAGCATCCGCCGCCCCCTGCTGATCGAAGGCGCTGAGGCGTCGGGCGGCGGACTGGATTGCAACGGCGGCGCGGTCGGAAGACCGGGGATCCTGACCACCACCCGCCAGCCCACCATCGCCATCTGGTCGCGCCGCCTTACTGCCAATCACTGGAGCCGCCCCACCGACATCCGCATCGAGAACTGCACCATCCACGGCGCCGTGCGCGTCTGGGGCATGGGGGCGGACGGGAGCTATGACGACCTGCGCGCTTCGTCACGCACGGCCGACCACGTTGCGACGACGCAAGGGTCCGCGCCCAGCCATATCGAGCTGGAGCGGGTGATCATCCTGGGAACAGGCTCCATCCCCCTCTACGTCGGGCCGGGCGTGACGCGGCTCAGCCTGACAAACTCGACGCTGACGGGCCGCAGCGATGCGACCGCCGTCTATCTGGACGCCGAGAGCGCCGACAACCGGATCGAGAACAACATTATCGCCGTCGCGACCAAGCGCGAGGCCATTGCAGTCGATGGCTCGGCGCGCAACCGCATCACCCGCAACCGCTTCACGCTCGGCGGACGGGGCGGCGTCTTCCTCTATCGCAACTGCGGCGAGCGCGGCGTGATCCGGCATCAGACGCCGTCCGATAATCACATCACGGACAATACCTTTAACGGCGCGGCGCGGCTGCGGCCCCAACTGGTCGTGGTCGGCTCACGCGAAGGCCGCCGCGCCTATTGCAGCGCAGACCGCGGCTATCCTTTCGGCAGCAGCGCCGACGACGGCGACGGCGCCACGAACAATGTCGTGGCGCGGAACCTTGATCAGTAGGCTGAGATCCTCCCCTGCGCAGCGGGGGAGGGGGACCATGCGCAGCATGGTGGAGGGTGCGGAAACGGCGGTGCGTGTGGCTTGCCCCCTCCACCGCTTCGCGGTCGCCCTCCCCCATACGCTTCGCTATGAGGGAGGATTGTTGACTTAGACCGGGCGGCCCGTCGCGAGCGCCCCGTACAGTTCCGGGCGGCGGTCACGGA
>CAYWDO010000067.1:0-6856 GCA_964456995.1 uncultured Brevundimonas sp.
TTGATCTCCTCGGCGTTCTCGACGACGTGGTTGTTGGTGACGATGAAACCGTCGGCCGAGATCAGGAAGCCGGAACCGGCGCCCAGGGCCGTGGTCGAGTTGTCGTCCTCGCCCTCTTCGCCCGAACCGCCGCCGCGCGGCCCGCCGGGAATGGGCACGGCGCCGAAGCCGGGGATCTGGATCATCGCGCCAGCCGGGCGCTGAACCCGCGTCTTGACGTCGATCTGCACCACGGCGGGCGCGACCTGCTGGAAGATGTCGGCGAAGCTGAGCGGCGCGCCCTGCGGCGGGGCGAAGGCCAGACCCGCGGCCCCGGCCGAGGGCACCAGCCGTCCGGCCTGGGCGGTCGCCGGCGCGGCGTGCGCGCCAGGCCAGCTGATAACCCCGCCCGCCGTGGCCACAGCGGCGAAGGACAGGCCCACGGCCGCCCCCAGAATGAACTCCTTGCGCTTCAGCATCGTCGTCCTTGCAGTCGTGAAATCTGGAGCTCCAAAAGCTCCGTCAGCCCATGGATATAGGGCGTCTTGGCCAAAGCCAATGCACGCCCCCGCAATGGTTGTTCCTGATCCGCGTTCGCCGTGAGGCGCGCGTGCGTCAGGATCGCGGCGAAGCCTGTCATTTTGGAGAGCCGCCCCCTTGCCCGCTCATCACGGCGGACGCCGGGATGAGCGGGAAATGAGACGAGACCGAACTCAGCGCTCGACGTCGCCCGGCTGGTCTGTCAGGTCCGCCAGCGCTCGCTCTTCTTCCGGCGTCAGAGGCTGCACCTCGACCCGCCGCCGCCGCGCCCGCCACACGAACACCGCCCCCGCGCCCAGCACCAGGGCGAACGGCCCGAACCACAGCAGCCAGGTCCCGGCCCGCACCGGCGGCTGGAACAGGACATAGTCCCCATAGCGCCGCACAAGATCCTGACGCACAGTCTGGTCGCTCTTGCCCGCCGCGATCTCCTCACGCACCAGACGGCGCATGTCGGCGGCGATGCCCGCCGGGCTGTCGGCGATGGATTCGTGCTGACAGACGACGCAGCGGATGTCGGTGAACAGTGCCCGCGCCCGCGCCTCCTGCGCCGCGTCCGGCAAGGGGCGATCCGGCGCAGGCGGCGGCTCGGCCATCGCCGCGCCCGCCAAGAGGCTCAGAGCCCCGGCCAGCGCCGCCAGGCGCCTCACGCCTTGACCTCCGTCTTGCGACGCGAACCCGCCCCGACCCGCAGCCGCCGATCCAGCAGCGACAGCACCCCGCCCAGCGCCATGATCATCGGCCCGAGGAAGATCAGCCGCGCCCACGGATTGTAATAGACCCGCACCGTCCAGGCCTGCTGGCCGTCGTCCGCGCGCGCCCGCTCGCCCATGACCACATAGACGTCGTCCAGTCCGCGGAAGTCGAGCCCCACCTCGGTCGTCGTCTGACCACCAGCCGGGAAGAAGCGCCGCTCGGCGGTGATGCTGCGCTCGACCGCCCCCCCCTTGATCGGCCCCACCGTAAAGCGCCCCTGCTCGGCCAGATAGTTCGGCCCCTCGATCACCTCGACCGCGTCCAGCCGCACCTTCCACGGCCCCGACGAGACCACGCCGCCCAGAGGCACCGCCGCCGCCGCCTCAGCCTTGAAACTGGTCTCGACGACCGCCCCCAGAATGAAGATCCCCAGACCCGCATGGGCCAGGGTCATGCCCCAGGCGCCCAGCGGCAGGCCCCTGGCCCGACGCACAGTCTCAGCCACCGGCGCCCGGAACGCCTTCGTGCGCACGCCGACCTCGGCCAGCGCCCCCAGGATCAGCCAGGCCCCAACGCCTAGTCCCGCCGCCGCCAGCGCCTTCTTCGGCTCGAACAGCAGGAAGGCCGCGAACGCCGCCACGACCGCCAGACCCGCCGCCAGCCACAGCCGCTGCAAGGCCCCCTTCAGGTCGCCGCGCTTCCACGCCAGCAGAGGCCCGGCGGGCAGGATCAGACAGGCCACCACCATCAACGGCGTGAAGGTGGCGTTGAAATAGGGCGGCCCCACTGAAATGGTCGCCCCCGAAATCCCCTCAAGGATCAGCGGGTACAGCGTCCCCAGCAGCACCGTCGCCGCCGCCGCCGTCAGGAACAGGTTGTTCAGCACCAGCGCGCCTTCACGGCTGACCGGCGCGAAGGCCGCGCCCGACCGGATCGCCGGAGCCCGGAACGCAAACAGGATAAAGGCCGCCCCCGCCGCCACGCCCAGGATGGCCAGCAGCATCATGCCCCGCTCGGGATCGACGGCGAAGGCGTGGACGCTGGTCAGCACGCCCGAGCGCACCAGAAACGCCCCCAGCATGGAGAAGGTGAAGGCCAGGATGGCCAGGAAGACCGTCCATCCCGCCAGCGCCCCGCGCCGCTCCGTCACGATGGCCGAGTGCAGCAGGGCCGCCCCCGCCAGCCACGGCATGAAGCTGGCGTTCTCCACCGGGTCCCAGAACCACCAGCCGCCCCAGCCCAGTTCGTAATAGGCCCAGAAGGACCCGAGGGTGATGCCGACTGTCAGGAAGGCCCAGGACGCCAGCGCCCACGGCCGCACCCAGCGGCCCCAGGCCGGATCGACCCGCTTCTCGATCAGGGCGGCGACCGCCAGCGAGAAACAGACCGAAAAGCCCACATAGCCCGCGTAGAGCAGCGGTGGATGGAAGGCGAGCGCCGGGTCCTGCAACAGGGGGTTCAGCGACGCCCCCTGCACCGGCGCCGGATCCAGCCGCGCAAAGGGGTTCGACGTAAAGACGGCGAAGGCCAGAAACATGGTCGACAGCGCGCCCTGCACCGCCACGCTCGAGGTCTTCAGCCCGAACGGCAGGCCGCGCGCCAGCGCCAGCGCCCCGCCGAAGCCGGTCATGACCAGGCACCACAGCACCAGCGAGCCTTCGTGGCTGCCCCAGGCGGCGGCCACCTTGTACAGCATCGGCTTGTCGGTATGGCTGTTCAGGGCCACGTTCGACACCGAGAAGTCCGACACCGCAAAGGCGTAGATCAGGGCCGCAAACGCCAGGGCCGTCGCCGCGGCCGAGGCGATCAGCGCCCCGCCCCCGGCCCCCGCCAGCACCGGGCTCAGCCTCAGCCGCCCCGCCGTCGCCAGCGCCGTCGTCAACCCCGCCAACACCAGGGCCAGGATCAGCGCAAACGCCCCCAGTTCGACGATCACAGGCTGCGGCTCACGTTGCTCGGCGGGGCTTCGCCGGTTTCAGGCCGCCACTCGCCCTTTTCCTTCAGCCGGTCGGCGACTTCGCGCGGCATATAGGTCTCGTCGTGCTTGGCCAGCACCTGACTGGCTTCAAACACGCGGTCGGGGCGGAAGGCGCCTTGCGCCACGATCCCCTGCCCCTCGCGGAACAGATCGGGCAGGTCGCCGTGATAGCTGACGGTCGAGGTTCCCACATTGTCGGTGACGACGAAGACCACCGTCCCGTCCGCGCCCTTGACCACGCTGCCGGCCTCGACCAGCCCGCCCAGACGGATGACCCGGCCCGCCGGCGCGGCCTCCTCGGTCACTTCGGACGGCGAGAAGAAGTAGGTGACGTTGTCCTTCATGGCCCACAGCGACAGGCCGACCGCCAGCGCCAGCACGGGCGCCGCCGCCGCCACGATCCACAGACGCCGCCGCGCCTTGGGCGATTTGGGAAGCCAGCTCATGTCAGGACATCACAGAAGGGTTGCAGCGCAGGCTCATCCGGCCCCGCCCAGTCTTTGTTGCAGTTCCGCCCGGCGCGGATCGTTCGGCTCCAGCGCCGCGATCAGCGGCCCCCAGACCGCCGCCGCCCCGGCCTTGTCGCCGCGCTTCAGCGCCGCCTCGCCCAGGAAATAGCGCGCGCCCAGCTGATCCGGGTCGCGCTTCAAGGCCTCGACGAAGGCCGCCTCGGCGTCGCCGCCGACCGCGCCCTCGTTGGCCCGCACCAGGCTCTCGCCCAGCCGCGCCCAGCTCTGGGCGTCGTCCGGCTTGATCGCCAGCGCCCGGCGGAAGGCCGAGGCCGCGCCGATGGGGTCGCCCGCCTCGAACCGCGCCGCGCCCAGCATGACCAGGGCCTGATGATCGTCGGGCCGATCCTTGACGATGCGGCCGATCACCGCCGCCGCCTGCGCCGGCTCCAGCGTCTCGGGCGAGGCCGCCCAGTCGCGCACCCGCGTCTCATAGGCCTGATCCGCCATGCCCGGCGCGGCCAGACCCAGATAGAGGGCCAGCGAGATGACCGTCGTCAGGCCGATGCCGCCCAGAACCCAGAGCCGATCCTTAGATCCGGCCGTCGGCGTGCGAGCGTCGCGACGCGCCGCCAGCAGCCGCCGTCCCGCCTCGGCCCGGGCGGCGGTCCAGCCCGCCTCGTCCAGCAGGCCGCGTGTTTTCAGCCGGTCCAGCTCGGCCAGTTCGCGTCCGGCGGCGTCGCGATCAACCAAGCCTTCCGCGTCCGCCCCGCGTCGCGCGCCGGCCAGAACCAGAAGCCCGGCCATCGCCGCGGCCAGTCCCGTCATGATCCAGAAGATCGTCATGCCCGCCGTCTAGCGGATCAGGCGCGCTGACGCGAGGCTCCCGAGGTCGCAGTCGGCACGACAAGGCTCGGCGGCGCTCCCGCCACCGTCAATCGCCGCCGCACCGTCCGCTGCGCCTCCTTGGCCCCGATCAGGCCCAGCAGTTCGGCCGTCAGGGCGATGCGCTTGCGCGCAATCCCCTCATCCGCCGCTGCGCCGTCGTTAAGCCGCTCGATCGCCTCGTCGGCCCAGGTCGCCAGTTGCCCGGTCAGCGTCTCGGCGGTCTGACGTCGATCCGCCTCGCAGCCGAACACCGCCGCCGGTCCCCGCACCAGCCCGATCACCGCCAGCAGGGCCTTCGCCTGCGCCGCCGCCGACGGATCCACCGGCTGATCCAGCCTTGGCGACGGCCGGGTCATCCGCCCGACCATGGCCGTGCGCTCGACCGGCAGGACCGCGCCCGCCGCCCGCTCGGCCGCCGTGAACAGTTCCGACAGCCGCAAGGCGATCTTCAACCGCGCCTGCCGCACCGCCTTGCCCCAGGCGCTGTCGCTACGCAGCGGCAGGCTGACGTCGATCTCCGACAGGGTCTCGGCGCACCAGTCCAGATCGGCCTTCAGCGCCGCCGGGTCCGCGCCCTCGGCTGTGGGATCAAAGGCGGTCGCCTGGGCCGCCCGATGGGCCAGCGCCGTCACCACCCGGTCAATGAAGACCGCCAGTTCGCTCTCGCCCAAAAAGGTCTCGCGCCCCGCCACCGGGGTGGCGTGGGCCACGATCCGCAGCATCATCCGCGCGTCCGACAGATGGGCGAACAAGATCTCCATCAGCCGCTCGGCCCCGTCCGGGGCGATGCTCGCCGCCTGACGCAGAGCCAGCTTCAACTCGGCCGTCGCCTCGAACCCGGCCCGGCCCATCCAGGCCTCCAGATGATCCATGCAGCGCCGCGCCAGCCCGGCCAGATCGAAACAGGCCGCCAGTTCCGCCACCTGATCCGCCGTCGCCCCCGGCCAGATCATCGGCGAGCGATCCCGCACCGCCGAGGCCGCGCTCAGGCACAGCCGATCCGCCACCATGCGCGACAGCTCGTCGTCGCGGTCCAGCTGCGGCAAAAGCTCGGGTTCATTGCCGGTGGCCAGCCGCCACAACCGCGCCGGGACGCTCGCAGGAAAGCTCAACCCCTCCAGCCCGTCGGCCCGCGGCCGGAACAGCGGCGACAGCGGCGCAAAGGCGGCGTCGCGCCGGCGCCGATCCAGCACCTCGGCCTCGACCATGTCGCGCAGCGCCCACGCCCGATCCCCCGTCATCGCCGCCGCCAGCTCTTCCAGCTGGGCCAACAGACGATCCGGGCAAGCGGCGATCAGCTGAGCCAGGGCGGCCCGTTGCGCGACCGACAGGTCCGCCATGAACACTCCTTCGGGCCGAACAGGCGCCCGACCAGGAGCTGAGAGTGCCCTGTCCGGGTTAACAAGGCCTTTTGAATCAAGGCAGAGTGCCGCACGCCTCGTTTTGCGGCCATGGGCTAGCGCGTGAGACAAAGGGCCTGGGTTCTTGTTCTACGCCGCAGCGTCCGCCGCATTCAGTTCATCCGGGGGCGAGCGGAGAACTGGCAGCCATCGCCTATCCGATCGGCCAAAGCGCAGGCGATGACCTCCGCCAAGGCCCCCTGTCCGTCAAACCGCACCACGGCGCTTTGCCGGCTCGCGCACAGGACTTCATAATATCGGTCAAGGCCATTCGACCCCATGGCGCGCACGGATCGAAGATCACAGCCGGCCAAGTCCGAATTGCCCAAAGCTGGCGCGAAGCTTGTGATGATCTCGGCGTGGTTGGTGAAAACGCACTGCCCGCCCTGGGCGGAGACCAGCAGGCAGTCCTTGGTCGTCCACCCGTCCTCGATCTTCTCTATCCAGGCGCCGCTCTCGTCGGCGCAGCCGATTTCGTAGATCTCGCCCTGGCTGGGCGCAAAGCCGACAAACCGCCCCGCGTCGATCTTGCACGTCAAACCCGCCTGCGCGCCCATTGCTGCAAATAGGGGAAGGACAATCTGATTGGCGCGAAGTTCGCACCTTGGCCCTTTCGTCGACTGCGAATCGCGACGGGCGCGGTCACGCTGCGATTCCAGGACAAGACAGCTCAGCGCCTTGGCGTCCGTGTCTGCCACGACCAGGTATCCCGGCCCCTCGCGACACGTCACTTCGAACTGAGGGACGCGCCGTTCGTCTCGCCCTCGCAGACGAGCCGCCTCTATCGAACATGCGACGCCTGCCCGGTCCAAGGCTGCGCGGGCGTCCTCCATGACCTGCGTGTCCGGCACACGCCCCCGCCGAGTGATCCCGTAGTCGCGGACCTCCTGGGCCTCTACGGCGCCGCCGACGACCAGCGCGACGAC
>CAYWDO010000067.1:6956-12691 GCA_964456995.1 uncultured Brevundimonas sp.
CGACGACCAGCGCGACGACGAACGCGACGCATACGTGAATCGATGATCTTGCCATCGCAGAACTGTGCTTTTTTGACCGCCGGGATGCAACATTCGCTTCTCGGCCGAATCGAGGCCCGACGTTGTCGAGGGTGGGGCATCCCGGTGCGATTTCTGCATTTTCGTCGAATGCGCTATCTTGGCAAACAACGTTCGTCAACGCGGCATGGGAGCGCTGAATGGCGCAGTCACTGGGCGACAAGGCAACAGCCGGGGCGTGGTCGCGACGTCATCTTCTCGGAGCTGTGGGAGCCGGTGCGGCGGCGTTCGCGGCAAGACCGGCCTTTGCGCAGACCCCAGACCAACCGCGCCTGTTCACCAATCTTCGCCTCTTCGACGGCGTCACCCCTCGCTTGCAGGACGGGCATAGCGTCTTGGTCGAGGGCGGCCAGATCGCTGCGGTGCTGAGAGGCGCCGACCGCCCGACAGACGGCGTCCAGACCATCGACTGCGGCGGCCGGACCCTGATGCCCGGGCTGATCGACGCCCACTGGCACTCGATGCTGTGCGCCATGTCCATGATGGAGCTGATGACCGCCGACCTGGGTCTGATCACCCTGGCGGCGGCGGCGGAAGCCGAGCGCACCCTGATGCGCGGCTTCACCAGCATCCGGGATCTGGCCGGGCCGGCCTTCAGCCTCAAGCGCGCCATCGACGCCGGCCTGACGGTCGGTCCCCGGATCTGGCCGTCGGGCGCCATGATCTCCCAGACCGGCGGCCACGGCGATTTCCGCATGCCCCATGAAGTGCCCACCGCGCTCGGCGCACCCCTGTCACGCGGCGAGGTGCTCGGCGCCGGCGCCATCGCCGACGGGACGGAGCAGGTGCTGAAACGCTCTCGCGAACAGCTGATGCTGGGCGCCAGCCAGCTCAAGCTGGCTGCCGGAGGGGGCGTGGCGTCCGCCTATGATCCGATCGACGTGGCCCAATACACCGAGGCCGAGTTCCGCGCCGCCGTCGACTCCGCCGAGAACTGGGGGACCTATGTGACGGTCCACGCCTATACGCCGCGCGCCATGCAGACGGCGATCCGGGGCGGCGTGCGCTGCATCGACCACGGCCAGATGCTGGACGAGGAGACGGCCCGCATGATCGCCGGGGAAGGCGTGTGGTTCTCCTCCCAGGCCTTTGTCGCCGGCCCCTACGCCAATCAGTACCCCGAGGGGTCAGCCAGTCAGGCCAAGCAGAGCGTGATGTTCGCCGGCACCGACGCGGCCTTCGAGCTGGCCAGGAAGCACCGGCTCAAGACCGCCTGGGGCACCGACATTCTCTTCGATCCCGCCATGACCAGGAACCAGGGTGCGATCCTGGCCCAGATGACGCGGTGGTATTCCGCCGATGAGGTCCTGATCATGGCGACCGGTCGGAACGCCGAGCTTCTGGCCCTGTCGGGCGAACGCAATCCCTATCCCGGCAAGCTCGGGGTGATCGAAAAGGGCGCCTATGCCGATCTGCTCGTCGTCAACGGTGATCCTCTGGCCGACATCGCCTTGGTGGCCGACCCGGAGGCCAATCTGCGGCTGATCATGAAGGGCGGTCGCATCTACAAGAACGCGCTGGCTCAGGCCTGAGGGCCGTCGCGGGGATCACCCCTCCGCCGCCGGCAGTTCCAGCAGCACCTTCAGCCCGCCCAGGTCGCTGTCGGCCAGCGTGACCCGGCCGCCGTAGGCCCGCGTCAGGTCCTCGACGATGGACAGGCCCAGGCCCGTCCCCGGCGTGTCCTCGTCCATTCGGGCGCCGCGCTTCAGCGCGGCGTCGCGCTGATCGGCGGGCAGGCCGGGGCCGTCGTCCTCGACCACCACGATCATCTGGCCGGGCAGCGAGACGCCGGCCGAGATCCGCACCCGGCGCTTGCACCATTTCGCGGCGTTCTCGATCAGGTTGCCGAAGATCTCCTGCAGGTCCTGACGCTCGCCCAGAAAGGCCAGCTCATCGGGCGCGCGCCAGTCGATCTCGACTGCCTTGGTCTCGAACACCCGCTCCAGCATGACCGCCAGTTCGTCCAGCACCTCGCCTACGGGGGTGCGTTCGCCCAGGCCGTGGGCGGCGCGGGCGGCGGCGCGGGCCCGGCGCAGATGGTGATCGACCTGATCCTGCATGACCCGGCTCTGCTTGCGCACCATGTCGGGCAGGACGCCCTCGCTCGTTCCCGCCTCGGCCAGCATGACCGCCAGCGGCGTCTTCAGCGCATGGGCCAGGTTGCCGACGTGGGTGCGCTGACGCTCCACCGTCTCCTGATTGTGAGTCAGCAGCCGGTTGACCTGTTCGGCCAGGGGCTGGATCTCCAGCGGATAGTTGCGTTCGATGCGGTGCGAGCGGCCCTTGCGCACGTCGGAAATCTCGTCGCGAAGGTCGAACAGGGGACGCAGGCCCACCCGCACCTGAATAAAGACCGCCGAAACCAGCCCCGCCCCCAGCAGCAGCATGGCGACCCAGGTCACGGTGGCGAACTGTCGCGTGTCGGCATCGATGTCGGATCGGTCGATCCCCGCGAAGAAGACCACCGGCGCGGTCCGTCCCGGCAGTTGCTTCATGCTGGCGGCGATGCGCAGCGGCTCGCCCTTGGGCCCGTCGTCCGCGTTGTAGCTGATGGTCTGGCCAAAGGCGGATCGAAGCCGCTCGCCCAGATCCGGGGCGTGCTCCAGATCGGCCCGTCCGAGCGAGGCCGAGCGCGCCACCACCTGCAGGCGCCCCCCCGGCCCCGGCTCAGCCACCATCCAGTATTTGCCGGACAGCAGACGCTGGGTGCGCGCGTCCTGAATCTCGCCGACGAAGACCTCGCCCTCGGGCGTGATGCTGGCGGCGACCACCGCCTCATCGATGGTGTCGCCCAGCGTATTACCCAGCCGCCGCAACGCCGATTCCTGAAACACCGAGGTCAGCACCACCCCGGTCACCACCAGGGCGACCAGGATCCACGCCGCCGCCAGCCAGATCAGCCGCCGCGTCAGCGATCGGCCAGGTCGTCCGACCCAGCGCCCCCATTCCTTGCCGGAAGGGGCGCGTTTGATCTGCGATTTCGCGTGCGCCTCGTCGGCGCCGGCCTCGGTCATCTTGCGATCAGGCCGCGTCGCTCTCGCCGGCCAGCGGCGACAGGCGATAGCCCAGCCCCCGCACCGTCTCGATCCGGTCCGAGCCGATCTTCTTCCTCAGACGCCCGACGAAGACCTCGATGGTGTTGGAATCGCGGTCGAAATCCTGATCGTACAGATGCTCGACCAGTTCGGTGCGGCTGATCACCCGGCCCTGATGCATCATCATGTAGTGCAGCAGGCGGTACTCCAGCGAGGTCAGACGCAGCGGCTCGCCATTGACCGTCGCCCGCGCCGCGCGCGGGTCCAGCCTCAGGCCGCCGCACGTCAACGTCGCCGCGGCATGACCGGCCGAACGGCGCAGCAGGGCGCGCAGGCGGGCCAGCAGCTCTTCGGTGTGGAAGGGCTTGGTCAGATAGTCATCGGCGCCCGCGTCAAAGCCGGCCACCTTGTCCGACCAGGCGCCGCGCGCCGTCAGGATCAGCACCGGCGTGGTCTTGCCCTCGCGACGCCAGCGCTCCAGCACCGAAACCCCGTCGATCTTGGGAAGCCCCAGATCCAGCACCACCACGTCATAGGGTTCAGTGTCGCCCAGGAACCAGGCCTCTTCCCCATCGGGCGCATGATCCACGGCGTATCCGGCGTCGCCCAGGGCGGTCTTCAGCTGGCGCGACAGATCGACGTCGTCCTCGACAAGCAGCACCCGCATTCAGTCGTCTCCGCGAACCCGGCCGGACCGGCCGTCAACCTGTATGTCCGACACGCGTCCGCCCGGATACTCCCAGCGCACGACATAGTCGCCGCCACGTTCCTGCACGCCCAGCATCCGGCCGGGGCGGCCCGACTGGACACGGCGAGCGACATCGCCGGGCTCGGCGCGCGGCGGGGCCGAGCGGGGCGCATCGCGCAACCCCTGACCCGGATAGTTCCGGGGCTGCTCGCGACGGTCGTCGTCGCGATCCCGGTCACGGCCGCGCGACTGGGCCGCAGCGTCCGTCAGCGGGACGATGGCGATCAGGCCGGCCAGCAGGAGGGCTCGAATATGCATCATGGAGCGCCTTCTAGACAGCAGCCTCTGAACAGGGGCTGAACGCGCAGTCTATCGCTGTTCACCCGGACAAGGAACGTCCGCGCGCGGATTCTCCGTCGCTGTCGCCGCTTGGCCGCACAGGTCGCATCCGCCGGCCCGAACATGACCGATTTCTCATGCCGATGAACGCTACCTGAAACGCGCCGTTCAGATGCGGCTCACGCCGGGCGTGGTCTTGTTGGATCAACGCAGCCGATCCGGTTGCGACGATCCATAGGAGCAAGACCATGAAAAAGCTGCTGATCCCCGCCCTGGCCGTCGCTGTCGCCTCGGCCGCCCTGCCCGCCGCCGCGCAGTCGTACGGCCACAACAACGGCCCCTCGCGCGGTCCCTCGTATGAGCAGAGCTACAACAACTGGCAGTCCATCAGCCAGCGCAAGTATAACCTGGACCGCCGCATCGACCAGGGCGTCCGCAGCCGCCAGTTGAGCAGCCGCGAGGCCTCGCGCCTCAAGAACGAGCTGAACAGCCTGGTTCGTCTGGAGCGCCAGTATCAGCGCGGCGGCCTCAGCCGTGCGGAACGCAATGAACTGGACCGTCGCTATGACCGCCTGTCGGTCCAGGTCCGCGCCGAGCGCAACGACCGCGACGGTCGTCGCCACTAGAGGCTGAGCCAACCGGGGCCTCACCCCTCCCTGTCAGAGGCCTCGCCGAGGGGGCGCGATCCGCAAGGGTCGCGCCCTTTTCGTTATGCCAACCGTCATCCCGGAAGCCCGCAGGGCTATCCGGGACCGCAGGTAACGCGGCGTCTTGGGCGGTCTCGCCTCTTGGCTACGCTTCGGCCGGGATGACCCCCGGCTCCACCACCCTGACCTCCGGCCAGCGCCCGCGCGCATTGGCGATGACCCTGTCCCAGCCCTTGGCCAGCCCCCGCTCGGGATTAGGGCGGATGGTCAGGTCGAACACGTCCTCCAGCCCGAACGGCGCGACCACGCTGATCGTATCGTCCTTCTCCAACCGCACCCCCACGGCGAAGGCCGGCGCCACGAACCGCGCGGGGGCCTCGTCAGTGCAGGAAAGGGCCTCATAGGGCTCGCCGAACTTCCCTTCGAACCAGATATGAACCCGCGCCTGGTTCCTGACCTCGACCTGCTCGCGCACCGGCTTATCAAAGGCTGCGGCGACGCGCTTGATCACCACATCTTCGGCGTCCCAGGACGTGTCCGGGTCGAAATAGCCGATGTCGTAGTCCTTGATCCCATAGCCGGTCGCCCGCCCCGTCTGGGCGTTCCAGACCGCCTGATAGACCGCACCCGAAAACAGCCGCCAGTCCGGCAGGTCCAGGTCGCGCATCACGCTCAGCACATGCATCAGGCCCGGGTCGGCGCGCACGATCTCGGTCAGTCGGGTCGTTAGGGTCATGGCGCCGTCTGAAGGCGATTCCGGGAGCGCGAAAACCTAAATCTCTGTCATCCCGGCCGCAGCGCAGCGAAGAGCCGGGACCGCCAAGGACGCCGAGGTCTGCATTTCCTGCGGTCCCGGATAGCCCTCCGTGCTTCCGGGATGCCGTCTTCAGCCCCGCAGCGGCCAGCCGTGATCCAGCGGGCCATGCCCCTGGCCCAGACCCGGCGCTC
>CAYWDO010000068.1:0-12670 GCA_964456995.1 uncultured Brevundimonas sp.
GAGCCCTTCGACAAGCTGGTGCTGGCCATGGGCGGCCGGGTGCGCCGCCTGCCCCTGCCCGACCACCCTGCCGTCCGCTATCTGCGCACTGCCGACGACGCCCGCGCCATCGCAGCGGCGGCCAGGCCCGGGGCCCGCGCCCTGGTGATCGGCGGCGGCGTGATCGGGCTGGAAGCGGCTTCGACCCTGCGCGGTCTGAGCCTGACGGCGACCGTGATTGAGACCGGCGAGCGGCTGCTGGGCCGAAACGTCCCGGCCGAAGCCGCCGAGTGGCTGGCCGCCGCCCACGCCCGCATCGGCGTTGAGATCAAGTTGGGACGGTCGCTGCAAGCGCTGGAAGACGCCGCCGACGGCGCGGTTCTCGCCCGGTTGGACGACGGGTCAACCATTGAGGCCGATCTGATCGTCGTCGGCATCGGCATCATTCCCTCGACCGAAATGGCCGAGGCGGCGGGCCTGCCGGTCGCGGGCGGAGTTCTGGTCGGCGACGACTACCGCTCGCCCGCCGACGACCGCATCTTCGCCGTCGGTGATCTGGCCGCGCGGACGCGAGACGGCGCCGCCGCCCGCATGGAGACCTGGGCCCACGCCCAGACCTCGGCCCGCGCCGCCGCCCTCGCCATCCTGGGCCAGCCCGCAGAGGTCGAGCCGACGCCCTGGTTCTGGACCGCCCAATGCGGCCACAACCTGCAGATCCTCGGCGATCCGGCCGCAGGAAATGTCGTCGTGGCGCGCGGCGATGCGGTGCGTCTCTACTTGCGCGACGGCGCCCTGGTCGGCGCCGTCTGCTTGGACCAGCCGCGCTACTTCGCCACGGCGCGTCGCCTGATGGGCAAGGTGCTGATCGCGGAAACAGCGTCCGACCCGGCCACTGACCTGCGCAAGGCCATCGCCTGAGCCGTCACCCCGGACGCACCCCGCCCGTCGCGCTGGTGATCTCGTCGCAGACCTCGATCAGGCGTTCGCGCGCTTGATCGTCATACTCTGGCTTGAACATGTCGGTCGCCAGTACCGTGGCGGTGAACACCGCCTCGCCTTGCAGGTCGAAGATCGGCACGGCTGTGGCTCGCAGACCCGGGATGAGATCGCCTCGGATGGCTGAATAGCCATCGCGCCGCACGCGCTCTCGCAGGGCTTCGACATCGACCGATTGAAACTGCGGCTGGGTTTCTCGCTCGACCATCGGCCGCGTCACAGCGTCAGGGCGGAAGGCCAGAAACACGTGTCCCGTCGCCGAACTCAAAAGCGGCAATGGCGAGCCAACCATAAGCGAGGTCGAAATGGCGGGCGTCCCCATGATCCAGCGCACCACAATCGGCCCGGTCGGCCCCAGGGCGCCCATCTGCACCGTGCGGCCCGTCTCGGTGACATAGTCCGTCAACGCGATCGCCGCCTCGCGGAAACTGTCCATCCGCGATAGGGCGGCCAGCCCCAGACGCAGCGCGCCCGAACCCAATTCATACCGCCCCGTCGCAGCATCCTGATGCGCCATGCCCGCTGCGATCAGACTGGCCAGATACCGGTGCGCCTGCGACGACGACAGGTCCGACGCCTGCGCAATAGCCCCAAGCGCCGCAGCCCCGTTCTGCGACGCCAGCACTTCAAGCACACGTAAGCCGATGCCTACGGACTGAATGCCCTGTCGCCGATCTCCTGCTTCGCTCATCGTCCTGTCCGTCTCCGTGGCGGCCGCACGCACGCGTGACCTTCGAGTATTAAAATGCCGCGTCGCCAGACGACGACTGCCCGCGACAAACCGCTGATAGTGGGGCCGGCGCCACGCGCTCCGCCCCATCAGCCGCGTCATGATAACCATCGCCCTGATGATTGATACAGAGGCGCTCACTCAACGGCCCTCGCCGAACGCCCCCCTGGCCTGGCTCCCGCAAAAAGACCCCCCGCCTCATGGCGGGGGGTCTAAAGGCCGATTGAAAATCGGTGAAGCGCATCACCACTTCGTCAAGTCAACGCTGGCAATTTCAAACGGTTCCTTGCCACACTCAGCGATATCGAGCGCGCTCCTGTTCGATCTGCTCAGCAGTCCAGGGCTGTGCCGCCGGATCGAAGCTCGACCAGCCCGTTTCGCGATACGCACCCGCTCGTGCTTGGGAATCAAAACCACGACGTTCATTGAGGATGGCTTCGATTCTTGCCCGCTCGGAGTCGTCCGCCCGGACGCTTACAAGCGTTCCGCCGCGCCGAACGCCTTCGGCATAGACATGAGCCTCGTCATCGTCGTGCCCCGCTTCCTTAAGCGCGCCGAGCAGCCCGCCCGTTGTTCCCCCGACCGCCGCGCCTGCCGCTGCAGCAACGGCAGTGGAAGCCAGCCAGCCAGCCGCTACCACCGGGCCAAGACCGGGGATGGCGAGCATACCCAAACCGGCCAGAACGCCCGCGCCGGCGCCTAGGATCCCGCCTGTGGCCGCTCCTTTGCCGGCCCCTTCGGCGATGTCGTTTTCGCCGTCGTGGTTCAGATCGCCAAGGCTTCGGTCTGCATGATCCTTATGCTGATGTCCGGCGTGCCAATTGTCGTGGTTGTTTGAAATCAGACTGATCTTTTTCGAATCAAAGCCCGCAGCCTCAAGATCTGAAACAGCTTCAAGCGCCTGGGTGTGGATGTCGAAAAGTCGGGTGACAGTCGCCATTGTTCGGCTCCTTTGAATCTAAGGGTGTTTAGCGGGTCGAAGGGGTGGCGCTGACCACGCCCTTATAATCGACAGAAACTTGGGCCTCAGCGCCGTCCTTGGTGGCGACGGCCGTCCAGATTCCTGATGCGTCCTGGCTCAATGGCCCGATACCGCTATAACCTTGCTTCTCCATCGCCGAACGAGCCTGAGCCTCTGTGAAGGAGTTGGCGCCCGGCGTCAGGGCCTCATCGGCTGTGGTCGAAGAAGTATCGACGGCAGGATTGCGGGGAGCTTCGGAACCCGAAACCACCGGGCCTTCGACACGGCCCTCATCAGACGAGTTATCGCCGCAAGCCGTCAGCAGAAACGCTGTCGCCGCCAAGGCGTAGATCGCTCTTGTCATTTGGAATTCCTTTCGGGGTTGCCGGGAAGTAAGCCGGTGCTCGCCCTAGGGTTCCGAGGAAAATGACAGCCGCAGTTAATGGTCCTCAGTCGCGCAACCATCGCACCCGGCAAGGCTTATGCACGATTAGGCTGCGACCTATGCTTCCGCAGTAAAGCAAAGCTCGGCATGGTGCTGCGGCAAGGAGCGCTCATTCAAATGAATGCTCACTGCAGCCTCTGGGTGCTGAACCTTCAGGCTTGGACCGAGTTTTCGAAATACTAGCGTCGGCCCGCGCTCGGCACGTAGCGTTCATCGAAAAGGCACGCCGCATCGTACCGAACGCGAGCAGCTTCGCAGAGCGTCGCCACCGAGCGGGGGTCCGGCTTGGCGCCTTGATCGATCCAGGTCATCAAGGCCTCGAAAACCGCAACATATTCCGGCGTACTGAGGGCGCTGTGTTCGGATTCATTGGTGAAGGTCTGAACCAGAAGTTCTGACCGTCCCGCCGCCGCCACCGTGTCACGATAAGCCGCCTGGTTCGAGACAAAGGCCGTGGCGTCATACTTGCCGTGAATGGTCACGGTCGGCGCGACGATCAGGCCCGACAGGTCGGCGTCGTAGGCAAGACGCGCCACCGCTGCCGGATCAGCGCTAAACCGCTGAACCCCGGCGTTCAGAGCCGCATCGTCGTGTGATCCGTCATAGACGGTCTCTAGGTTGGAGAAGGGATTGAGCCCGTCCAGCCGACGCTGAACGATATCCTGAAACAGGAAGGTAGCCCAAGCCAGGTGACCGATCAGTTGATCTTCCTCAATGTCGATCACACTCAGGATATTCGCCAGCCGCTGCTTCTGTTCCGCCGAACGCTCGGCCGAGGGCAAACCAACACCGGTGCAGGTCTTCACCCGTTCTGCCAACTGCGCGCGCGTCATGCGGACCCCGTCAGGCAGACCCTGCCAGACGGGATACTGGACCTCCTCGGGCCCCGGATGGTTCTGACAATAGTATTGATAGACGGCACGCAGATCGGCGCGGAATCTATAGGCCTCGGTCCCTCCGGCCAGAACGCCGCTGGTCAGCACTACGCCATCCCAGACCACCTTGCCCTCGGCGTCTCGGGCATAGAGTTCGGCTGCCTTGGCCGCGACATTGCCGCCCCAGGACTGGCCATGAAGAATGGAGCGACGCGGCCGTCCAAAGGCGTCCCAGAATATCTGGCGCAGGTCGTCAGTATCCTCGGCCGCCATGCGCACCCCGTAGCCGCCGCGGCGGTAGGTCGAGCCCGCCCAGGCGAAACCCTCCTTCACGGTCATGGAGAAGCGTTCCAGATCCTCCAGTGGATCGTCGGCCTTGGGCTCGCCCGTTCGGGGACCGCCGTGGGCGTGGACAATCAGCGATCCGTTCCAGTTTTCCGGAACGGCGATCCAGTAGTAACCGCCCTTGGCCGCCCGCCCCGACCAGCAGTGCGCCTGCTGAGGAAGGAAATCAGGACAGACGGCCGGGGCGGGCGCCGACGAGGAAGGTATCGCCGGCGCAACCTGAGCGGCGGCGAAGGGCGCGCCTGCAAGCGTGACAGCAAAACTGCTGACCGCGATCTTGATCGTGCGCATCCCTCGCCTCCTTAATCAGAACGACTTGCTGGCGTTGACGTACCAGTAACGGCCCCAGGGGCTGTGCACAGTGCCGCGATAGCCGTTGTCGGCCAGCGGCGGCCCTTGATCCGTCAGATCCCGCACCCCTAGACGCAAGCGGGTTTCCGCCGGGAATTCATAGTCCACGTAGGCATTGATCGTCTGCCGCGAGTCGACCACCCAAGCCTCGTTGGAGGCGCTCAGCAGACCAGGCTGGTCAAAGTCGCTGATGTACTGGCTGGACAGGCCCGCACGGATCGGACCCTTGCGCCAAGTCAGGCTGGCGTTGACGCGCCACTCCGGACGACCGTTCTGGCCCACCAGTTGGGCAGTTTCCGGCAGCGTGGTTCCGGCGTTAATCGTGCCGTCGGCGCGAGCGGCGTACAGGGCGTTGACGATGTCGCCCGGATCACGAGAGAATTCGTCCAGCTTGCTGGCGTTCACATTGACGATGAAGGTGCCGAAGCGCGTACGCCGCAGCGACCAGTTCATTCCCAGGTCCAGTCCGCTGACCGTCTGCGGCTGAAGGTTGATGAAGCGGTCGTTGATCGACATCACCTCACCCACCGGCGTCAGACCGGTGCCCTCGAACAGCAGGATGTCCTCGGGTGTGGCGGCGCGACGGTTCACCAGCGGATTGGAACCGCCCTCGACGCGATTCAGATAGTCCAGCGCAAGTGCGGTCTGTGCGCCCAGCAGACCGACGATCTTCTCCTGCTCGATGCGCCAGCGATCAACCGTGAAGGTGAAGGCGCCGAAACGATCAGGAATAAAGGACGGTTGCAGCACCAGGCCATAGGAGCTGTTGGTGCTCTCTTCGGGCTCCAGATCGGGGTTGCCCGCGACCAACAAGGATGCGCCGGACGTGTTCTGGGCGCAGGCGGCGAAGTTGGCGATGCGGCCCGCACGCAGGTCGGCTTCGCAGCGGACATAGTCTATGCCGCTGGCCAGACGCGAATACTGTGTCGCATTGGTCTGCTCCAGGTTCGGCGCTCTGAATCCTTCGGAATAGGAGCCGCGCAGACGGACGCCCGGCACCACGTCCCATGCCACCGCCACCTTGGGCTTGGCCACGGAGCCAAAGTCGGAATAGTGCTCGTACCGGCCTGCCAACTGCATATCCAGTTGATAAACCAGAGGAATATTCATCTCCGGCGAGACCAGAGGCAGGGCGAACTCGAGATAGGTCGAGAAGACTTCGCGGCTGCCTTTGGTGTCGGGGTTGGGGCTCACAGCCGAGACGTTGGACAGGTTGGTTTCGCCGGTCACCATGTCGGTGAAGGTGAAGGTGCCATCCACATTGGCGTCGCGGTCATCCTTCTGAGTCTCGCGGCGCGCCTCGATGCCGATGGCCATGCCCGCCGGCCCGCCCGGCAGGTTGAACAAGTCGCCTCGCGACAGCTTGAAGTCAGCCATGGTCAGGGTCGTGCGCGACAGGCGACGCATGTCGAAGACAATGGCGTCAATCGCCGCCTGAGAACTAGGCGAGCAGTCCCCATAGCTGGTGGTGGCCACGCAACCGCCGCTGAAGGGATTGTAGGCGTCAGGCGTGGACAAGGCCAACTGCCGTTGCAAAGCCGTCATGTTGATGTTGGGCGAAACGTCCTCGGCCTCAGCCTCGGAATAGACCAGCGCCGTTTCCCAGTCGAAACCTCTCCATTCGCCACGCAGACCGCCAAGAAGACGAGCCTGATAGTTGTCCACCTTGACCACCTGGAAGCCCGTGTCGACGAAGCGGTAGTTGGTCATCAACACCGGCAGGCCGGCGGTCGGAACACCGGTCAGGCCCGGCAGGCGGTTTGGATTGGCCGAACCGTCTGCGAAAGTCACGGGACCAAACGGATTGTAATAGTTGCTGGCCGGAATCCAGATCTGGTTCAGGTTGACCACTGGCGGCTGCACCGCGCGGCTGTGCGCGCTGTAGTAACCGATCTCGCCGAAGGCCTCGATATTGTCGGTCAGGTCATACCGACCCGTCAGGAATAAATTAAGCCGCTCGACCGATGGACGCACCGTCGTCTCATGACGCGTATCATACCGCATCTCGCGATTGGTGGTGTTGAAGTTATGGTTGCCGCTGGCGATGCAGATGTCGTTCCCGACGTTGACGCCGCAGCCGAAGCTGGTCGGCTGGAAACGGAAAGCCCCGGCCGTATTGGTCACAGCAGTCCCGTTGGAACGGATCACCGCCCGCGACCCCACAGACAGACGGGCCCAGGGCGTGTGCGACGAACGGCCGTCCAGTGACTGGACGTTGGCGAAATCAGGATAATCGGCGAACAGCGAGCGATTATCGTCCGAGCGAGTGAAATCCTGATCCGACGCCCAAAGCGCCGTGCGCTCGGCGTAGCTGGCGAACAGCGAGACATTCCCGCGTTCGAAGTTCTTGCCCGTGAACAGATTGAGCTCGGTATCGCGCATCTGCGTGCCCTCGGCGCCGCCATAGCGGGCGCTGACCGTCAGACCGTCGATGTTGTCGCGCAAGACGGTGTTGACCACGCCGGCCACGGCGTCCGCGCCGTAGATGGCGGCGGCGCCGTCCAGCAGCACTTCCAGCCGCTCCAGGCCCGAAACCGGGATGGCGTTGGAGTTGTAGCTCAACACCGGCACCGTCCCGGTGTCCGAGGTGCCTTGGCTGGTCGGGTGCTGGACCAGGCGACGCCCGTTCAACAGAACCAGGGTGTTGCCCACGCCTAGCGAGCGCAGGTTGACTGAGTTGACGTCGCCGCGCGCCGAGTTGGAGGTCTGGGGATTGTTGGCCGAGTCAAACAGGACGTCGCCCATCTGCGGAATGGTGCGCAGCAATTCGTCGCCGGTCGTAGCGCCGGTCGCTTCAATCTGCTCGCGGTCCGCAACCACCACGGGCAAGGCCGCCGTGGTGCGGGCGCCGCGAATATTGGTGCCGACGACGACCACGTCCTCGACCTGGGACGCCTGTTCGCCAGCACCTGCGGAAGGGGCCTCTTGAGCCAGCGCTGCCCCCGCAAACAGGACGGCCGAGGCGCTGCTCGCCATCAAGACGATTTTCGATTTCATATTCATATTCTTTTTCCTCTCCCTGGCGCCGCCTGTTGCCGACGGTCGCGTGCTTGAAATTGGGTTAGTCAGTCGTCGGCAATGACCAGGTCGTCGCCCGGGCCCGCCGCAGGATCTGGAGCGGCCGCCAGGGGCTGGGGACCGCCGTCCAGCGCCGCCTTCAGCGCATCGCGGTCCAGTTCACCTTCCCAGCGAGCCACGACGATGGTTGCCACAGCGTTGCCAATGAAGTTGGTCAGAGCCCGGCACTCGCTCATGAAGCGATCAATGCCCAGGATCAGCGCCATGCCCGCCACCGGCACGGTCGGCACCACCGACAGGGTCGCCGCCAGGGTGATGAAGCCGGCGCCGGTAATGCCGGCCGCTCCTTTGGACGACAGCATGGCCACCAACAGCAGCAGGACCTGATCCTGCAGGCTCAGGTCGATATTCAGCGCCTGGGCGATGAACAGGGCCGCCATCGTCATGTAGATGTTGGTGCCGTCCAGGTTGAACGAATAGCCGGTCGGCACAACCAGACCGACGACCGACTTGGACGCGCCGGCCCGCTCCATCTTGGAAATCAGGCTGGGCAGGGCTGCTTCGGAACTGGAGGTGCCCAGCACCAGCAGCAGTTCTTCCTTCAAATAGCGGATCAGTTTCAGGATATTGAAGCCGTTAGCGATGGCCACCAGTCCCAGGATACCCACCACGAAGATGATGGCCGTCAGATAGAAGGTGGCGATCAGCGCGAACAGGTTGGCTACGGACGCAATGCCGTAGGCCCCGATGGTGAAGGCGAAAGCCCCGAAGGCGCCGATGGGCGCGGCCTTCATCAGGATGGCGACCAGCTTGAAGAAGGCTGCGCTGACCGATTCCAGGAAGGTCATCACCGGCTTGCCCAGATCGCCGATCATGGCGAGAGCGATACCGAAAAGGATGGAGACGAACAGAACCTGGAGGATGTTGCCGGTCGAGAAAGCGCTGACCACCGTGTCGGGGATGATGCTCGTCAGGAAGCCGACAATGGTGCTCTCATGCGCAGCCTGGGCGTACTGTGACACCGCGCCGGCGTCCAGGCTGGCGGGGTCGATGTTCAGACCGCGGCCCGGCTGGACCACATTGGCGACGATCAGGCCGACGATCAGGGCCAGGGTCGAGAAGACGAGGAAATAGGCGAACGCCTTGGCCGCCACCCGACCGACCCGGCCTATATCGCGCATCCCCGCGATTCCCGTGACAATGGTCAGGAAGATCACCGGCGCGATGACCATCTTCACCAGCTTGATGAAGCCGTCACCCAGAGGCTTCAGGCTTTCGCCAAAGCTTGGCCAGAAGTGACCGATGGCGCCGCCAAGAACGATGGCGACCAGGACCTGAAAGTAAAGATGCCGATAGAAGGGGCGGCGCACGACAGCCGCCGTCTCTGACGCGATGGGGATCAAGAAGGTCGCTCCTGACGGCGAGCCAAAGACGCTCGCGGATTTCCTCGGCGTGCTCTTCGTCACGCTTGCGCCTCAGTCTGCGTCAGTGGCGCCCGGCCGCCAATACAGCGACACAAAACCAGCAAAATATTGATATTAAACGGTTATTTTAATTGCAGCACATCTCTACAGTGAGCTCGGTGCAGAAAACCGCTTCGAAAGATGGCGCATTTGTGCGGAATATCGCACACATCGACCCATGCCTCATTCCGCCGCGATTCCTCGAAACCGACTGACTTTGGCGCTTCTGGCTCTGGTTTGGGTGGTCGCTAGTCTGGCGGGAGCCTACGCCGCCGGGGAGACTGCGCGGCGCAGCGCTTCGGTCGCCCTTGCGCGCCAGTCGGAAAACGCCGCAGCGCTTCATGCCGCCGTCTTGCGCAGCGAGCTTGAGAAATACAGATCTCTCCCCCCTGCCCTGGCGACTGATCCAGACGTGGCTCGCCTGCTGAACGCCCCGATCGGTGCAGATGCAAAGGCGCTGAACCAGCGCCTTGAGGCGCTGGCGCATCAGACCCGCGCCTCCGCCATCTATGTCCTCGCCGCCGACGGGGTGACCCGCGCGGCCAGCAACTGGCGCCAGCCGATCAGCTTCGTCGGCGCCGACTACAGTTTCCGCCCCTATTTCATCAAGGCCATGGCCGAGGGCACAGCCGCGTTCTTCGCGCTGGGCACAGTCAGCCGAACGCCCGGTCTCTTCCTGGCCCGCCGCGTCGTCGATCAAAACGGGCGCCCCTTGGGCGTCGTCGTGGTCAAGGTCGAGTTCGACGCTCTGGAAGCCGAATGGCGAGCGTCGGGAGAACCGGCCTATGTCGCTGATCCCGGGGGCGTGATTCTAATCACCAGCGTCCCCGCGTGGCGTTTTCGCACTCTTCGCCCGATGGACGCCGCCAGCCGCAGCCTGACGCTGGCCGATCAGACCCTGGGCCACGGAGCTCTGACGCCTCTGAACTTCCCAACGCCGTCGGACGGCAGATCACAACTCGTCGAGGCGCCGGTCGATGGCGCCGTTCGCCACTGGATGCACGCCTCGTCACAAACCGCGACTGCTGGCTGGACCCTGCACCTGCTGACGCCCACCCGCGGCGCAATCGAGACGGCTGTCGCCAACGCCCGCGCTATCGCCGCCCTGATCATCACCCTTGTCTTCGGCGTTCTGGCCGTCCTGCTGCGCCGCCGCCAGCAAGCCGCCGCGCGCGATCGCGCCGCCGAAGCCGCTCGTCAGGATCTGGAGCGCCGTATCGCCGAGCGCACCCGCGATCTCAGCGAGGCCAACGAAGCGCTGAATCGTCAGATCGAAGAACGCATGCGCGCCGAGGCCAGTCGCGAGGCCTTGCGTCACGAACTGGTTCAGGCGGGAAAGCTGGCGGCGCTTGGCCAGATCGCCGCCGGCGTGGCGCATGAGATCAACCAACCGGTCGCCGCCATTCTCACCCAGGCTGAGACCGCAGCCGTCTGGTTAGAGCGTGATCAGGTTCCAAAGGCTGCCCGCGCCCTTAGCCGTATCGGCGACCTGACCGCACGCATCGGGGCCATCACCCAGGAACTGCGGGCTTTCTCTCGCAAGAGCGAACCCGGCGTGTCGTCTGTGCCTGTTAACGAAGCCATCGATGGCGCCCTGTTGTTGCTGGGGGGCCGCCTGCGTCAGGCCGGGGTCCGGCTGGTCCGGCACAAGGACCCGGACGTCGTTGTCATGGCGGACCGTTTCCGACTGGAACAGATCATCGTCAATCTGATCCAGAATGCACTGGAGGCGCTGGAAGGCACGCCCAATCCCGCCGTCACCCTGTCCGTCAAACGCGTGGCGCATCAGGTGGAGTTGATCGTCGCCGATAATGGGCCAGGCCTGTCCGAAGCCGTCCGTGAGCAGCTCTTCACCCCCTTCGTCACAAGCAAGGTCAATGGACTGGGCCTTGGGCTGGTCATCAGCCGCGACATAGCCGCCGCCTTCGAGGGCGAGTTGAATCTACGTCCCAGCGACATCGGCGCGGTCTTCGTCGTCACCCTGAGGAGCGCATGATGGACTTTCCGCGCCTCGACGCCGTCGCTCTGATCGAGGACGACGTCGACTTTCGCACCGCCCTGGTCGAGCGACTTGAACTCGAGAACCTGACGGTTCACGCCTTCCCATCCGCAGAAGCGGCGCTGGCCGAGATCGGCGGCGATTTTGCCGGCGTGATCGTCACCGACCTTCGGATGCCCGGAATGGATGGGCGACAGTTGCTGACCCGTCTCCAGGCTCTGGATCCCGCCCTCCCCGTCATACTCATCACGGGCCACGGAGACATTGCCGAGGCCGTGGCCGCCATGACCGCCGGCGCCTACGACTTCGTGGCCAAACCCTTCGCCTTTGAGCGTCTGCATGAAAGCCTCAAGCGGGCGCTTGAAAAACGGTCACTGGTTATCGACAATCGCCGCCTGACCGCCCTGTCGTCTGAGGCGGGACTGGAGTTGCCCCTTCTGGGGAACAGCCGGCCGATCCAGCGCCTGCGCGCCACTATCTCCCAGATCGCCGACGCGCGCATGGATGTCCTGATCGAGGGGGAGACCGGATCAGGCAAGGAGGCCGTCGCCCGCGCGCTTCACTACAATGGGCGGCGTCGCCCCCAACCCTTCGTCGCGGTGAACTGCGGCGCCCTGCCCCTGGAAGTGATCGAAAGCGAACTGTTCGGCCATGAGTTTGGCGCCTTCGTTGGGGCCACGCGTCGCCGTGTCGGGCATGTCGAACGATCCCACAACGGCACGCTGTTTCTCGATGCCGTCGACACCATGCCCCTGTCGGTTCAGGTCAAGATGCTGCGCGTCCTCGAGGAGCGCGAGATCCATCCGATCGGATCCGATGCCCCCCGTGTCGTCGACCTGCGAGTCCTGGCCTCCTCTACCGGCGACTTGAGCGAGGCAGTAGCCGAGGGTCGGGTGCGCGAGGACCTCTACTACCGCCTCAACGCAATGCGTTTGCGAATGCCGCCGCTGAGAGAGCGCCGTGAAGACATTCCTCTGCTCTTCGCCAGCTTGCTGGCCCGCGCTCCTATTGGTCCGAACGGCGTTACGCCTATGATTACGGACGAGATACGCTCCAGACTTCTGGAGTCGCCCTGGCCTGGAAATATTCGCGAGTTATCCCACTTTGCCCAGCGCTTTGCCCTGGGCCTGGAAAATCAAAATGTGGAAGCCGACGAACAGGACAATGGACTGGCCGAGCGCGTCGCCTGCTTCGAAGGCCGCATCCTTCGGGACACACTTGAAGTCCTGGGGGGCGACATTGCCGAAACACTTTTGAAGTTGAAAATTCCGCGCAAGACTCTTTACGACAAACTTAAGCGGCACGGCCTGAGACCAGCCGATTTTCGCCGACAGTGACCGTCCATGAGCGGGACCCATTCGCCTAAAGACCTGGAAAGCACAGGCGCTGCTTCTGCTCAAACAGCCAGCCCTCATTGATGTCGAAGAGCCGAGCCTGCCGCTGAGCAACGCAGGTTGTGCCGCATGCGAGCGGAGGGACATGGCTTGCGGAGTGGACGCTATTGGGAC
>CAYWDO010000069.1:0-12167 GCA_964456995.1 uncultured Brevundimonas sp.
AGATAGATGGAGCGCATGTTGACGTTGGCGATGCGGTCGAACATCTCGTCCGACAACGCGTCCAGCGGCTGCGGCGTGTGACCGACCCCGGCGTTGTTGACCACGATGTCGACCCCGCCCAGCAGGCGGTTGGCGGCCTCGGCCAATGCGGCCACGTCGGCGGCGCTGGCCACATCGACCTGCACGCCCAGCGTCTCGTCGCCCAGTTCCGCCGCCAGCGCACGCGCCGCCTCGCCGTTCAGATCGGCGACGATGACGCGGGCGCCTTCCTCGGCGAAGCGGCGTGCGATGCCGGCGCCGAAGCCGGAGGCTCCGCCCGTGACGATCGCTCGCTTGCCCTCCAGCCGCTTCGATCTGTTCTCCCCCAAGACGCCTACTCCCTGCTATCCGTGATGGGCCGCGACGGTCTTGAGCGCGGTGAAGGCGTAGAGCGCCTCGAACCCCTTCTCGCGACCGTGGCCCGACCTGCCGACGCCGCCGAAGGGCAGTTCGACCCCGCCCGCCGCGCCGTAGTTGTTGATGAAGACCTGTCCGGCCCGCAGCCGTTTCGCCAGCCGCATCTGCCGTCCGCCGTCGGCGGTCCAGACCCCGGCGACCAGGCCGTAGTCGGTGCCGTTGGCGATGGCGACGGCCTCGTCCTCGGTATCGAACGGTATGACCACGACGGCGGGGCCGAAGATCTCCTGCTGCGCCAGCGGGTGATCGGGCGCGACATTGGCGAACAGGGTCGGCGCGACATAGGCGCCGCCTTCGGGCAGGTCGGCCAGTTTCGCCTGGGCGACGATCAGGCCGTCAGCGCGGCCTTTTTCGATGAAACCTTCGACCATGGCCTGCTGTTTCCTGGACACCAGGGGGCCGACGTCGCGGTCGTCCATCGCCGGGCCGACGCTGAGGGCGCTGAAACGTTCGGCCATGCGGCGGACCACCTCATCATAGACGCCGCGCTGCACCATGACGCGCGACCCCGCCGAACAGGTCTGGCCCGCGTTCTGAACCCCGGCGTTGACGAGGAAGGGCAGGGCCTTGTCCAGATCGGCGTCGTCAAACACCACCTGGGGCGACTTGCCGCCGAGTTCCAGCGTCACCGGCACGGCGTTGACCGCCGCGGCCTGCTGGATCGCCACGCCCACCCCGGTCGAGCCGGTGAAGGACAGGTGGTTGACCCCCGGATGCGAGGCCAGCGCTGCGCCGGCCTCGGCGCCCGTGCCGGTCACGACGTTCAGCGCCCCGGCGGGCAGGCCGCAATCCTCGGCGATATGGGCAAAGGCGAGCGCCGTCAGCGAGGCCTGCTCGGCGGGCTTCAGCACCGCCGCATTGCCGACCGCCAGCGCCGCCACCACCGACCGGCCGATGATCTGCATCGGATAGTTCCAGGGGATGACGTGGCCCGTCACCCCGTGCGGCTCGCGCAGGGTGTAAACCGTATAGCCGTCTAGGAAGGGGATGGTTTCGCCGTGCAGCTTGTCCGCCGCCCCGGCGTAGAATTCCAGATACCGCGCCAGGGCGACCACGTCGGCCCGCGCCTGTTTCAGCGGCTTGCCGACGTCCAGCGCCTCAAGCTCGGCCAGCATGTCGATGCGCGTCTCGACCTCGCGGCCCATCCGCGCCAGCACCCGCCCGCGCTCGACCGCCGTCATCCGCCCCCATGGCCCGTCCAGCGCCGTGCGCGCGGCCTGAACCGCGGCATCGATGTCCGCCGGCCCGCCTGCCGCCAGTTCACCCAGGGTCTCGCCGTTGGAGGGGTTTTCGATGGGCAGGACACGGCCACCGTTCGGCGCGACCCACTGTCCGCCGATAAAGATCTGATCGGTAGGAAAGGGCGCGATCATCAAGTTCTGCTCACCATCACCGTTCGCCGTCGCGAACGCTCCAGGCGCAGTGGGCATGATTATCGATTACGCAACAAGCCCTTTATAGGCGGGGTCTAAGTGTCTGATCTTGCGTCTCGCATGATCATGATTCTGAGCGATTTACGCGATCATGATCATGATCAGCAGGTTTGAATACCGAGCCGCCTGGGCCCGAAGGCCTGACTGGCAGTGCTTGATGTCTGGAATGGCCCAAAGGCCGATGGCGGAGAGGGTGGGATTCGAACCCACGGTAGGCTTCCACCTACGCCGCATTTCGAGTGCGGTACATTCGACCACTCTGCCACCTCTCCGCGGGGCCGATATTCGCTTGGTCGAGCGAGGGGCTTCTCTAGTCAAAGGCGGGGCGGGCCGCAAGCGATTCGAGAGCAGAAAATCGATAAAAGTTTCAGCGCTGTCCGGGCAGGGTCAGGCCGGGCGCGGGGCCGCCCAGAGGATCGGCGCCGACAAAGCGGAACAGCTCGGCCGGACGGCCGCCGGTGTCGCTGGAAAACACCCCCGTAGCCTGGACCAGGCCGGCGCGTTCGACGCCGCGACGGAAGTTCTGCTTGTGCAGAGAAAGCCCCGCGACGGCTTCGGCGGCGGCCTGCAAGGCCGACAGGGTGAAGGTGTCGGGCGTCAGGTCGAACAGGACGGGGCGATACTTCAGTTTCGAGCGCAGACGCCCCAAGGCGGTGGCGACGATGCGTCGGTGGTCGGACGCCATCGGCAGGTCGGATAAGGTCGGCGGGGCTTGGCGGTCGTGGTCTCGGGCGGACTCGGCCACCAAGCCGGCTTCGTAGAGCAGCTCGTAGCGCTCCAGCACCCGTTCCTCGTTCCAGCGGCGCTCGGGCGTCAGGGCGAACAGGGTCTCTGCGCGGGCCAGACGGCGTGCGTCGCCGCCGGCCCAGGCGCGCAGGGCGGGCTCCAGGGTCGTCATCACGGCGGGCTGGCCATTGCGCCAGTCTTCCCAACGGAAGATGTCGAAGACGGGGGTCCAGGCGGCGTCCAGGCCGGGGGCCTGGGGCGCATCGGCGGTCAGGGCCAGATAGCCCACCGAGACCTCGCGCGCACGCTCAGGGCCGGGCGTGGCGCGCGGCGAGGCGCGGCCGGCGTCGCCAAAGGTGTAGAGTTGCTCGACAAAGCCGAGGGGAAAGCCGGTCTGCTCGGTGACGAAGGCGCGCAGGGCCAGCTCAAAGGTGCGGTCGCGCGCCGGATCGAAAGGACCGAAGGGCAGGGCAGGGGCGCCGTCGGCGGCATGGGTGGTCAGGACCACGGCCTGACCGGCGCGCAGGGCGATGACCACGGCCGACAGGCCGATCCGCACGCCCTGTTCGCCCCCGTTGCTCATGCAGTGCCTATTCCGTGTGCCAGGCGTCGGCGCCGGGCAGGATGCCGACAGCTTCGGCCAGAACACGGTAGCGGTCCAGATAGCGCTGCTGCGCCACCGAGGCGGGCAGGGGATCGATGATCAGCTCATAGCCGGCGGGCGGCGTCCCGAAAATCTGCAGCGACTCGCGCTTGTTGAACCCGGCCAACTGCGTCGCCTCGTAGAAGGCGCAGGCGCGGTCGGCCTTCTTGATCAGGGTCTTGATGGTCTGCGGCGTCTTGGGCGGCAGCTGGAAGCGGACATGGATCGCGGCCTCCAGCCGGGCCTCGAAGTCCTTGTAGCCGGCGCCGAGCGCCGACTTGAACGGCGAGATCATGTCGCCGATCACGTATTCCGAGGCGTCGTGCAGCAGGGCGGCCAGGCGCCATTTCGGCTCCAGCCCCGGCTTGATGTGCGCCGCGATCTCTTCCACCACCAGCGAGTGCTGGGCGACCGAGAAGGCGTGCTCGCCGATGGTCTGGCCGTTCCAGCGGGCGACGCGGGCAAGGCCGTGGGCGATGTCCTCGATCTCGATGTCGAAGGGCGAGGGATCGAGCAGGTCCAGACGACGGCCCGACAGCATCCGCTGCCAGGCGCGTGGGGGCTTGGGCGTTCTCGGCTTGGGCTTGGGCGCCAGGTCTTCGTAATCTTCGGGCAAGTTCGGGATCCTGCGCATGGGGCAGGTGAGGTGACGCATCCCGAACGCCCGATCAAGGGCAGGCGTTGCGATTCGTGGGGGTTAATCCCCGACGTTGAGCGTCACCAGAGCCTTGGCCGCGTCCATGATGCGGTTTTCATTGCGATCCTTGGTGCGGACGGTGGCGACCACGATGGGGCCGCCCACGGGGCCGCGCGCCTCATAGCCGACCATGCGCCAGCCCGTTTCGGCGTCGGCGCCGTTGGTGGTCATCAGGAAGGTGGCGCGGACCGCCTGACCCGGCGCGCTGGTGCGGATGCGGGCGGCGCCCTCATGGGCGTCGATGCTGACGGCGTTGTCCTTGGAGCGGACGTTGACCTGGCTAGAACTGTCGTCAGCGCGAATGGTGATGCCGCCGATCTTGATGTTGGCGCGGTCGCCGTCGGCGTCGATCCGCATGCCGGGCAGGCGAACCGTAGCCTTGTCGTCCTGGGCCTCGATACGCACGCCCGGCGCGCTGACGTGGGCGGTGGAGCCTGGCTCGCCGTGAGCTTCGGCGCGGGCGGCCTCGGCCTCGGCGCGAGCCATTTCGGCATCGGCGCGGGCCGCCTCGGCGTCGGCGCGCGCGCCCTCGGCCTGATTGCGGGCTTCGCCGGCGCGGACCTCGGCCAGGGCCTGGGGCAGGTCTGCCGCCAGCTTGTCTTCGAAGGCCTTGAGCGCCTCCTGGCTGGACCCGCCGTTCAGGGGCACCAGATGCAGCGTCACCTCGGCGCCGCGCGGCCCGCTGTAGATGCAGGTGGCGCCGTCTGCCCAGGCCGAGCCCTTGCGGGTCAGCACGCCCTGGGTCTGGGGGCATTGCAGGGCATCCACGACCTTCAACACGCCCTTGCCGTCGTTGTCGGACGAGGAGGTGGTGATGCGTACCTTGCTGCTGCTTCCGCCGCTGTCATCGCAACCGGCGGTCAGCAGAGCCAGGGCGCAGACGGGCCAGAGGAGGTGATGCATGGTCGGCTCCTGTTCTTGACCCGATTGTGCGCCCAGGGCGCGGCTAATCCAGTGAAATCGCGGTAATGGCGGCGGCGGAAGTCAGCTTCCGGGCCGGGCGCCTTCGCGACGGTTCAGAAAGGCCAGCCGCTCGAACAGGTGGATGTCCTGCTCATTCTTCAACAGGGCGCCGTGCAGGGGCGGGATCAGCTTGCCCGGCGTCTTCTCGCGTAAGGTCTCGGGGCTGACGTCATCGACCAGGAGCAGTTTCAGCCAGTCGAGAAGCTCCGACGTCGACGGTTTTTTCTTCAGGCCCGGCGTATCGCGGATTTCATAGAAGGTGCGCAGCGCCTCGGCGACCAGGCGCGGCTTGATGCCGGGGAAGTGGACGTCGACGATGTCCTGCATCGTCTGGGCGTCGGGGAAGCGGATGTAGTGGAAGAAGCAGCGGCGCAGGAAGGCGTCCGGCAGTTCCTTCTCGTTGTTCGAGGTGATGACGACGACGGGGCGGACCTCGGCGCTGATCGTCTCGTCCGTTTCCTGAACGTAGAACTCCATGCGGTCGAGTTCCTGCAACAGGTCGTTGGGAAACTCGATGTCGGCCTTGTCGATCTCGTCGATCAGCAGGACGGGACGGACCGGGGCGGTGAAGGCCTCCCACAGCTTGCCCTTCTTCAGGTAGTTGCGGACGTCGTGGACGCGTTCGTCGCCCAGCTGGCTGTCGCGAAGACGGCTGACGGCGTCGTACTCATACAGGCCGTTGTGCGCCTTGGTGGTGGATTTGATGTGCCAGGTGATCAGCGGCGCGTTCAGCGCCCGCGCCAGTTCATAGGCCAAAACCGTCTTGCCGGTGCCCGGCTCACCCTTGATCAGCAGGGGGCGTTCCAGCGCCACAGCGGCGTTCACCGCGACCTTCAGATCGTCGGTGGCGATATAGTTGGACGTGCCTTCAAACCGGCTCATGAAAGACCTGCTCCAATCAGGGTGAAAGGAGCAGGTATCTTATCAAGACGGGCCTGAACAGGCTGAGACGCGCGGGTCAGGTGATCCGCTTTGCCGAGACAGGGTCGCTGGCCGGGAAGGTCTCTTCGACCCCCTCGTCGAGCAGGGCTTCCTGGCGGCTTTCAGCGTCTTTCGCCTTGTCCTTGAGTTGGTCCGGCTTGCCTTCTTCACGCGGCGCGCTCTTGGCGGGCGCGGTGTTGGTGTCGCAGTCTTCCTGGGTCTTGGTGGGCTGATGATCGCTCATGCTGTCTCCTCGCTGTCGGGGCCGTAGCCCAGATCCTCTATGTCGTCGTCCGAAAGGCGTTTAGCCTCCCAGTGGGCCGCGCTCGCCTGGGCGCCGCGCTGGTTTCGCATCAGGCCGGCGTAAACCAGTTCGATTTCGTCAGGGCTGGAGGCGACTTCGCCGTTGGAGTCGGCCTCGCTCAGGCGCACGGAATCGACACCTAGCAAGGCGTCCGCCTCGGCTTCGACGCCGTCCATGCCCAGATCATCGTCGAGATCCCGATCGTCCTCGTCGAAGGCTTCGTCATCCGCATCGCCATCGACCTGGGTGACGTCCAGAACGTCGTCGATTTCGTCCAGCGACAGGTCGCCTTCGCCTTCGTCGTCGATATGGGTTTCGTCATAGATCTCTGCCTGATCCTGGCCGTCGAAATCAGTCTCCGGTATGCTCATCTGGATCTCCCTGCTGCAGACGTAACGGCGCAGGCTGGCCCGACGTTCCTTTATTTCGGCACGGGCCATGCAGCGATGTTTGCGAGTGAAGACATGGTTAACCACGCTGCTTTAGAGTTCTTCAGCCGCCCACCGTTCAGGTTGCCGGTGCGCCACGGAGAAACCCTTTGCCGCTGAAACTATCGCTCAAGCCTGGCGAGAAATTCGTCCTGAACGGCGCCGTCGTGCAGAACGGCGACCGGCGCGGCGTGCTGGTCCTGCAGAACAAGGCCAGCGTCCTGCGTGAGAAGGACATCATGCAGCCCGAGGACGTCACCACGCCCGCGCGTCGCATCTATTTCCCGGTCATGATGATGTATCTGGACGAGTCGTCGGCTGCGAACTTCTACGACGAGTTCGCCCTGCGCCTGACGGAGTTCATGGGGGCGGTTCGCAACCCCGACATCCTGACCGAATGCGTGTCCTGCTCAAAGCACGTGCTGGCGCGGCAATACTATAAGGCCCTGATGGGCGCCCGTAAGATCGTCGATTACGAAGACCAAAGGCTCGGCAATGTCGCTTCAAGCGTACAAGACGGCGGCGACGCGGGCTGAATCACCGCGCGACATGGAATACCGCCTGTTCGGCCAGGTCACGCGCGCGCTGATGCACGCGTCCACAGTCGACAAGGCGGACATCACCACCCGGATCGATGCGATCGACTGGAATCGTCGTCTATGGTCGACGCTATCCACCTCGTGCAGTGATGCGTCCAACGCCATGCCCCAGGCGCTGCGGGCGCAGATCATCTCACTGGACCTTTTCATCGGCCGCCACAGCTCGGCGGTGATGCGCGGCGACGGCGATTTCGAGACCCTGATCGACATCAACCGCATGGTCATGCAGGGCCTGGCGCCCCAGACGCAGCCGGGCTGATCACGAAGGCGGGAGCGGCCTTTACGAGGGGCCGCGACCAGTTCTAGCCTGACCTTCCTGTTCAGCAGCTGAAAGGAGGTGGCCTGTGTCTCATTGTCATCAATCGCGAGCGGCAGCCGCGATCCGAACCTCTCATGAGGTCCGGGCCTGATCCTTAGGGAAGGCAGCGGTCCGGCCGTCACGGTCAGACAATGAAGCGCCGCTGGGGCGACCCGGCGGCGCTTTTTGTATCTTTTCAGTGTGCTACCGCGCGTCTTTGTGGGCGCTATCGCCCTTTGGGCTCCTTGAGCGCAGTAGCGCAGTCAGAACAGGGCGCCGAACCAGTGGGCTATGCCGTGAACGATGGCCACGACCGTCGTCCAGACCAGGGCCACATAGACGCCGCAGACGCCCGTGCCCACCAGACCCCCCAGAATGAAGACGCCGTCTCTCTGGATGATGCCCAGACCGAAGATCACCAGCGTCAGGCCAGGCAGGGCGTCGCCGAAGGGCACGGGCAGGGCCATCATCATCGCCAGAAGGATGCAGGTGACGCCAATGACGACATCGGCGGCTTCGCCCGTCATCACGGGCAGGCGTGGCCGGGTCAGACGTTCTGCGCGGCGCAGAAGCCCGAGGGTCGTGGGGCTGTCGGGGCGTTTCCTGACGGCCTGCCGAACCCAGTCCGAAAAGCCGTAGCGGGCTGACCGTCCACCGAACCGGAGCTGGACCTCAGTCAGCAACACCCATCGGCGCAACCAGCGCGGGGCGGCGAAATGCGAGCTCAACAACTTCTTGTAGGTGTCCCGGCCGATGGTGGCCTTCATCAGCCAGCGCGGCAGCCAGACCTTGTCGCGCTGCAAGGCCAGTTCGGCGGCGATCAGGATGATCGGCACGGAAAAGACGGCCTTTCCGCCCGGCGGCCAGGGCAACAAGGCCATCAGCGACAGCATCAGGATCACGGCGCCGAAGCCGCGCTCGCCGAAGGCCTCCACCATTTCTCTGAGCGTCAGTTTGGGATCATCTCCATGACCCAGCGCTTCCAGCACGTCGGAGAACGTCCGGTTCTCATCCGGCGGCACGGGCATGGAAACAAGCGTCATCAGGCGAGACTCGGGAGCGAAGGTTCGCCAAGTTAGGGGCGGCGAGTTTCCGGCGCCATCCCTGACGCATGGTGCGCGGCTTATTGTTTGGTCACGTGCTCAGGTTCGCCCTTGCGCGGGGTATGGGCGAATTCCTCAAGCTGCTTTTCGCTCATCGTTTCCATCATGGATTTCGACGCGCCCTTCAGCCTGGATTTGGGCGTTTCGCCGCGTTTGGCGGAAAGCGCCGCTCCGGCGGCCTTCTGTTGAGCGGCGGATTTTGCGGGCATGGCGAACCTCCTGAAGTCAAAGGCGCTAACCCGCGATGCTAGACTGCGTTCCCCAGCCATACCATCGCGGCGGCGACCAGCATCAGCGATGTGGATGCCGCGCTGAGCAGGCGAAAGACCAGCAAGCGTCGATGAATGCTGGCCTTCCATGAGGGATTGGGCTTGAGCGTCATCAGGGCCCACCAGCTCTGGTTGAGCTGATCCTTGTCCTGATGGTCGAGGCCCGAATCCATGCTCGTGCCCGGTCGCCGCGTGGCGCGATAGATGTCCTGCTGAAGGGGCAGGAGCATCCATTGTCCAAGGCCCCCGCAGGCCAGAGCCGCAAGGGTGATGACGACAAGCGGCAACATCAGCCCAGCAGTTCGCGGCCGATCAGGAAGCGGCGAATTTCATTGGTGCCGGCGCCGATGTCGTAGAGCTTGGCGTCGCGGACCAGGCGCTCGACCGGCCATTCCTTGGTGTAGCCGGCGCCGCCCAGGGCCTGAACGGCCTCCAGCGACACCTTCACCGCGTTTTCCGAGGCCAGCAGGATGGCGCCTGCAGCATCGTAGCGGGTGGTCTTGCCCTGATCGCAGGCGCGAGCCACGGCATAGACATAGGCGCGGGCGCTGTTCAGGGCGACATACATATCGGCGACCTTGGCCTGCATCAGCTGGAAACTGCCGATGGGCTTGCCGAACTGCTTGCGATCCCGGACGTAGGGTAGGACGACGTCCAGCGCCGCCTGCATGATGCCCAGCGGCCCGCCCGCCAGGACGGCGCGCTCATAGTCCAGACCGCTCATCAGCACGCCGGCCCCGCCGCCGACAGGGCCCATGACGTTCTCTTCCGGGATCTCGCAGTCCTCGAACACCAGTTCGGCGGTGTCGGAGCCGCGCATGCCCATCTTGTCCAGCTTCTTGGAGACCGAAAAGCCCTTCATGCCGCGCTCGACGATGAAGGCGGTGCAGCCCTTGGAGCCAGCCTCGGGGTCGGACTTGGCGTAGACCACCAGGGTGTCGGCCGAGGGGGCGTTGGTGATCCAGAACTTGGTGCCGTTCAGGACGTAGCGGTCGCCCTTCTTGTCGGCGCGGGTGCGCATCGACATGACGTCCGAGCCGGAACCGGCCTCCGACATGGCCAGGGAGCCGACGTGTTCGCCGCTGATCAGTTTCGGCAGGTATTTCTGCTTCTGCTCGGGCGTGCCCCAGCGCCGGATCTGGTTGACGCACAGGTTGGAGTGGGCCCCGTAAGACAGGCCGATCGAGGCCGAGGCGCGCGACACTTCTTCCATCGCCACCACGTGTTCGAGGTAGCCGAGGCCGAGGCCGCCGAACTCTTCCTCGACCGTGATGCCGTGCAGGCCCAACTCGCCCATCTCGGGCCACAGCTCGCGCCTGAACTCGTTCTTCTCGTCGATTTCGGCGGCGAGGGGGGCCAGCCGGTCGGCGGCCCAGCGGGCGGTGACGTCACGAATGGCGTCGGCGTTCTCGCCGAGGCCGAATTCCATGGATTGGGGCGCGAAGGGAATGCTCATGCCGCAAGGCGTAGCATCGTGCACGCGCTTCGCAAAGTGCGGTCAGGCGACGCTCTTATCGTTCCGCTTGCGCGTCAGGTTCCAGCCGGCGACGCCGATGAAAATCAGCCCGGTCACGGCCAGAACCCCGCCGATCAGCACGGTCCCGTCGGTCGCCTGTTGCGCGGCCAGCACGCGACGGAAGGCGGCGATCCCCGCGGCAAAGGCCAGCAGGCCGATGCCGCCGATGAAGATGACTGCGCCGGTGTCGTTCAGCACCTGGGCCTGGGCCGGGCGCTTCTCGTGACGCAGCACCTGAACCGTCGCGGGCGTCTCGTCCTCGGCGCGCGGAAGGGTGTTGGGGCCGTGAACCGGGGCGGTCAGCAGCAGGTCGAGCGGGGCAGGCCGGTCCGGCGCGGCGTCGAACAGGGCGCGCTCGGCCGAGCGGCGGCGATAGGGGGCGTCGATGGCGGGCTGGATCCGGTCCGGCCAGCCGCTCAGGGCCTCGGCTGCCCGGGCGGGCGATCCCGCGTTCAACTGTTCCAGCACGTCCGAGCCCTCGAACCGCTGGACGCCGACCGAGAAGATGAAGCTGGCCAGGGCGTCGAACTGATGCTGGTTCAGCGGGATCGCAACGCGGCTGTTGATGGCCTCGACGACGGGCAGCAGGTCGTATTGCAGCAGCAGTTCGGCCTCGGCCTCGGTGATCGTCGCGCCGGTGCGGGCCGACTTGGTGTGGCCATAGCCGATGACCGGCGTGCCGTCGCGACGACGCACGGTCCGGGGGCGGAAGCCCTCGAAGCTCTTGATCAGAAGCAGACCCTCGCGGGACATCTTCAGACGCTGGGACGAAGTTGCGGACACGGACTGACCCAATTCGAAACGGGCGCGCTCGCCCGCAAGGCGAAGCAGCAAGCCGCGTTCCGAACGGCGTCGGATCAGAGCAGGACGCCTCCTTTAAAGGAGGACGATGGTCGCCAGGCCGAGGAAGATCAGGAAACCGAAGAAGTCTGTCGTCGCCGTCACGAATACCGCCGAGGAGACGGCTGGGTCGAACTTCAGCTTGGACAGGGTCAGCGGCGTCAGCACGCCTACCGTGGCCGCGACCAGCAGGTTCAGGATCATGGCCGTGGCGATCACCGCGCCCAGGCGCCAGTCCTGGAACCAGATGCCCGCCGCCAGACCGATCAGGGGCGACAGCACCAGGCCGTTGACCAGGCCCACCATCATTTCGCGCCAGAAGGTGCGCACGGCGTTGGACGAGGTCAGCTCACGCGTGGCCAGGGCGCGCACCGTGACGGCCAGAGCCTGAGTCCCCGCATTGCCGCCGATGGCCGAGACGATCGGCATCAGCACCGCCAGGGCGACGATCTGCTGGATCGTGCCTTCGAAAAAGGCGATGACCCCGGCCCCGAGGACCGCCGTGAACAGGTTGATGCCCAGCCAGGGCACGCGGCCGCGCACGATCTCCATCACGCCCGAGGACCGGTCTTCGTCGGACACGCCGGCCAGGCGGAGGATGTCCTCGCGGTTCTCTTCCTGAATGATGTGGACGATGTCATCGACCGTCAACTGACCGACCAGCCGCCCGGCGGTATCGACGACCGGGGCCGAGATCAGGTTGTACTTCTCGAAGATGTAGGCGACTTCTTCCTGATCGACATCGACGTCGATCTCGTTGATCGGCTCCATCAGCTCCGTCAGCGGCGTTTCGCGCGGCGCCCGAAGCAGGCGGCTGATCGGGACGCCGCCGACCGGGCGGTTCAACGGATCGACGACATAGATGTCGAAGAACAACTCGGGCAGGTCGTCACCCTGGCGGCGGACGTGGTCGATCGTGTCGCCGACGTTCCAGAACTGCGGCGCGGCCATGACCTCGCGCTGCATCAGGC
>CAYWDO010000070.1:0-11909 GCA_964456995.1 uncultured Brevundimonas sp.
ACCTCCTACTTCTTCAACCAGCACAAGATCGATCACCGCTTCTGCAAGACCTGCGGCGTTCAGCCCTTCGGCTATGGCGTGGCGCCGGACGGGTCGGAGGTGGCGGCGATCAATGTGCGGACGCTGACGGATGTGGAGCCCTGGAGCTGGACGGCGACGCGCGTGGACGGGCGCAGCTTCTGACTGATTGGCTTGCTTTTTCCGATCAATCCGCCTAGAGAGCGCGCGCACTTCGCACGTGGGCGTGGCGCGGTCCGGGGAGACATCCCGGCCTGCACCGTTCCGAGGGACCGCAGGTCCTTTTACTCGCCCGCGCTAGGTTTGATCGGAAAAAGGACACCACGATCATGGCACTGCCAGAATTCTCGATGCGTACCCTGCTGGAAGCCGGCGCTCACTTCGGTCACCAGACGCACCGCTGGAACCCGAAGATGGACCGCTACATCTTCGGCTCGCGCTCGAACATCCACATCATCGACCTGTCGCAGACGATGCCGCTGTTCCACCAGGCTCTGGTGGCCGTGCGCGACGTCGCCGCAAAGGGCGGCCGCGTCCTGTTCGTCGGCACCAAGCGCCAGGCCGCCGGCCCGGTGGCTGAAGCCGCCACGCGCTGCGCCCAGTACTACATGAACAACCGCTGGCTCGGCGGCACGCTGACCAACTGGCGCACCGTCTCGGGCTCGATCGCCCGTCTGCGCGAGCTGGAAACCCTGCTGGCCAACGGTGGCGAAGGCCGCGTCAAGAAAGAGCTGCTGAACCTGCAGCGCGAGAAGGACAAGCTTGAGCTGTCGCTGGGCGGCATCAAGGACATGGGCTCCATCCCGGACATCATGTTCGTGATCGACACCAACAAGGAAGCGATCGCGATCCAGGAAGCTCGCAAGCTGAACATCCCGATCATCGCTATTCTGGACACCAACTCGGACCCGGACGGCATCACCTACCCGGTCCCCGGCAACGACGACGCCGCCCGCGCCATCCAGACCTACTGCGACCTGATCGCTGACGCCGTTCTGGACGGCCTGGCCGCCGGCGCTTCGGCCTCGGGCATCGATCTGGGCGCTTCGGAAGCTCCGGTTGAGCCGATGCTGCGTGAAGCCGCTGCTGCTCCGGTTGAAGCCGAAGCCGCTCCGGCCGGTACGGAAGCTGTGGCTGAAGAACTGCTCGCGACGACTGAAGAAAAGGTCGAGGGCTAAGACGCCTTCGGGGCCCGTTCGATGATCGGGCCTTCGCCAAACTGAAATGCGGCCGGGCTATGCAAGTCCGGCCGCTCATTTGAATTTCCAGGAGACTGAACATGGCCGAGATCACTGCCGCCCTCGTGAAGGAACTTCGCGAGCGTTCGGGCGTCGGCATGATGGACTGCAAGAAGGCGCTCGTCGAAAACGACGGCAATATCGAAGCAGCGATCGACTGGCTGCGCGCCAAGGGCCTGTCCAAGGCCGCCAAGAAGGCCGACCGCGTCGCCGCTGAAGGCCTGGTCGCCGTCGCGTCGAAGGAAGACGGCAAGGGCGAAGTCGCCGCCGCCATCGAATTCAACGCGGAAACCGACTTCGTCGCCCGCAACGACCTGTTCCAGAACGCCGCCAAGGCGTTTGCCCAACTCGGCCTGGACCACCACTCGGTCGAAGCCCTGCATGGCGCTGAACTGGAAGCAGGCAAGACGGTCCAGGATGAAGTGACGAACATGATCGCCACCATCGGCGAGAACATGCAACTGCGTCGCGCCGCCCGCCTGTCGGTGTCTGAAGGCGTCGTTTCGACCTATGTTCACAACTCGGTGTCGCCCGGCGTCGGCCGCATTGGCGTGCTGGTCGCTCTGGAAGGCGAGGGCGACAAGACCGCTCTTCGCGAACTGGGCCGCAAGATCGCCATGCACGTGGCTGCGACCGCTCCGCTGTCGCTGAACACCGACGATCTGGACCCGGCCGCCATCGAGAAGGAACGCACTGTTCTGACCGAAAAGGCCAAGGAAGAAGGCCGTCCGGAAAACATGATCGCCAAGATCGTGGAAGGTCAGATCAACAAGTTCCAGAAGGACGTGGTGCTGTCCAAGCAGCCGTTCGTCATGGACCCCGACGTGACCATCGAACAACTGGTTGCTAACTCCGCCAAGGAACTGGGCTCTTCGAACCTGAAACTGGCCGGATTTGTTCGCCTGGCCTTGGGTGAAGGCGTCGAGAAGGTCGAGGCCATGGACTTCGCGGCTGAAGTCGCCTCGATGACCGGCGGCAACTAACTAATCTTCTCCTCCCCGGTCCTGGGGAGGAAGAAATACGGCCTTGGGCGCGTTCGGCTTTGAAGCCTGACGCGCCCTTCGTCTATGATGATCCCGCGATTCACCCGCGCGGATGCGTAAACCCAGTATCCACGGACCCAGACCCATGCCCGACGCCCCCTCCGAGTTTCGTTACAAGCGCGTCCTGCTGAAGGTCTCGGGCGAGGTCCTGATGGGCGATCAGTCCTATGGCATCGACATGAAGACGGTCGATGTGGTGGCGGCGGCTGTGGCCCAGGTGGCGCGCGAAGGCGTCGAAATCTGCCTGGTCATTGGCGGCGGCAACATCTTCCGTGGCCTGTCCAAGGCCGCCGAGGGCATGGATCGCGCCAACGCCGACTACATGGGCATGCTGGCGACCATTATGAACGCACTGGCCATGCAGGGCGCGCTGGAGAAGATCGGCGTCGATACGCGGGTCCAGAGCGCCATTCCTATGGCCGCCATCGCAGAACCCTACATCCGCCGCCGCGCCATGCGGCATCTGGAAAAGGGACGGGTGGTGATCTTCGCCGCCGGCGTGGGCGCCCCCTTCTTTACGACCGACTCAGGCGCCGCCCTGCGCGCGGCCGAAATGGGTTGCGACGCCTTGCTGAAGGGCACCAGCGTGGACGGCGTCTATACCGCCGACCCCAAGAAGGACGCGACCGCGACCCGCTACGAGACACTGACCTATCAGGAGGTCCTGGCCAAGGACCTGCGCGTCATGGACGCCTCGGCCATCGCCCTGATGCGCGACAGCGATATCCCGATCGTGGTCTTCTCGATCCGCGAGGAAGACTCGCTACGCAAGACCCTGCGCGGCGAAGGCACCTTCACCGTCATCACCAATAAGGCCGCGTAAGCGGCTCTCGACCCGAACGACAGACCAAGGAAAATCACCATGGCCAAGCCCGACCTCAAGACCTACCGCGACCGCATGGAAAAGGCCGTGGCGTCGCTAAAGGAAGACTTCGCAGGTCTGCGCACCGGTCGCGCCAACTCGGGCTTGTTGGACCCGGTTCAGGTCGAAGCCTATGGTTCTACCTCGCCTCTGAACGCCGTCGCCGCGATCAGCGTGCCCGAGCCCCGCATGATCTCCGTCAGTGTCTGGGACAAGGGTATGGTCGGTCCGGTTGAGAAGGCCATTCGCGCCGCCGGCCTGGGTCTGAATCCGATCGTCGATGGTCAGACCCTGCGTATTCCCGTCCCGCCGCTGACTGAGGAGCGCCGCAAGGATCTGGTCAAGTTGGCAGGCAAGTATGCTGAACAGCAGAAGATCGCTGTGCGCAACGTGCGCCGCGACGCTAACGACGACCTGAAAAAGGCTGAAAAAGCGACCGAGATCAGCCAGGACGAACAGAAGAAGATGGAAACCGAGGTCCAGAAGGACACGGACGCCGCCATCAAGAAGATCGACGAGGCCTTGAAGGTCAAGGAAGTCGAGATCATGCAGGTCTGACGCTGATCGCGTCGGGAGGGATCTAGAAGCAATGTCGGCCGAGATCGTCGCCACGGCGCCTGAGAAGGGGCCTCGTCACGTCGCCCTGATCATGGACGGCAACGGTCGCTGGGCCGAGCGTCGCGGTCTGCCGCGCGTCATGGGCCACCGTGAGGGGGTTCAGGCGCTGCGGCGCACGATCAAGGCGGCTCCGGACTTCGGCATTCGCTGCCTGACGGTGTTCGGTTTCTCGACCGAGAATTGGAGCCGCCCGGCGGACGAAGTATCGGACCTGATGGGCTTGGTCCGTTCGTTTGTCGGCAGCGACCTGAAGCGGCTGGAGGCGGCGGGCGTGCGGATTCGCATCCTGGGTCGTCGCCATGGCCTGCCGAGCGACATCGCCGCCATTGTTGACCGCGCCGAGGCGCAGACGGCGCACAACGACCGCTTCCTGTTGCAGGTGGCCTTCAATTATGGCGGTCGCGCCGATCTGGTGGATGCGGCGCAGAGGCTGGTCGCTCAGGCGCGCGCGGGACAGTTCGACGGCGACGTGACCGAGGATGACCTCGGGGCGGGGCTCTCGACGGCCGGGGCGCCGCCCGTGGACCTGATTGTGCGGACGTCGGGCGAGCAGCGGCTGTCCAACTTCCTGCTGTGGGAAGCCGCCTACGCCGAACTGGTGTTTCAGGACATCCTCTGGCCCGACTATAGCGCCGAGGCGCTGGGCGAGGCGGTGGAACTCTATTGTAATCGCGAGCGGCGCTACGGCGGCCGCGATGCGCTGTCGGATGCGACCGCAGCGAAGGCGGCGGCGAACTGATGGCTTTGAAGATCGGCGACATTGGCCTGAGAGCGGCCTCGGCCGTGGTGCTGGCCCCAGCCGCTGTATTGGCGACATGGGCAGGCGGCGCCTGGTTCTGCGCCCTGGTCGTGGCGGCCTGCGGTCTGCTGGCCTTTGAATGGGCGCGGATGAGCGCGCCGCGCTTCTGGCGCTCGGTCGGCGCCGCTGTGGCTCTGGCGCTGATCACAGCGGTGATCGCCGCCCATGTGGGCCAGATGTCTCTGGCCTTGATCCTGCTGGTGTTCGGCGCGCTGGCGGCCGGGCTGTTCGCGCGGTCGCGTGGCGGCGAAGCCCTGGATGCGGCCTATGGGGTCCTTTACATTGGCTGGCCCTGCGTCCTTCTGATCTGGCTGCGCGATCTGAACGCGGCTCAGGGTCTCTATTGGACTGTTCTGGTCTTCGCCGTCGCCTGGGCTGCTGACATTCTGGCCTATCTGGTCGGCAGCGCCGTGGGCGGGCCCAAGCTGTGGCCGCGCTTTTCGCCCAACAAGACATGGTCCGGGTTCATTGGCGGGCTGATCGCCGGGATGATAGCCGGCGCCGCCATGGCGGGCTGGCTGGAAATGGGTCGGCTGAATATCTTCTGGGGCGGCGTCCTGGGCCTGGCGGCGGCTTTGGCGACCATGGGCGGCGATCTGTGGGAGTCGGCTCTGAAGCGCCGCTTCGGGGTCAAGGACGCGGGCAATATCATTCCCGGCCATGGCGGCTTGCTGGACCGGGTCGACGGCCTGATGTTCGCGGTCGTGGTCGTGGCGGCGGGGCGCGTGATCGTGCTGATGCTGGAACACGGCGCATGATCGTCCGCAGGGTCAGCGTCCTGGGCTCGACCGGGTCGGTGGGCACGTCCACGCTTGACCTGATGGATCAGGCGGAAAAGGCAGGGTCGGGCGCATTTCAGGTCGAGGTCCTGACGGGCGGAAACAATATCGCCTGTCTGGCCGAACAGGCGCGGCGCTGGCGCCCCAAACTGGCCGTGACCGCCGATCCGGCGCGTCTGTCAGAACTACAAGACGCCCTTGCCGGAACGGACGTCGAGGTTGCGGCGGGGCCCGAGGCTATCGTTGAGGCGGCTAGCCGGCCCGTAGACTGGGTCATGGCCTCTATCGTGGGGGCGGCGGGGCTGCGTTCCGCCTGGGCGGCGGCCGGCACCGGCGCGACCCTGGCCCTGGCCAACAAGGAAAGTCTGGTCTGTTGCGGCCCGGCGCTGATCGAACGGGTCAAGCGCAGCGGCGGAAAGCTGATCCCTGTCGACTCCGAACATTCCGCCATCTTCCAGGTCTTCCCGGCTGAGGCGCCCGAGCAGGTGGCGAAGCTGGTGCTGACCGCATCCGGCGGGCCGTTCCGCACCTTGCCGCGCGAGGCCATGGGCCGAATCACGCCGGAGCAGGCGGTCGCCCATCCGAACTGGAGCATGGGCGCCAAGATATCGGTCGATAGCGCCACCATGGCCAACAAGGGTCTGGAGCTGATCGAGGCGGCCTATCTGTTCGCCATGACGGGCGACCGGATCGACGTCGTCGTCCACCCCGAATCAATCATCCACAGCCTTGTGGAATATGTGGATGGTTCGACCCTGGCCCAGATGGGGCCGCCGGACATGAAGACGCCGATCGCCTGCGCCCTGGCCTGGCCTCATCGGCTGGCCTGGCCCGCGCCCAAGCTGGACCTCGCGGCGCTCGGCCGTCTGACCTTTGAGGCGCCCGACGAGGTCCGCTTCCCGGCGCTCAGACTGGCGCGCGAAGCCCTGGCGGCGGGGGGCGTGGCGCCCATCGTCTTCAACGCGGCCAACGAGGTCGCGGCCCTGGCCTTCCTTGACCGTCGGCTGGGCTTTCTCAATATTGCCGCAGTCGTCGCCGACACTTTGGATCGCGCGACGAATGCGGGGGTGAGTTCCGGTTCCGAGGACGCTTGCGATGCGGCCTTGGCCGTCGACGCTATGGCCCGGCGGATTGCGAACGACATCATCGCCTCGCTCGCGATTGCGGCCTGAGGGCGAGGGGAGACATGACTGGCATGCTAGGTGTTCTTGGGCAGGCCCTGATCTACGTCGTGCCATTCTTGCTGGTGCTGACCCTGGTCGTCACCATTCATGAGTTGGGTCACTACCTCACGGCCCGCGCATTCAACGTGAAGATGGAGCGGTTCTCCATTGGCTTTGGCCGCGCCATTTTCCGGCGCACGGACAAGCAGGGCGTCGAGTGGCGTCTCGGCTGGCTGCCGCTGGGCGGCTACGTCAAATTCGCCGGCGACCTGGATGCGACGGGTGTGCCGGACAAGGCGGGTCTGGACGCTCTGAAGCGCGAGCTGGTCGCCGCTCACGGCCCTGGCGCAGAGAAGGACTATTTGTATTTCAAGCCCGTGTGGCAGCGCGCCCTGGTCGTGGCGGGGGGGCCGTTCGCCAACTTCGTTCTGGCGATCACGATTTTCACGGTGCTGTTCAGCCTGGTCGGGGTCGAGCTTCGTCCGGCCCGAGTCCTTCAGGTGCAGCCGGAATCTCCTGCGGCCGCTGCGGGCTTCCAGCCAGGCGACCTGATCACCCGGGTCAACGGCAAGCTGATTTCAGACGGCGGAGAAGTGACGCGTGTCGTGGCTCTCAGCAGCGGCGATCCTGTGCAGTTCACGGTCGAACGCGCGGGCGCCGACGTTCAACTGACCGCAACGCCGGAGCGTCGGGTCGAGAACGATCCGATCGCCGGACGGGTTTCGATCGGTCGCATTGGCCTGGGCCTTGGCTCCAGCCGCAACGAGGTGCGGCACGTCCGCTACGGGCCGGTCGCCGCCGTGGGGCAGGGGTTCAAGGAAACCGGGGCCATCCTGAACACGACCTTCACCTACATCGGCCGCATCTTCACCGGGCGGGAATCCGGCGACCAGTTTAGCGGGCCTCTGGGCATCGCCAAGGCTTCCGGCGCCCTGACCAACGCCGCCGTGGCCGCCAATCCAGACCCGCTGGCCATGGCGGGAAACCTCCTGCTGACGCTGACCAGCTTCGCCGCCATACTTTCGGTCGGCATCGGGTTCCTGAATCTGATGCCTATTCCGGTTTTGGATGGGGGGCATCTGGTGTTCTACGCCTATGAAGCTGTGACGCGTCGGCCCGTTGCAGCCAAGGTGCAGGAGGCCGGATACAGGGTTGGTCTTGCTTTGCTGGCCAGTTTAATGTTGTTCGCGACTTGGAACGACCTGCAGAAACTCAATCTCTTCAAATTCCTCGGCGGGCTCGTCTCGTGAGCCGACGCCAGCCCCCGATGGTTCCCCGAATGATTCAGAACGACAGTCGCCTTATGATCCGAACCCGTGGCCGCATCCTTGGACCAAGCGCTCTGGCGCTGGCCGTCGCCGCCGGCCTGGCTGGGCCTGCACTGGCGCAGGCGACCCCTGCCGCCGCTCCGACCGCTCAACAGGACCCGCAGGTCGTTGTCACCGCTCCGGCCGAGGAACGCGCCGTGGTGAACCGCATCCTGGTGCGCGGCAATCAGCGGATCGACCAGACGACGGTCCTGTCCTATCTGCCGATCCAGCCGGGCGACACCATTGACGCCGCCGTGATCGACGTCGCTGTACGCACCTTGTCGCGGACCGGTCTGTTCGCCAATGTTCAACTGGGCCTGCAGCCGAACGGCGACCTGATCGTCGAGATCGCTGAAAACCCGATCATCAATCAGGTGACATTCGAGGGCAACAAGGCTCTCACGATGAAGAAGCTGCAGGACGAGGTTACGATCAAGCCGCGCGGCATCTATACCCGTGCGCGCGTCCAGGAAGACGTGGGCAAGATCGTCGAGCTGTATCGCTTGTCCGGCCGCATCTCGGCCACCGTGACGCCCAAGCTGGTGCAACTGGATCAGAACCGCGTCGACGTGGTGTTCGAGATCGACGAGGGGCCGGAAACCGGCGTCGCCGCCATCACCTTCCTGGGCAACACGGCTTTCTCGGACAGCGATCTGCGCGAAGTCATGGTCACCAAGCAGTCCAGCTGGTGGCGGCTGTTCAGCTCAAACGACAACTACGATCCGAACCGGCTCGATTACGACCGCGAGCAACTGCGGAAGTTTTATACAAACCGCGGCTATTACGATTTCCGCATCCTGTCGTCGGTGGCCGAGCTGAAACCCGACAACAGCGCATTCGGCATGACCCTGACGCTGGACGAGGGCGACCGTTACACCTTCGGCGAGGTCAAGGTCGTCACCGAGAACGATCGTCTGAACGCCGACTTCTTGCAGCGCCTGTTGCCGATCCAGTCGGGCGATCTGTACGAGAGCGACCGTATCGAGAGCGCGGTCGACACCCTGACCTTCGCGGCGGGCTCGGCGGGCTACGCCTTCGTCGAGATCAATCCGAGCTATCGCGCCAACCCTGAGACCGACAAGGTCGACATCACCTTCAACATCAAGGAAGGGCAGCGCGTCTATATCGACCGGATCAACGTGGTCGGGAACACGCGGACTCTGGATTCGGTCATTCGTCGCGAACTGATGGTCGGCGAGGGCGACGCCTTCAATCGGTCCTTGGTCGAGCGCTCGCGTAACAACTTGCGCGCCCTGGGCTTCTTCAAGGACGTGAAGATCGAGGAGACGCGTGGCAGCGCGCCTGACCGTTCGATCGTGAACGTCACCGTTGAGGAACAGCCGACGGGCGAACTGTCCGTGGGCGCAGGCTTCAGCTCCGTGGACTCCTTCGTGCTGAACCTGGGTATCACCGAGCGCAACTTCCGCGGTCGTGGACAGAACGTGGTGGCGCGTGCGGAATGGGGCTCGCTACGTCAGCAGATCGACTTCCGCTTTACCGAGCCGAAATTCATGGGACGTGATCTGCGGGCCGGGTTCGACCTGTTCCACACCCGCTACGACCTGAGCGAGTATTCCTCCTACGACTATCGTTCAACGGGGGGCGGCTTGCGCCTGAGCTATCCGCTGAACGGTTATTCCTCCTTCAGCGTGCGCTACTTCCTGAAGTCGGACGAAGTCATCATCCCGTCGGGCTACTGCAATGGCACCGGGTCTTCGGCGCTGTGTGATCAGGCGGGTTCATTCCTGAACTCGTCGGCCGGCTATACGCTGATGGTCAACCGGACGAACGATCCGGTTCGGCCGACGCGTGGCTGGTCTGCGTCGCTGCGTCAGGACTTCGCCGGGATCGGCGGCGATGTGAACTACCTGAAGACCGAGGCGGACGCCGCCTGGTATTATGGGTTCAGCCCGAACTGGGTGGTTAGCCTGCAAGGCTCGACCGGCTACGTCAGCGGTTGGAACGGCGATCCGATCCGGATCAACGACCGCTTCTTCAAGGGCGGCAACACCTTCCGTGGTTTCGAGACAGCGGGTATGGGAGCACGCGACCTGACGACGACCGATGCCTTGGGCGGCAATTTCTACGCCATTGGCACAGTTGAACTGACGGTGCCGAACTATCTCCCCGACGAATATGGCATCAAGACCTCGCTGTTCGCCGATGTCGGCACCTTGGGCATGTTGGACGACCGCTACCAGATCGACTCGGTCACCGGCGCGCCCAACGCCAACATCGTGGACAATCTCGCCCTGAGAGCCGCGGCCGGCGTCAGCATTCACTGGCGTTCGCCAATGGGGCCGATCCGCTTCGATCTGTCCAAGGTTCTGTCGCAGGAAGACTACGACAAGACCGAGACCTTCCGCTTCTCCACCTCGACCCAGTTCTAACTGCAGCCTTCCAGACTGCTCAAAGGTTCAAGATGAAACTGTTCGCCATCAGCGCTTTCGCTATCGCTTCGCTCGCCGCTTCTTCGGCTCTGGCCCAGTCGCAAGGCCCGGCCAACCCTGGCCCGGTGATCCCGGGAGTCTGCGTCTATTTCAACCAGCAGGCGCTGGCCCAATCGACGGTCGGTCAAGCCGTGCAGACGCGCATGGAGCAACTGGCCCAGGAAGTTCAGGGCGAGATCGCCCCCTACGCCCAGCAACTGCAAACCGAGTATGCAGCCTTGCAACAAGGCGCCACGACCATCCCCGCTGACCAGCTGGCCCAACGTCGCCAGGCGCTGCAACAGCGTGCTCAGGAAGCCCAACAGCTGGAACAGACCCGCGACGGCGAACTGCGCTACACCCTGGGTGAGCAGCGCAAGAAGATTTCGGAAGCTATCGAGCCGATCCTGGTGGCCGTCTATCAGGAAAAGGGCTGCGGCATTCTGGTTGATCGTGAGAGCGTCTTCATCATGAACCCGGCCATGGACGTGACGCCGCTGGTGATCCAGCGCCTGAACACGGCTCTGCCGACCCTCAGCTTCAACCGTATGCCGGTTCCGGCTCAGCCGCAGTCGTAAGACGGGCCGATGCCCGATCCGAGGTTCTTTGAGACCCTGTCGCCCCTGACGGTCGCCGCCCTCGCCGAGAAAATCGGCGGGGAGGTGGTCCGGGGCGGCGAAGTCGTCATCTCGGCCGTTGCGCCCCTGTCCACTGCGGACCGGGGCGCGATTGCGTTTCTGGGCGACCGCAAGTTCGCGACGGCCCTGGCGAAAACCCAGGCTGGTTGCGTCATTTTGCCGGCTTCGGCGGTCGAGGCGGCGCCCGAGGGCGCGGCGGTGATCGTTTCAGGCGAGGCGCAAGCCGCCTGGGCGAAGGCTTCGGCCCGGCTGCACAGACCCGTCCGGCTTGATCGCGCGACGAGCGTCGCCGAGGCGGCGGAGGACGATAGCGTGGTCATCGAGCCCGGCGTGGTGCTGGGTGAGGGGGTCCGCATCGGCCGTGGCACGCGCATCGGCGCCAACACTGTCATAGGCCCCGGCGTTCAGATCGGTCGCGACTGCCTGATCGGCGCGAACGTCACCGTCGGTTTCGCCCTGCTCGGCGACCGGGTGAAGCTGTTGTCCGGCGCACGGATCGGCGAGGCGGGCTTTGGCGCCGCCGGGTCAAAGGCTGGGCCGGTGGATATTCCCCAGCTGGGCCGCGTTGTCCTGCAAGACGGTGTCACCGTCGGGGCCAATTCCTGCATCGACCGCGGCGCCTATGACGACACCATCATCGGCGAAAACACCAAGATCGATAATCTGGTCATGATCGGCCACAACTGCGTCATCGGCCGCAACAATCTGATGGCGGCGCATACCGGCATATCGGGCTCGGTCACGACGGGCGACAACTGCATCTTTGGCGGTCGCGCGGGCGTCGGTGACCACATCACCATCGGCGAGGGCGCGCGCGTCGCGGCCGGCGGCGGCGTTCTGGCCGACATTCCGCCGGGCGAGACCTGGTCCGGCTATCCCGCCAAACCCCTGCGCCAATCCTTGCGCGAAGCCATCTGGCTGGCCAAACAGGCGTCCCAGAAAAAGGGCGCGAAAGAATCATGAGCGACGACAACAAGATCGACTACGCCGAAGTCATGCGGCGCCTGCCGCA
>CAYWDO010000071.1:0-5971 GCA_964456995.1 uncultured Brevundimonas sp.
TCTTCGCCGTCTCCCAGCTGCGTTCCTCGGATTGCCGTTCGGTCTCTTTCATGATGGCCGCTCGATAGCGGCGAAGGACGCGCAAGTCACGACGAAACCGGGACGTAGAGGCTGGGTCTGGCGTTCATGACCCTTCGTGAACCTCAGTGAAGGGCGAAGACTGAAGTTCTGGGTGTTCAGGACGGCGCATCAGCGAATAGATCGCAGGCTTGGTCGAACGCTTGGCGGGCGTTGTCGAGGGCGCGCTGAAGGTCGGGGTGCTCGCCGTCGCGGGCTATCGCCCGCAGTATTTGATGCGTGTGGCGGATCTGGTCAGGGACGTTCTCGTTCGCATGCTGATGTTTCAGCTCAGCGGACAAAAACGCGTCAACACGCGCCTCGGCCTCAGGGCTGCGGTCGAGATCGACTCCCAGATCCTGAGCTGTTTGATCAACCGCCTTGCGCCAGTCCGCGATGAAGTCCGGCCAGGTCAGAAAACGTCGGGGCTGAAGACGACTGGCGCGCTCGGCCTCCAGTACATGGCGAAGCCATAGCCTTAGGGCGTGGCTACGCGACATGTCGTTTCGCACCATCAGGGACGCCGCCACCTCCGCCGGCGATCTTACCGGGCTGACCACGGCCACCCCGTATCCGCAGTCCTCCAGGACGCTGCGCCAAAAACCGAACAAACGGCAGATTCTGGGGTCCTTGAGCACGATCAAGGCAGCCTCGCCGAACTCTGACGTCAGCTTGTCCGCCGCCTCGGTGCGGAAGGCGGGCAGGGCGTCGGCCACCTTCGAGGGATCAAAGCGCCGCCAGTCGTGCCAGGTGGAGCCACCCGCCTGCAAAAGACGGTCATTAAGGGCCGCCAGGACCTCGCTTTCCCAGAAGCCCTTCGGGTTATCGTCAGCGGGCCGCATCAAGGTCTGCGGCGCACGGGCGCCCAGCAGAGCCAGGGCGCCCGCCACCGAAGAGGTGCCGCTGCGATGCATCCCCAGGACCACCAAGGCTGTCTTGCCGCTCATCCCAATGTCCCTGTCTGCGCCCGGCGACGCGGCCGGCCACGCGCCTGTTAGTCGCTGTCGGCGTCAGGCGGCAAGGAACCAGTCGTCATGATTGTGCAGATGGATTTGTTCATCATGCGGAAGCAGCCCGTCCAGCGACAGGTTTATCCCGACCGGCTCCGTCGCGGCCAGGCTTTGGGAAACGTCGTCCGACCAGTCGTCCGAGAGCGACGATGGCGGCAAAAGCCCATCGAGCGCGACCGGAAGGACAAAGGCGTCGGGGTGCGCCCAGCCGTCGGCCAGGTCGCCGAAGTTCGCCTGGGCATGATGCTGCGCCTGCGCGCTGCTGTCGCTCACGACGCTGTCAGCAGCTTCTGGCGCACCATATAGACCGGTTTCGAGGTTGCGGACCTGGTTCTCCCATGTCGATTGGTACGAGGCGCGGTGTTCGGGCGATTCCGAGAAGATGATCACCAGTTCGGCGCGCGTCATGCCGCGATCCAGGGCGGCGACGTATTCGCCCAGACCATTGGCGTCCGCTTCACGATCCAGCACAAATCGGTAGATCTGCTTGACGAAATCCGTGTTCGACAACTCGCCGTAACGACCCCGAAACTCGGGTGACTGGACCATGGCGTCGGCGAATTGCTGCAAGCCCACGCCCTGGTCCACTGCGCTTCGATAATGCTCCAATCCGCCGATGTCAGGCAGGCGGTCGAGGATGCTGTCGTAAAGCCTGGCCACAGCCAGAGTTGCTTCGTCCTGAATCCAGATGCCGCGCGTTTCGATCCGGTCCGTCATCAGTTGCTTGTGCTCTGCGGACTCGCTGAAGGTGACCAGAAGATCGGCGCGGGACAGGCCGTTGTTCAAAGCGGTAACGTGCTGCGCCAGACCTCCTGCGTCTGGTTCCCGGTCGAGCGAATAGCGATACATGAGGCGAACGTAGGTCTCGTTGTCCGTACCGCCGTATCGATTCTGGAACTCTGCAGAGCCTGAGAAGATTCTGAGAATGTCTGAGACCGTCCCGCCCCCCGCCAGCATTTGAGCATATGTGGCCAAACCGGCGGCATCCGGCTCGCGGTCAAAGGCGGCGTCATAGAGACGATAGACCACAGCGTGGAGATCTGTGGCGACATAGGACCTCACACCATCAAGAAACTGTACGCGTTCCACATCGAATACGTTGAGGCCGCCGTCACGGCCACCGCCGGCGGTGCTCCGCGTGACGTATTCATATCCCCGGTACAGTCCACTGAAGACGGCGGTGTCGATGCCGTCTCTGCCGATGAGTTGGTTATTGCCTGCTCCGCCTATGAGAATGTCGTCTCCGGCGCCGCCATCCAGGTAGTCGTTTCCACCAAGACCTCGAAGTATATCGTTGCCGCCCCCGCCTTCGATCGTATCAGCGAACTGCGTTCCGGTCAGAACATCATCGCCGTCACCGCCTTTGAGCGACGACCCGGCGACGGCCGACAGCTCGACGGTCTGATCAGCAAATTCCAGGAATTCCACGTTCTTGATGAGCGTGGTCCCATTCGGGCCGTTGATGTAGATGCCGTTGAGCGTCACATTGATGGCGTATGAGGATCGGGAGCCGCTGAACACAGCGGTATCGATCCCGTCGCCGCCGTCTAGTTGATCGCTTCCGCCGCCCCCAGTCAGTCGATTGTCGGCCGCGTTGCCGATGATGACGTCCGACCCCATGCCGCCGATCGCGTTCTCGATCACCGCGCCCATGGCGATCGAGACATTGCCGACCAGGCCGCCCACGTTCGAGAAGTGGCCCTGACGCAGGTCAATGACCTGGCTCTGGGTGTACTGCGAAAAGTCCAGCGTATCGACGCCGCCGGCGTCCCAGACGCTGAAGATGACGCCGCTGCTGGCGCTATTGGCGATGAACCAGGGCTGACCCGCGTTGGAGTTGAAGCCATAGACGGTGTCGCCGGTGCGGGTCGTCATGTTGGCGCCATACAGGCGCTGGATCGCCGCGATGTCGTCCATCAGAGGCGCTGCAGAATATCCGCGGAAAAAGGCGCCGGTGTTGCTCTCGCTGAAGTAACTCATCACCGAGTACTGGCGGGTATCTTCGTAATACGTCGCGTGCTGGCTATAGGTGATCGTCTCGTCAGCCGTAGCGTTGTACGCGGCAGGGTGACTGAGGCCTATCGCGTGGCCGATTTCGTGCACCAGCACGTGGGGTCCATAACCCAGCGGGGATGGCGAGGCATTGTAGCTCAGGCTGCTGTTGATCCAGACGTCCCCCGACGCCGAGCCGAAAGCGCTGGCCCCGGGCATGTAGGCGAAAGCAGCCGCAGCGTCCTGGCCGCTTGAGTAGTTGCTGAACAAAATAGTCGCATTGTTCGAATAGCCCGCGCCGTCGTCCACGCGCGTAAATCGAATGTTGGCCACATCTGACCAGGACTGAAGCGCCAGAAGGGTGGCGGCGATCTGGGCTGCAGAAAACTGACTGAAGCCGGTTGTATCCGTCGGCAATGTGTTCGGCGCATTGCTACGAAAGGCGAAGCTGACGGTCACTCCAGATCCGAGCGGCTGTCCGCCCAGCCAGGAGGCGCCGGTCCGGGTCAACTGCACCGCCGCCTCGCTAGTTGTGAGCGAGGGCTTGCCGTTTGGTCCGCTCGTAACGCCGCGGCCGTCTGCATTCAGGAAATACAAAGGATCAGCCACGTTTCCGGCGAAAGGGTTCGGTGCGCGGGCCGGATCGGTGTGGAGCGGGGACATTTGCGCCTGCTGAAAAACTGAGGTTCCTCACACTAGCCGGTGGGCCGGTACAGGCAAGCTCGACCACGGCGATTACCGGAGCATGCGCGGGCATGTCTCAAATCGCGCCGGTCTTCTTCTCGCTCTTCGCATCCGCATCGGTCCGGTCTAGGAGAAGGAATGGTTCTCTATCCTGTGATCATGTGCGGCGGCGCCGGCACTCGTCTCTGGCCTGCGTCAAGACCTTCGCGGCCCAAGCAGTTCATTCCCCTGGCGGGCAATCGCTCGCTTTTCCAGGAGACGGTTCTGCGGGTTGCGCCGCTGGCTGCCGAGGGCGGCCGATTGATCGTTGTCGGGGGCGTCGGCCACCGCGACTGGATTCTCGACCAATTGGAAGAGGTCGGGATCGACGCCCAGGTGCTGCTGGAGCCTCAGGCCCGGGATTCGGCGGCGGCCATGGCGGCTGCCGCCATCTGGACCTGCGACCACGATGCAGACGGCGTCAATGTCTTCCTGGCTTCCGATCATCACGTTCCAGACAATGTCGCCTTCCGGCGCGCTGTGCGCGAGGCGGCGAGCGGGGTGGATGGAGGCCGCATTGTCACCCTTGGCGTCAAGCCGACCGCCCCGTCTTCCGCATATGGCTATATCAAGCCCATGGGGCGCGGCCTGAGCGACGTCGAGGCCTTCCGTGAAAAGCCCGATGGTGAAATCGCCGCAGGATATATTCGGGCGGGTTATCTGTGGAACAGCGGCAATTTCATTGTTCGCGCCGACGCCCTCGTACGTGAACTGCAGCAGCACGCCCCGGATGTCGAAGTGGCCGCTCGTCAAGCGCTCAGCCTCGCCTCGCCAGAGCCAGTGCTGGTGCTCGGCGATGCCTTCTGCCGATCGCCCAAGATCTCGATCGACTATGCGGTGATGGAGCGAACCGAACTCGCCTCCGTTCTAGAGGTCGACTTCGCCTGGTCTGACCTGGGCGCCTGGGATTCAATCGCCGCCACCGGCGAAGGCGATTTCGGCCAGCACATACTGGAAGATTCCGAAGGGTGTCTGATACGGGCCCCTGAAGGAACCATCGTCGCCGCCCTGGGTGTGAGAAACGTGGCGATCGTGGTGGAGGCTGACGCTGTTCTGGTCTGCGATCTGTCGCGCGCGCAGGACGTCAAGCGCGTCGTGGGCCGTGTCGGGGCGGCCTTTCCGCAGCATCTTGATTTTCACCGTCCGGCGCCAGAGACGCTGGGTGAAGGAGCCACCCGCTTTTCAGAGTGGCTGCGGCTTCGGGCGCTTCCGCTGTGGAGCGCCATCGGGCAGCAGTCTGACGGCAGTTTTGCCGAGGCTCTGACACTGGAAGGTCGTCCCTTGGCGGCCAATCGTCGCACGCGTGTGCAGGCGCGCCAGATATGGACCTTTGCAGAAGCCGGGCGGCTGGGTTGGAACGGCGGATGGAGCCGCGCGGTCTCGTCAGGCATCGACGTTTTGCAGGCCTCCTATCGCCGGCCTGACGGTCTCTACCGGACCCTGCTGTCATCTGATGGCGCGCCGCTGGACGAGGCTGCGCGCGTCTATGATCAGGCCTTCATCATGTTTGGGCTTGAAGCCGCGCGGAGTGTTGAAAGGAGTCCTGGCGACCTGGAGGCCTTGGCGGTCGGTGTTCGGGAAGGCCTGATGGCTTGTCGCATGGCCAATGGCGCCTTTGTCGAGGAAGGCGAGGCCCCCTTCCAGGCCAATGCGCACATGCACCTGCTCGAGGCTTGCCTTGCTTGGGAGGAGGGCGGCGGAGACGCGGGATGGGCGGTCCTGGCTGACGAACTGGTCGAGTTGGCTCGCCAGGTCTTCATAGACCGGGAAGGGGGCTTCCTCCGTGAGTTCTTTACCGAGGATTGGAGGCCGGCGGCGGGCGAACGTGGGCGGCTGGTAGAGCCGGGGCATCAGTTCGAATGGGCCTGGCTCCTGGCTCGTCATGCCCGGCTGCGCGCGGATGCAGGCAGCCGCGCTCTGGCTTTCAAGCTTTATGACTGGGGGACGCGGGGCGTCGTCGGTCGGGCGCCGGTGGCGCTTGACGCCATCGATGATCAGGGCCGGCCTCTGGGCGGGCGAGCGCGGCTCTGGCCTCAGACCGAATGGCTGAAAGCCTCGCTGCTGCTCGCCGAAGAGGCGCAGGACGGCGAGCGCCGTCGGTTGCTGGCGAACGCCGCAGACGCCATGCGCGCCCTATGGACCTATCTCACGCCGGAGGGGGCCTGGCGCGACAAGCGGCTCGCCAAGGG
>CAYWDO010000071.1:6071-11737 GCA_964456995.1 uncultured Brevundimonas sp.
TATGGACCTATCTCACGCCGGAGGGGGCCTGGCGCGACAAGCGGCTCGCCAAGGGGGGCTTCATCAATGAAGCAGCGCCTGCCAGTTCGTTCTATCATATAATGTCGGCTTTTGCGCAGATGGAGGCCACCGGGCGCCGCGAGGAGCTGACCGGCATGCATCAGTTATCGCTGCGATAGTGATGCTGATCGTATTCCAAGCCCCCGAGACGTGTTTTGGATCTGGAGCGGCGGCCATACTTGTTTCGCTCGGGATGTCATGACGAGGTGCGTCATTGGACGCTGGTCTGCACATTAATTATGGAGCTTGTGAATGAAATTGCTAACCTTTTCGGCCTTGGTCCTGGTTCTAATTGCAGGCGGCGCATCTGGTCAGGAAGCCACATCTTCGTCTCTTGGTTCGAGCGCAAGCAGCGTGAGTGGTGGAGCCGACATTGCGACGCCTGCGGCCCTGAAGTCAGAGGAAGAAAAAGCTATTGAGTCACAGGCACTAGCTTTCAATGAAAGCATGCAGCGGATGCAAAAGGAGCTGATCGATGCCGATCTGCAGTCTGATTTCGACGCGATCGTTGCTCCGTATCGACTTGAAGCGGATTCACTTGCAGACCGTATGGATTCCTTTCTGCGCGAAAAATCAGCTCAGGTGACGGATGAGATGACACGCCTTGCCGAGGAAGAGCAGAACGCTAATGCTCTCAAATGGGTCAGAGGGCTTCCCGACCTTGTCGCTTTGCACGTGAGGACTGGGCTGGAAAAAGCGCGCGTGGAGACGAAGGTGGTTCAGGACGATCCTGGCGTAGCACCTGTCGGGTCCGAGCCCACTTCGACCCGCGTCGATCCTTCTTCGGATGCTCCTGGTGTCTGAAAATGTACTGGTGACGGGCGGCGCCGGCTATATCGGCAGTCACACCTGCCTGCGCCTGGCGGAGGCCGGGTTTACGCCGGTCGCCTTCGATAACCTGTCGAACGGGCATGAAGCCTTCGTTCAATGGGGACCGCTGGAGCGGGGCGACGTCCGCCGCCGCGAAGATGTCGAAAGGGCGCTGGACAGATGGAACCCGGTTGGGGTCATCCATTTCGCCGCTCTGATCGAAGTCGGCTTGTCGTTCGGCCAAGTGGGCGACTTCTACGAAACCAACGTCGGCGGCGCGCTGACTGTGTTGCGCGCCATGCAGGCGCAAAACATCCAGCCCTTTGTCTTCTCTTCGACCTGCGCCACCTACGGCGAGCCGCATTATCTGCCGCTGGACGAGGCTCATCCTCAGGCGCCGATCAGCCCTTATGGCCGCACCAAGCTGATGGTCGAGCAGGCCTTGCAGGATCTGGCGGCCCATGGGGGCATCCGGCCCATCATCTTGCGCTACTTCAACGCCGCGGGCGCCGATCCCGAGGGGCGCATCGGAGAGCGTCACGACCCGGAAACCCATGCCCTGCCGATCGCTATCGAAGTCGCGATGGGACGACGCGACGCCTTTTCCGTCTTTGGCGAGGACTATGAGACCCGCGACGGAACGGCTGAGCGGGACTATGTCCATGTTCTGGACCTGGCCGACGCCCATGTGCTGGCCTTGCAGCGCCTGCTCGCGGGCGGGGCGGGAAGCGAGGCCTTCAATCTGGGCACGGGCGGCGGCGTGACCGTGCGCGAACTTCTGGATGAGGTGGGGCGGGTCAGCCATCAGCCCTTGCCATCCGTTTCCCGGCCGAGGCGCGCGGGCGACCCGCCGCGGCTGGTCGCCGACAATCGCGCCGCGCGCGAGACGCTCGGCTGGAACCCGAAACGCAACATCACCGACATGGCGCGCGACGCCTGGGGCTGGCATGGTCGCCTCGACCCGGCGTGATCGTCGGGCGGACAGGGGAGCGGACATGAAAGACACGGACACGGACTGGGCCATGCTCGGCGAGGGCGAGCCCTTCTTCGGTGTGCTGAGCGAGCCGCGCTTCCTGCGGGCCAATATCACGCCCGAAGCGCTGGAAGATTTCTGGGCGACCGGCCGCAACGAGATGAATGGCTATCGCCAGTTGATCCAGACGCATTTCGGGGCCTTCCCGGACGCCTCCGCCCTCGATTTCGGCTGCGGCGTCGGGCGCCTGACGCGGGCTATGGGCGAGATGTGCCAAAAGGCGACGGGTCTCGACATCTCTCCTGGCATGCTGGCCGAGGCGCGGCGGCATGCGCCGTCCAACGTCAGCTACGTCTCGGAGCTGGGCGACGAGACGTTCGACTGGCTCAATTCGATCATTGTCTTCCAGCACATTCCGCCCAAGCGGGGCTATCGTTTGCTGGACGACCTGCTGGCGCGCGTTAATCCGGGCGGGGCGCTCAGCCTGCACATTACCCTTTTCAAGGATGAAAGCTTCCTGACGCACATGTGGCCGGCCCTCCGTCGCGGCCAGTGGGATGGTGAACGCTTCACGTCGATGGACCATGTGGTGGGCGACGCCGGCGGCATGGAAATGTATGACTACGACATGTCCCGCATCATCGAGATGACGTCACGTCACGGATTCCACAATCTCATCGTCCAGCACACGAACCACGGCGGATGCCACGGCGTGATCATGTTTGGCCGCAAGGGTCACTAGACGTGCCTGCCGGAGGAGTATGTTTTTAATGACAAAGAGTAAAACAAACTTGAGCGCCGCCTTTGAGCCTCGCCCGAGTACATCAGATGATGTCGTTTACGCCTATCGCCAGTTTCTAGGGCGAGAGCCTGATGAGGCTGGATTCGCCGATTGGGTTCGACAAGTTGAGGGCGGCATGTCTGTGGATGTGCTCACCGGCCATATAATTGCTAGCCAAGAATTCCATAGCCGCGCGGATGAGGACAAACTGAACGCGCTGGCGGTGATCGGGAAAGGCTCACCTCGAAAGTTCTCGTTCGATCAAATTGATACGGTAACCGCCGCGTTGAACGTCGAACCATTCAGGGGTTCAGTGCAGGTTGGGGCATTTGAGATCCCGAGAGAATTCGACCTTTGGTTGGACCCGCGAAGCGGTGACTACAGAGATCAGCAGCTGAGTTTGTGGTCTGGAATCACGGGGCGTTCAAATTATGATCCGTCAGTAGACGAGGACACGCCCGAGATTGCTGAAGCAGATGCTCTTTACAGGCCGGCATTTTATTCAACCGGAAGTACTTTTGTAGCAGGCGATCACTTGATGGCGCTCGGCCACTTGCTGAGGCAAAGCGCCCTGAAGGCTGGAGGTCGGGCTCTAGAATATGGCGCAGGCTTTGGGCAGATTGCCCTAGCCTTTGCGCGTACCGGCGTGCGCGTTGATACGGTGGATATCAATCCAGCATTTAGCGCTGCAGTTAATAGACTCGGGGAGCATTATGGCGCGCCGCTGTCAGCTCATGTAGGAGAGTTCGGCTTCAACCCCGCTAACGAGGACGGCGTCTACGACCTTATCTATTTCTATGAGAGCTTTCACCATTGCTTCAATTTTTTAGAAGTGATTCCAAAGCTTCATAAGATGCTGAAGCCGGGTGGAAAAATCATGATGGCTGGTGAGCCTATTTCCAATTCGGCCGTACCTTGGCTACCTTATCCTTGGGGGGTAAGGCTTGACGGCGAAAACGTCTCCATCATGCGACAGCGCGGTTGGATGGAGTTAGGTTTTCGCGAGGACTTCCTCGTTTCGGTATTCGAGAGTGAAGGCTTCAAGTTCCAAAAATACCCCTTAGATGGGTATCATTACTGCACGATTTACTCATTTGAGCGTGTTGACGCTGCGTAAGCGGTTTGATCGAGGTTTCCGTTGTCTATTACATTTGTCCAAACCGCTGACTCTTTCCACTACGCCGAGATGGTGGAGGTGACCTCAAAGTCGGTTCGCGCCTACGCTGAGCGCCATGGCCACGCGTTCGAACTATTCCTGGGCCTGAAGAAGGGTAAACATCCTTGGCACGCGACATTCAATCGTGTGTTCATCCTGGATGAAATGCTGCGCCGGGGTGTGACGGGCTGGGTATGCTACTTGGATGCGGATGCTTGGATCGAGGACCAAGATTTCGATGTCTCGGCCTATCTTGAGCAGTACGAGGACCGAGCTGCAATTTTCACGACCGCACTGGCCTCCGATAACTGGTGGGATGTGAACGCGGGCGTCTTCTTTTTGAATCTGTCAAACGAGACGGCGCGTCGGTTCGCTCGGGAATGGCATGATCGCTGTCTTGAGGCTTGGCCGCGTATTGCTGACGTCACTAATTTCCCTGTTGGCGGGCCCGACGATCAGTCAATCCTTCACGAAATTCTTGGGGCATCGACCGAATACGAAGGTGCGATGCGCGTGGAGTCTCCAGACTTGGTCAATTCTGCTTGGGCGCAGTTCATTCGCCAGCACCTGCGCTCAAACTCACGAGACATGCGTTCACGGGTATCCCACATCAAGGATGAGGTATCGCGGGTTCTATCGGGTGGGCAGATAGTGGTCTCGGAGCCTGTCGAAGCGAGCGCGCTTGAGGTCGTGTCCGGTCTCTATGAGGGCATTCTCGGTCGTCCGGCCGACGGAGGCACGCAAAATCCTTACGTCGCCACGGTCGCAAGACGGGGAATCCGCGACGGCATTTCAGCGGTCGCGGACTTCATGATCAATAGCGACGAGTTCCGATCTCGATATCGAGACTAATCGTCTGGAGATTAGGTCGAGGGGGCGAGATGCTTATGTATGACGGCCATTTTGGGAATGACCGTCCCCTCTGAGAAGGGTTGATTGAAGACCGTCGCGAAGGCGATGTCTTGGCCCAGTGATTGCAGTCCTTCTAGTTCGGGCGGCGTAAATTCGGGGAAGGCGCCTGTCTTGAACCAGTTGTCGATGACATCGCTCGTCTTGTGCGTCGCCGGCAGGTCGTCCTCGTAGAAGGGCGACTGCCACTGAAGGTCCTCTATGATATAGAGGCCGCCTGGGCGAAGCTTGGGGAAGAGAACCTTGAACGCCAGTTGCTGATGGAACGAGGCGTGAGATCCATCGTCGATGATCAGATCGAACGGGCCTTGAGCCGCCGCTCGCTCCAGATCGGCCTCAATGCCGCTATCGCCACGTACAAAGGTAAAGCGAGGGTGATCCATCCACGAAAAATCGCTGATATCGAAGCCGGTGACTTCAGCGTTCGGGAAGAATTTTAGCCACATATCGACAGATGGCGCTGTGCGTACGACGCGGTCTGCGTCACCCCCGACTTCCGGGCCGCCAGCCATCAGGCCGATTTCCATCATTCGCTTCAAGCTATGACGGTGCGGCTGAAGCAACATGTCATAAATTCGCGTGTAGTGATGAGGGTAGGGATGGGTCGTTCCCTTATCGGAGCCTGCCACGTTCGCGAGGTCGGTAAGGCTTATGGTTGTCTCTTGGGTCATATGCATTCCGTTGCGGGTAGGTGTGTCAGACTTGTCGGCCTGTGCCGGTCCGTGCATTGAACGATTAGGTTAAGCTGCCCAGCGCCAGCGCTTCCATGAAATCCGCGCGCGACTGGAGATCGCTGCTTCTGCAGATCATGAAGCCCACCACGCCGAGGCTGGCCTTTCGGGAGTCTATGCCGTTCGTATGGTCGGCAAAGTCATCGAATTGATCACCCTTCAGTCCGACAATCAGCTCGTCGGCGCCCAGAGCGTCAGAAGGCACGGGAATGGCCAGCCATCTGCGCGTCTGCCTCGGCAGGACGC
>CAYWDO010000072.1:0-11511 GCA_964456995.1 uncultured Brevundimonas sp.
CTTCGTCGAAACGGTAAAACCAAATCCACTCCGGGCGAAGTCCCGGCGCCCCGCCCAGCCCTCCCACCGCCCGCGTTCACGCGAGGCGGCGCGACTCGTCGTCGCGCACGCAGGTTTGATTTGGCCGAATCGACGCTCTACCGGCAAAATCAAGGGGTAAGCCTTGCCGTGGCGGCCCTGTGCTCCCAGCTTATGGCTTCCAGTCCCAAGAAGAACCTTCACCGACGCAGGAGCGCCGATGCCGCATGCCGACAGCCTGATTATCACCCTGGTCGGGGGCTTCGTCCTCGCCTTCGTGTTCGGCATGTTGGCCAATCGGCTGAAGCTGTCGCCTCTGGTCGGCTATCTGGTCGCCGGCGTCGTGGTCGGCCCCTACACCGGCGGCTTCGTCGCGGATACGGAGCTTGCTCCGCAACTGGCCGAGATCGGCGTCATCCTGCTGATGTTCGGGGTCGGGCTGCATTTCTCGCTGGCTGATCTGATGAAGGTCCGCAAGGTCGCCATACCGGGCGCCCTGGTGCAGATCGCCGCCGCCACCATTCTGGGCTGGGGCCTGGGTCGTCTTCTGCTCGGTCTGGGCGATATCGAGGCCCTGTTGCTCGGCTTCTCGCTGTCCGTCGCCTCGACCGTGGTCCTGCTGCGGGCGCTGGAGGAGCGCAAGCAGCTCAAGAGCGACGCCGGCCGGATCGGCATGGGATGGCTGATCGTCGAGGACCTGGTCATCGTTATCGCCCTGGTCCTTCTGCCGCTGCTGATCATTGCGCCGGGCGAGACGCTGAGCGGCGCCGAGCTGGCCAAGTCCATCGGCTGGACCCTGATCAAGGTAGCCGGTTTCGTCAGCGTCATGCTGGTCGTCGGCGCCAAGGTCCTGCCCTGGCTGCTGGTGCGGATCGCCCACACCAAGTCGCGCGAGCTGTTCACGCTCGGCGTGCTCGCCATCGCCCTGGGCATCGCCTGGGTGGCCTATTATCTGTTCCACTCCTTCGCCCTCGGCGCCTTCCTGGCCGGTCTGGTCCTGAACAGCTCGCCCCTTGGCCATAACGCCGCCGAGCGGTCGCTGCCCTTGCGTGACGCCTTTGCGGTCCTGTTCTTCGTCTCGGTCGGGATGCTGTTCGATCCGACCATTCTGGTGCGCGAGCCCCTGGCGGTTCTGGGCGTTCTGGCCATCGTCATCATCGGCAAGTCGCTGGCCGCCCTGGCCATCACTACGGCCTTCAAGCTCGACCGCGCGACCAGCCTGACGGTCGCCGCCAGCCTGGCTCAGATCGGCGAGTTCTCCTTCATTCTGGCCGCCACCTCGGTCGCGCTCGGCGCCATGAGCCGCGAGACCCACGACCTGATCCTGGCGGCGGCCCTGCTGTCGATCTCGCTCAACCCCTTCGTCTTCGCCCTGATCGACCGGATGGGCGGGCGCGTCCCCCCGGTCCAGAAGTCGGAGCCGGAGCCCAAGGCGGCGCTGGCCGACGTCATGTAATGAAAAGAGGCCCGATGATCGCTCACCGGGCCTCTTCCGCATCCGCGTTCTGCAAGGGGGGCTTACAGGACGCCGATCATGCTCGCGACCAGGGGATGACGCACGATGTCTTGCTCGGCCAGCCGGACCACGGAAATGCCCGGAACCGGCTCCAGTCGTTCGGCGATGTCCGACAGGCCCGAGATGCCGGGCAGCAGGTCCGACTGCTGCGGATCGCCCGTCACCACCATGGTCGAGTGCCAGCCCAGCCGGGTCAGCAGCATCTTGAGTTGGACGTAGGTGCAGTTCTGGGCCTCGTCCACGACGATGAAGGCGTTGTTCAGCGTGCGGCCGCGCATATAGCCGATGGGCGCGATCTCGATCAGCCCTTCTGCCATCAGGGCCTTGACCCGTTTCATGCTGAGACGGTCCGACAGGGCGTCGTAGAGGGGACGCAGATAGGGGGCCAGCTTGTCTTCCATGTCGCCGGGCAGGAAGCCGATGGACTCGCCGGCCTCGACGGCGGGGCGACTCAGGACGATGCGACCGATCTTGCCGGCCTCCAGCGCCTCGACCGCCTTGGCCACCGCCAGATAGGTCTTGCCGGTGCCTGCCGGCCCCAGGGCCAGGACCAGATTGTGGGCGTCGACGGCCTCCATCAGCGCGGCCTGTCCCTCCGACTTGGGCTTCAGCGTCTTGAGGTAGGCCTGGTCACGGTCGTCGTTGGAGGGGAGGGGCGACCATCCGTTGCGGGGCGGCAGTCGCCGGACCTTGGCGTCCTGCAGGAACTCCCGCGAGTCCAGAACGCCTTCGCGGACTTGATGCTTGATGGCCGAACGCTTGGTCATGAACGCCTCCAGGGCATGAAAAAAGGCGAGCCCGGCAGGGTCTCGCCTTGAACGACGGTGGGGGAGGAAGGGGCCGGAATCGTGCGGCGGCCGTCGTGATCGGTCGCGGGATCATCGCCGCAGCAGAGGCGACGCCTTCCCGGGACTGGTCGCGAGCACGCCACGCGCATTCTCCAGTGTCTGACCGGACCGGGCTTGATCCGGCTTCGGATCCGGGGCCGAAATGGCGACCTCGAATCGCATCAACAGAATGATGCTAACGTAGTTTATGAAGGCTTAAAGCCATCATTTTCTGAAACATAGGCGGTGTTCGGATGAGTGTTTACAGTCTTGGCGACAGCAAGCCGCAGCTTCCGCCAGAGGGCGAATACTGGATCGCACCGAATGCAACGGTTCTAGGGAACGTGATTCTGCATCCCGGCGCCAGCATCTGGTTCAACACGGTTTTGCGAGGGGACAATGATCCCATCGTCATCGGGCGCGACAGCAATATTCAGGACGGCAGCATCCTGCATACGGATGTCGGCTCGCCTCTGACCATCGGGACCGGGGTGACGGTGGGGCACAAGGCCATGCTGCACGGCTGCACCATTGGCGACAACAGCCTGGTGGGCATTGGGGCGGTGATCCTGAACGGGGCGCGCATCGGAAAGAACTGCCTGATCGCCGCCAACGCCCTGATCACAGAGGGCAAGGTCATTCCCGACAACTCCCTGGTCATGGGCCAGCCGGGCAAGGTGGTGCGGGAACTGGACGAGGGGCAGATCGAGGCCCTGCGCATATCGGCCCAGCACTATGTCCAGAACTGGCAAAGGTATCGGCGGGACCTGTCTCCGCAGCTGTGAAGGTCCGAGGCGCATCAGGATGGCACAGCCTGTGGCCCGCCTTTCGCTGCGAGAGCAACAGAAACGCAAGGCTTTTGCTGTTTGATGGGTCACTGGACCGGCCCGCGACTTGCATGGGACGGCGCGACGAACAACGCAGGAGTCCAGCCCATGCGGGTGCGGATAAAGACTTTGCTGGCCGCGGCCGGGGCTTTCATCGGTCTGATGGCGGTGGCTGACACGGCCGCGGCTCAGTGCGGGGGCACGTGCCAACCGCCGCCCCCTCCGCCGCCGCCGCCCATTCCCGGTGGCCCTTGTGGCGGAGGCGGCTGCCATCCGCCGGTCGCGCCCCCCTGCTGCGGCTCGGGCGGCAACGTGAACGTGAACGTCAACGTGAACGCCAATGCGAACGCTTCGGCCAGCGCCCGCGCCTATGGCGGTTCGCGTAGCGGCGCGACGGTGATCGTCGGCGGGGGCGGCGGCGCCTATTTCAACGTCGATCAGCCCTATCCCACGACGATCCAGGGCCTGACGGTCGAGGGCAAGACCATGGAAATGATCCGGGTGCCCTACACCGCCTCGCGCCGTATGGAGAAGCGGGTGGTCATCCAGGCCTACTGCATCGACGACCGTGCGGTTCCGCATCCGGCGTCGCAGGTCCGTCCGGGCAAGGATGTCGGCATGGACTACGAAGGCGAGCTGTATCGCTGCATCGCCGGCACCAAGCTGCAGTGGACCATCGGCGACGAAATGGGCGGTCCGGGCGAAACGATCAACTGCAACAAGCGCGAAGCCCTGTGGTACGGCCGCGGTGGAATGCTGGAATGCCGGCCTGAGAAGCAGGAGCGCGACTGCAATGAGCGTTCGCTGCTGCGCCGCTATGGCGCGGGCGTGAAGGTGCTGACCCTGATCCGCGAGGAATCCTACACCGAGTATCGCGAGGAAATGGTCGAGAGCGCCGGGGCCGTGGCTTCGGGCGCGGTGATCATGCTGGACGGCGGCGTCGGCGGCCGGGTCTTCTGAATAGGCCGTTCAGCCTGGCGTCATCCGGGCTGGTCTAGATTTCAGCCATCGGCTCTCCGTCGATAGACCAAAAGACTTGGGGCCCCGATCCGCTGGATCGGGGCCCCTTTTTCGTCGGAGTCGAAGCTCTTACTGGGCCGGAGCCTTGTCCGAGACGACCTCGGCCTTCCACGCCGTGTCCGCCTTTAGATACTGTCGAGCTGCGGCCTGAATGTCCGCGACGGTGAAGGATTCCAGATCGCTGATATGGCTCTGGATCTGTTCGACGCTCTCCGGCTTGGCGGCGAGGTCGTCCAGTTGGCCCAGCCAGTACTCGTTGCCCGCCTGGCTACGGCGCAGGGACTCGATCGTGGGCAGGCGAGCGCGGTTCAGCTCATCCTCCGTGATCGGCGTGTCGCGCAGCGAGGCGGTGATGGCGTCCACGGCGGCGTAGAAGGCCGGAATTTTGTCCGCAGCGGTTTCGGCCATCACGAAGATGGAGCCGTAGCCCTTGTACACGTCAGAAGCCGACGACCCGACGCGCGGGGAATAGGCCAGGGCCTGCTTCTCGCGGATTTCGTCCAGAACGCGCAGCTTGAACACCTCGGACAGGATGCTGACCTTGCGCGCTTCCGTGCGGTCATCGACGGCGTCCGTCGTGGGCCAGGCGATATAGCCCAGAGCCTGTTCGGCGGGGCCGGTGTGCGTCAGGCGCACGGGCTGTGCAGTCGGCGCCGGGAAGCGGCGCTGGTCCGAACCCGGCAGGGGCTGAGCCGCTGGCGCGCGGGTCGGCAAGGCGGCGAAGGTCGAGGCGACGGCCGCGACCGCATCCTCCAGCTTCACGTCGCCGACCATGACGATGTCGATGGGGCCGGACGCCATGCCCTGGGTCACGCCCTGCTTGAGTTCGTCCAGCGTGAAGGCCGCGATGTCCGAGGCGGCCGGCACGGTTTCGCGCTTGTCGCCGCTGGCCAGCAGACCGGCGGCCTGAATGCCGAAGGCGCCGCCCGGCGTGGCGAGTTGCTGCGCCAGGATCTGCGGGAAGAAGGTCTTGATCTGTTCGAACGGCGCGGGGCGCAGGCCCGGATCGGTCAGGTAGGCGGCCAGAACCTGCATCTGCAGCTGAAGATCGGCGGGGCGGGTCGCGCCCGACAGCTGATAGGCGTCGCCGTCGATGGCGAAGCCGGTGCTGTAGATCTTGCCGGTCAGCACTCGGCTTAGCTCGTCGGCGGTCAGCTTGCCCAGACCGCCTTGGGTGAAGACCATCGGAGCCAGCATCTGCGAGGTGAAGCGGTCGGTCGGCAGGGCCTTCTCGCCGATGCCGGTGCGGACCGAGACCAGGATCTGTTCGTCCTTGAAGGCCGTGGGTTTGACGGTCAGGCGCACGCCGTTAGGGAAGGTGACGACTGTGGCGCCGACGGCGGCGATTTCGGTTTGGCTGGCGGGCGTCGCGGCTGCGCCGAAGTCGGCATAGGGCCATTCAAGCTCGGCCTGGACAGCGCGGGCTGTAACGGGAACAGCGCGGCTGGTTTGCAGGGCGGCGGTCACGCCAGCCTCACCACCTTCGATGGCTTCCGGGGTGACCACCAGAGCCAGGGGACCCTGACCCTCGAACACCGTCTTGACGGCTGCATCGACCTGAGCCGCCTTCAGATCCTTAACGGCGGCTTCGAACAGGGCCAGGTTGGTGGCGGGCGCAGAGAAGACCAGATCGTCGTTGGCGGCGCCCAGGATGCCGTTGGCCAGGCCTGGCGTGCTGCGGGTCGCGGCCGCCTGGACGGCGTTTTCGAGCGCCGTGCGGTTGTTGGCGATCTCGCGGTCCAGTTCGACCTGGGTGACGCCGAACTGAACCAGGCGGCGCTGCTCCTGATCGATGGTTTCCAAGGCGCGCGTCAGGCCGCCGGGGTTGAAGGCGGCCGAGATCGAGCCGATGTCGACGCTCTTGAACAGGCTGCCGCTGCCGGCGCTGGCCTGGATGAAGGGCGGGTTGTCGGCGCGGGCGATCTCGCCCAGCCGGCGGTTCAGCACGGCCAGGCCCAGGTTCTGCAGCAGGCTGTCGCGACGTTCGGCGACCGTGTCGGGATCGAGGTCGGGGTTGCGGACCCAGTTCAGCTGGATCGAGGACTGGACGCCGGGCTCGACCAGGATGCGGGTTTCAGGCGCGCGGGGGGCGACGGTTCCCAGATCAGGATTCGGGCCATCTGCGGCCTTGGGCTTCCAGTCCGAGAAGGTGGCGCGGATCTTGGCTTCCATCTGATCGACGTCGAAATCGCCGACAGCGATCATCGTGGCGCGTTCGGGACGATAGTAGGCCTCGTAGAACTCGACGAAGCGTTCGCGCGGGGCCGAGCGAATGATGCTGAGATCGCCGATCGGCAGACGGTTCGACAGGCGCTGGCCGGGGGCCAGCAGCGCGATCTGAGCCTTCAGCGAGCGCAGGCCGGGGGTGTTGCGCAGGCGCTCCTCGCCCTCGATGACGCCGCGCTCGGCGTCGATGTCTTCGGCCTTCATCAGGGCCTCGGAGACCTGTTCGCGCATGATGCGCAGCGAGGTGTCGACCGTCTCGTCGTTGGTGCGCGGCAGCTCCAGCGTATAGGCGGTCTGGTCGAAGCTGGTGAAGGCGTTGGTGTCGGCGCCGAAGGCCAGGCCCAGACGTTCCAGAATACGCAGCAGTTCATTTTCGGGCACGTTGGTCGTGCCGTTGAAGGCCATGTGCTCCATGAAGTGAGCCAGACCCAGCTGGTCCTCGTTCTCCATCAGCGAGCCGGCGGCGATGCGCAGGCGCAGCGAGGCCTGACCCGGAGGCGTGGCGTTCTTCAGGATGGCGTAGCGCATCCCGTTCGACAGCGTGCCAAAACGGACGTTCGAGTCGGCAGGAATGTCGCTGGCGGTCTGCGCCCAGGGCTGGGACGGCGTGGCGTCCTGAGCGGCGACGGCGGCCGGCGCGGTCAGCGCGACGGCGGGCAGGGCAGCGCCGCCCAGGAGGGCGAGGCTGGAGGCGGCAAGCAGCAGAAGGTGGCGAGGTGATCGCATCAGTCAGACTCCGGATCGTGCGATCAGGCTGCCCCCCAAACTGACTGCGGCCCTGCACAGCGCCAGAGTGACAAACGTGCTTGACTATCTCAAGTTACCGAAAGTTAATGTCCGCCGGTTCTCGTGGTATAAAATGTCGCAGCATTGCCGACGGCGTTGGCTCCGGCGATCACATTGCGACCCGAGCCGTTGATTGTCGTGTTGGCGACGGCGCTGACATTGCCGCTGTTGGACTGAACGTTGCGGGCGGTGAGGTCGCCGCCACATTCGGCGCAGGCATAACCCGTGACCGAGTTGCCGGCAGCATTGGCGCCGACATAGGCGTCGTACCCCGTCTGCCCGACGAAGGAGGCGGTCGCCTCGACGCCACCCGAGTTGACTTGGGTATTGTCGATATCGACATAGATGTCGTTGTTGCCGACTGTGACCTCGTTGGCGACGGCGCTGGCCGCAGCTGTGGCCTTGCCGAAATCATATGAACTGAGTTCCGCCTCGCTGCGAATGAAGGCGCTGTTGGCCTGATCCGTGGTCGGGACCAGTGATCCGCCCTGGTTATAGAAGGCGGCCTGGTTGCCGCCCGCATGGGCGCGCGCCGCCAAGTTCCAGCCGTTGCCGGCGTAGATCCCGGTGTCGGCTTCGACCAGAGCCCCGGAAGAGCGCTGACGCACTGCCAGTTCCTGATTTGCGGAAGGGCCCGTGGTGGCCTGAACCGTATTGGCGAGAGCTTGGCTGGAGAATTCGGCTGGTTCCCGCACGAAGCGGGGCGAAGCCGTGTTGGTCGCGCGGACGTCGCCCGTAGCAGTCTGGTCAATGGTACCGGCCAAGGAGGCGCGGTTACTGCCCGAGCCGTTGCCTGCCAAGGCCACATTATTGCCGAAAGCGGCGGCGGCGATCTGTCCGCCGCCGACAAGCTGGGCGTCGGTTCCCGTGATGACGGTGGACGCCGTGACATCGCCGCTGACCGTTTGAGTGGCTTCGATCGCCATCTGGGCATTTGTCGCCGTGCCGGCCAGATAGTTGCCCCGTGCCTGGGTAGCGCTGGTCACAAGTCCATTGGTGGCGCCGCCCAGGGTCATAGTGGTCGAAGCCGATGCGTCGCCGCGCATGTCTTGTGACGAGCGGACGTCAAGGGCTTCCCCGTCCGCGCCGCCGATCAAGCTATTGCCCTGGGTGGCCGTGGACACAGTCACCTGGTCGCTGACGTCGACGACGTTCAGCGTCTGCCCGGCGATGACGTCGCCGAGCTGGATCTGTTCGTTCAGGACCAGACCGCGGTCCTGGGCTGCGACCTCAGTAGCGGCCGCGGCGCACATCGCCGTCGCGGCGATCGTGCCAGCGAGACGGATCCGCGCGAGTCTGACCATTGTTCGTGTCCGTGTTTGCATAGGCGGGATAGTAGCCGCCGGTCGGGCCGACAGGAGAGTCGCCCAGAGGATCGTTGGCAGGGTTGAGGCAGACCTCGGGACCCGGCGCACCGTAAAGATTGGCCATGAACTCGACCGTGGCGCGCTCTACCAGGGCGCGGACCGCCAGTTGCACCGGCTCCATGCCGCTGGTTCCGGCGGAGATGTCGAAGACGTTGCCATTGAGGAAGTCGAACACGCCGGCCGAGATTTCGCGGCCGACGATCTGCTTCTGATAGGAGACGACATCGACGACTTCGAGCGTCGTGGTCTGAACCAGCCGCAGGTCGAGGGCGATGTTCATCACGAAGACTTTGCCGGTCAGCAGGCCTGAACCGCCATTACGCTCCACTTCGCCGCCGGCGATGTCGAAGCCGCCCGAGCGGATGTTGTAGTTGACCTCGGTGATGCCGCCGACAACGTAGAAGTCCGAGCCCGGGACCTGGCCCGCCAGGATGCGGCGATAGGCTGCGTCCTGCGGCCCGCCGTTCGGCTGGTCGTCGCTGATCAGCTTGTTGTTGGCGTAGCGCAGCTCCAGTTCGGATACCGAGGTGTCATAGCGTTCGACGATCCGCGCACCGGCCTTGGCCAAGGCTGTGTTGGTCATCAGCGAAGCGCCCTGGGTGATCTGGCGACCGCCGTCGGCCGAGACCGAGCCCGTGTAGTCGCTGATCCGGCCCACGGCCATGCGCGGCGACGGCAGGTTATAGCGGCGCGCATAGTCGGCCAGGCAGTAGAGGGCGGTGGAATAGGGCGTGGGGTTGGACGTCACCGGCGCATTGCCTATAGGCGTCGCATAGTTCCCCGAAGGACCCGCGCTGGTGGCGCATCCGGCCAGGACGCTGGCGGCAGCGGTCGCGACAGCGGCGATCCGCAGCGGACGAGAGAAGCGATTGGGGGTCATTAGAAGTTCAAGGTCCCGTTCAGAGCGGTCCCGGCGGTGATATTGCCGGTGTTGGTCTGGGTGGAGTTGACGATCACCGTGTTCCGATTGCCCTGGACCACGACGTTGAGACTGTTGCCGATGGCGGTTGCGCCGCCGATGGCTGTCCCGCCTTTGGACGAACCGGCGCCTGCGTAACCGCTGGAGACTCCGGCGCTGGAGCTGGAGTAGCTGCTGGCGCCAGCCTGGATGATGCCGTCGACGATCAAACGATTACCGTTGGCGTCTCGGGTAGAGCCGCTGGAGGCCTGCGCTGTCGTGTAGCGCGAGGCGCCGTAGCCAGCCTGGAACTGGGCGGCGCCGGCCGATCCGCTCGACTGCGCGGATGCTGCGCCAGCCGCCACGACGGGCAGGGCCAGGGCGGCGACGGTCAGGATCAGTTTTTGAAAGGGCATGAAGCGCTCCGCAGGTCGATGCGGGTCGCCAAGCAACCCGCGTGCCAGTCTGGAACGCGGGTCTTAAGATCGGCTTGAGATTGCGACGATCTTTGCCCATCAAGGGCTTATGCAGAGTTCACCCGACGATCCGGCCGGTCCCCATCGCGAAAGGGTCTTCAACGCGCCCTTCTTGCCGGTGCTGATCGCGGCCTCCATGCCCGTGCTCTTCTGGTTCCAAGGGCGACTGCCTGACCAGGGCATGTCGATGGCCTTCCGGGCCGCCGATCTGTGGCAGGGGCGCTGGACGGGTCTGTTTACCTCCATGTTGCTGCACGGCGGCTGGGCGCACGTGGCCATGAACGCCGTGGGCGCGCTGGCGTTTGGCGCCCCCGTGGCGCGGCTGTTGTCCAGAGGGCTTGGCCCGCTGGCCTTCATCGCGCTCTATCTAGTGAGCGGCGTCGTCGCCGCGTTTGGCTATGGGCTGTGCCATCCGGGGAGCGAAAGCTACCTGGTCGGCGCGTCTGGGGCGGTATTCGGCCTGATCGGGGCGGCGACCCGTCTCATGGGGGGACATGGGCGCGTGCTGCCCTTGTTCCATCCAGGGGTTTTGAAGCAGTCGTCAGTCTGGATGCTGGTCAATCTGGTGGTTGGCCTGATCGGCATGGCTCCCGGCGCGGGCGGCGCCAGCATCGCCTGGGAGGCGCACGCCTTCGGCTTCCTGTTCGGCATCCTGGCGATTGGCCCGCTCGGGCATCTGTTTGGTCCGCGATCGGATTTGCGTCCTGCCCGCGTCTGAGCGATCCTGCCGATGTAGCGGCCGGTCCGCGGTCGCCTCTCTGTGATGTAGACGAGAAGGAGCCGCCATGCTGGTCGCCGAGATTCTGAAAGGTAAGGGACAGGCTGTCTTTACCCTGTCGCCCGAAGCGCCGCTGATCGAGGCCTGTGCCGAACTGGACCGCAAGCGGGTTGGCGCCTTGATTGTCTGCCAGGGAGAGGATGTCGCCGGCGTGCTCTCGGAGCGGGACATTGTGCGGGCCATCGCAAGCGATGGCGTGGAAGCTCTGTCGCGCCCGGCTTCCCATTATATGACAACGGAAGTGATCTTTGCCGAACCGACGGAAACGGTCGCGGTCCTGATGGGAAGAATGAGCGATCGTCGTGTGCGTCATCTTCCGGTGTTGCGTGGCGGCCAGCTCGCCGGGGTTGTCTCGATCGGCGACGTCGTCAAATCGCAGATCGCCGAAGCCACCCAGGAAGCCGAAAGCCTGCGTACCTATATAGCCGCGGGATAGGCGTGCAGCATATGCGCCTGAGAATCCGGGTTCGTTGAGATAGTTTGTCATTCTGTCATTTGAGGGTTGTGGATTTGGGGAGTGGTCCGTATATCCGCCGCTCGCTCGGAGACGGGCTGGGCCACGGGGTTTCGGAGACTTTGTTTTCGGGGTTTTGGCGGGGCGGGGGTTGAAAAACTTCTTGCTTTTGCTGGTTGGTTCGGCTAGTTTCCGCGCTTCGATCGAATCGCTGATTTGCCGGTGCGGGACGCTTCTTCGCTTTCCTGCTGGTTTTCTGCGGCTTTGAAAGCTTCGGTTTTCGGGTTTGCGGAAAGTTCAGATGGTTGGTTGACTTGA
>CAYWDO010000073.1:0-11491 GCA_964456995.1 uncultured Brevundimonas sp.
GCTGCCATGTTCGGACATTGCGGCCCGCCGTAAATGTGACTTCAAACGACTGAGGAAATCGCCTGCGCCCGTGCAAAGGCTGTATTCGAGCACTCGACAGTTTTTCCCTGAGGCCACATTGAGGACCATGCCTCAAGTCCAAGCGACCAGCCGCGCCGCCGACGCTCAACAGATCATCGACGCGGCCATCAATCACGCCTCGGCGCATGGGCTGCATAGCCTGAGGATGCGCGAACTCGCCCAGTCAGTCGGCAAGAGCACGACGGTCATCGTCAATTTGTTCGGCGCCAAGTCTGGTCTTATCAAGTCTATGGGCGAGGAGGCGCTGCGGAGGGATGCCGACTTCCACGCGCGCTTTTTTCAGTCGGTCGCCGGCCTCGCTTTGAGCCGTGACAGCCTTCTGACGCTGGTGCGGCACTATCTGCGGCTTCGCGCCTCGGAGAACGCCGGATTCGCGCGGATCTGGGAAGCCTTGCTGATCGACAGCGAGGTCACGACGGAAGGGCAAGACCTGATCCGGCGATGGGACGCCATGCGAAAAGCCGCTTGGCGCGATCACATGTTCGCCGATCTTCAACTGGCGGATTTTGCCGAACTTCTGGTCGACTGGACGACGATCGAACAATTCTACGCTGGCGCGCTTCAGGGGCGGCTCGACTATGAGGTTATAGCGACCGAGGGTTTGGCTGGGCTGATCGACCGCGCCTTCGGCCAGTCAGACAGACCGGCGACGGCGACCTTCTGGTATCGCGAGAACCTGGTCTTGCCCCAGGCACCTGGCGCCGGGCTTGAACCGGACTCGATGCGCCTCAAGCTGCTGGACATCGCCGCCGACCAAATCCTGGCGCGCGGGGTTACCGCCTTGACCAACCGCTCAGTCAGCGTCGTAGCGGGGACCTCGACGTCGACCATCGCCTATCACTGGCCGGACATGCGGCGCTTCGTGCTGGACGCGGTATGGCATAGCGTATTCCGCGACATGCCCCGCTATCTGGCCGGGCAACAGCCTGAGGGCGATCCCGCCGCTGCTGATCTGGACAGTTGGGCGCTGATCATGACGCCGACCGTTTCAATCCAGCCGGACGCCGAAGGCTTCTACGTCAAATATGCTCGGCTTATCGCCAGCATCTGCATGGAGGCGCGGCGCGACCCGTCGCTAAAAGACCTGGCCATGCTGCTGCGCGGCCCCGAGGGCGGCGGCACCTATTACAACAGCGCCGGCGTCTGGCCCGCCGACTTCGATCTCAATCGACTGGCGGCGACCCGGTTCGCTCTATGGATCAAGGCCGCCGCCCTGATGGCTTGCGCCACCGGAATCGCGCTCTCATCGGCCGATCTGAAGACGGCCGCGCTTCAACTGGTTGCGCGTCGCGCCTGACAGAACGTGCGTTATTTTCATAATTATGCACGCCCGAAGGAACTGACAGAAACACTTCAGACAAGCGTCACAAAAACATAGCCGGCGCGATTTATTGCCGAGACGTTGTCGAACAGTTGTTTTTCTGGCGCGACGAAGGCCGCCTTGCTCTTCCTCCCCACTGCGCGAGACGCCTCGACTAACGGCCGGATAAAACCGCTGTTTGACAACGTCCAGAAACACTTCGACGGCTGTGGGAGGGGGTATCCCGCGCGTCGCCCGATGGATCGACACATGAATCGTCTTCTTCTCGGCGCCTCGAGCGCCGTCCTGGCCCTGGCGGCGGCCCTGCCGTCAGTCGCCCAGACTACAAACGAGACCCAGGCCACGGCGGTGCAGGACATCGTCGTCACCGCCCAGCGTCGTGAACAGTCCAGCCAGGACGTCGGCATCGCGCTCAGCGTGATCGGCGGCCAGGACCTCGACGAAAAAGGCGTCAGCGTCATCAACGACATCGAAAACGTCGTCCCGAACATGGAGGTCGACAGCCAGTTCGGCAGCGGCCAGCCCGCATTCCGCATCCGCGGCATCGGCACCCGCGAATACTCCTCGAACAACGCCTCCACCGTCGGCGTCTACGTCGACGAGGTCGCCCACCCCTATACGATCACCACCCAGGGCGCGATGTTCGACATCTCGCGACTCGAAGTACTGCGCGGACCGCAGGGCACCCTGTACGGACGCAACACGACCGGCGGCGCCGTCAATATCATTACCAACGCCCCGACCGCAGACACCCGCGCAGGCTTCACCGCCGAATACGGCTCCTACGACCGCTACAAGGTTGAAGGTTATGTCTCGGGCCAGATCGCGCCCGGCCTTCTGGGCCGCCTGGCCGCCGTCACCGAACAGGGCGGCGCCTGGCAGTACCACCGCACGACCGGCGAAAAGCTAGGTGATCGCGACAAGACCGCTGTGCGCGGCCGCCTGACCTGGGACGCCTCGCAGGACGTCACGGTCGATCTGTCCGCCACCTATTCGATCGACAAGTCGGACGGCCTCGGCTTCCGCCTGCGTGCGCCCTATCCCGTCTTCGACGGCAGTGTCACCTATCCAGCCGATACCGCCCGCCGCATCACGGGCTGGCAGATCTCGCCGGCTCTGGCGGCCGTGTCCGGTCGCAGCCTGGACGCCAAGCCGGGTCGCGACAACGACGGCCTCGATCTCAGCGCCCGCGTTCGCGCCGACCTGGGATGGGCCACCCTGAACACCATCACCGCCTATCAGACCTTCAGCCGTTCGGAATACAACGACTGGGACGGCACGCCGGCGGCTGAATCCGACGTCTATTTCTATAACGACATCAAGGCCTTCTCGCAGGAGGCCCGACTGTCGAATGAAATGGGTCGCCTGAACTGGATGGTCGGCGCCCACTATGCCGACGAAAGCGTCGACGGCGGCTTCTACACCGAGTTCCGCGGCGCCAACCGCAACCTGATCAACACGCCCTATGACCAGTCGGTTCAGGCGGTGGGCGTCTTCACCCACAACAGCTTCGCACTGACGGATCGCCTCAGCCTGATCGCTGGCCTTCGTTACGAAAACGAGGATCGCAGCCTGACCACCACCGGCACGCGCCGCCTGAACCTGCCGGTCGGACCAGAGACGACCTACGAAACCTCGCTTTCGGAATGGACTGGCCGCTTTGGTCTGGAATACGATCTGGCTGACAACGCCCTGCTCTACGCCAGCGTGGCGCGCGGCGTGAAATCCGGCGGCTTCACCACCTACAACGGCCAGTCGCAGACGCCCTTCAAACCCGAAGTCGTCATCGCCTATGAGACCGGCATCAAGTCGGACCTGTTCGACAACACCCTGCGCGTCAACGGCGCCGTCTTCTTCTACGACTACGAAAACCAGCAGATCCAGGGCACAGAATACAGCCGAGAAACCGGCCAGTTGGGCAAGATCACCAATGTGCCGAAGTCCGAGATCTACGGCGGTGAAATCGAACTGACCTGGACCCCCCTGGCCGGCCTGACGATCAGCCAGAACTTCGGTTACAAGGAAGGCGAATACAGCGAATATTTCGCCATCGACGCCGCTGCGACCAACGCCGCCAACCCGGTCAACGGTCCTTGGGACATCATCATCTCGAACGACCGTTCGGGCGAGCCGCTGCAGTTCCCGAAGTTCAACTACGGCGGTTCGGTCGCCTATGACTGGTCGATGCTGGGCTTCGACTGGCGCGCCGAGACCAACTACAACCAGCGTGACGGCATCTATAACGCCGCTTCGGCCTCGGTCCTGCCGGGCTACTGGCTGTGGAACGCCAACTTCAGCATGGGTCCGTCCGACGCGAACTGGCGCGCCAGCCTGTACGCGCAGAACCTCTTCAACACCGAGTATGAAGAGACGCGCAACAACTTCAACGGCGGCGCTCGCCCGACCAGTTCCCCCAACCAGGGTCGCACGGTCGGCGTGCGCCTGACGATGGACTTCTAGGTCCGGCCACGATCAGCATCTTCGGGGGCCGGCCACGGTCGGCCCCCTTCCCTCCCCGTTTCCAGAGCGCGCTCGATGATCCTCACCGTTCCCCGCCTGCACCGTCGCGCCCTGCTGGGCGGGCTGGTCGCGGCCCCTGCCGTGCTGCAGTTCGGCCGCGCCAATGCAGGCGGCGCCTATGTCTTTCCTCTGGGCGTGGCCAGCGGCGATCCGGCCCCCGACGGCTTCGTCATCTGGACGCGCCTGGCCGTCGATCCGGTCGCGCCTGACGGCCTGGGCGGCATGGGCGGCGCGGTCCCGGTGCAGTGGGATATCGCCGCCGATGAGGGCTTCCGCAACATCGTCGCCTCAGGTCGGGTCGCGGCGGAGCCCGCCTCCGCCCACAGTATCCATGTCGAAGTCGAGGGCCTGATCCCAGGCCGCCCCTACTGGTATCGCTTCAGCGCTATGGGACAGCAAAGCCCCATCGGTCACGCCCGCACCACGCCGGCGCCGGACGCCACCGTCGACGCCCTACGCATCACCGTCGCCTCCTGCTCGAACTGGGAGTCGGGCTATTTCAGCGCCTATGGCCACATGGCGGACGAGACGCCGGACCTGACCTTGTTCCTCGGCGACTACATCTACGAATATTCGCGCGGCCCCGATCGTGCAGCGGATGTCGTCCGCCCCTATGGTCTGGAAGAGGCGACGACGCTGGCGGGCTATCGCAACCGCTACGCCCTGCACCGCACCGACGCCGACCTGCAGCGCCTTCACGCCGCTGCGCCCTGCCTGGTGGTGTGGGACGACCACGAGATTCAGGACGACTATTCCGGCGTCTGGTCCAAGACGCCGGGCGTCACGCCGAACGATTTTCTGCGGCGCCGGGCCGCCGGCTACCAGGCCTTTTACGAGGCCATGCCGATCCGCCGCACCCGCCTTGATGCTCGGCTGCAAATGCCCATCCATCGCCGGGTCCGCTACGGCCAACTGGCCGAGTTCTTCATGCTGGACGGGCGTCAGTACCGCTCGAAACAGGCCTGCAGCGACGGTCCTAACGGCGGCAAGGGCCAGATCGTCACCGACGCCGCCTGTCCCGACCGTCTCGATCCCTCGCGCACCTTCCTCGGCTTCGAGCAGGAGCGCTGGCTGTACGACGGCCTGGCGAACGCAGGCGCGCGCTGGAACATCCTGGGTCAGGATCTGGTGATGGCGGGCCTTCGGTTTGGCGACGGCGGCCCGAACACCCGCTACTGGACCGACACCTGGGACGGCTATCCAGTCGCGCGCGACCGCCTGACCCAGGCGCTGGCGACCTTGAAGCCGCAGAACCCGGTTGTCCTCAGTGGCGACTACCATTCCTTCTGGACCAATGACGTCAAGCTGGACAGCAGCGACCCGTCTTCGGCCACCGTCGCCACCGAGTTCGTCGGCACCTCCATCACCTCGGGCGGTCCCAGCTACGACGGCCTGATGTCGGCCATGCCCAACAATCCGCAGATCAAGTTCTTCGACAGCCGCAAGCGCGGCTATATAGCCATCGACATCACCCCGGGCCGGATGACGACCCGCTATCAAACCATCAGCGACGTGCGCGACCCCACAGCCGCCCTGTCCACCCTCAACACCTGGGTCGTCGAAGACGGCCGTCCCGGCGCCCAAATTGTTTGAGCCGCGTCGTTCTGGAGTCCCCATGCGTAAGCCTGCCCTAGCCGTCGTCACTGTCGCGGCTCTGATCACCCTGTCAGCCTGCGCCGCCACGCCGACGCCCGTCTTTTGGGAAGGGTTTCGCGACCATCCCCACGGCTACCTGACCAAGGAAAATGCACCGGACGCCTCGGCCTTCCTGCCGCCGCCACCCGAAGCCGGGTCGCTGCGTCAACAGGCGGACGTCGAAACCTATCGCGCCACCCGCGCCCTGGAGGACAGCGACCGCTGGCGTCAGGCCGCCGCCGATAATGAGATCGAGACACCCTCTGCTCCACGCGTCTTCGACCAGGCTCTAGGCGTCGCCTTCGAACCGGCGCAAATGCCCACGCTGACACTATTGCTCGGCAAGATGCTGGGCGATCTGGAGACGATCCAGACCCCGGCCAAGCAGGGCTATTTCCGACCTCGGCCTTTCATCACGGAACCGGCTGCGACCTGCTTCCCGCCTGAACCCTGGCTGGGTCGCAGCGGCTCCTACCCCTCCGGTCACGCCGCAATGGGCTGGGCCTGGGCACTTATCCTCTCCGAACTGGCGCCTGACCGCGCCGATGCCATCCTGGCGCGCGGTCTGGCCTATGGCGAAAGCCGGATGATCTGCGGCGTCCACTACGCCAGCGACGTCGAGGCCGGGCGCCTGGTCGGCGCCGCCATGGTCGCCCGACTAAAGGCGGACCCCGCCTTCCAGGCCGACTTTGCCGCCGCCGCCCGAGAATTGACCCAGGCGCGCAAGGCCGCTCGCTGACCGAGCCGATCAATCCGGCCGGGCGGCTCCAGGTCGCTCGGCCGACCCATTCTCGAGGTCCTCTCTCACTCTAAGAAGCCCAAAGCGCGTAGCTCTTCAGCACCATCCCCCGATTGCATGAAATCGACATTGCTGGAGCCCGAAGTCCGATCGAACTCATCGACTCGCCAGCCTTCCGGCGACCGCATACCTCAGCCCGTCGGGCCGACGATTAGTAAATCCGCCGCCGTGGCGTCATCGCCCACGCTCTATCTCCGAAAATCAAGCTAGCGTGTTGCGTTCAACGGTTCAGCCCCACCCGTTGCGGACATCAGCGGTCATGATCGAGGGGGTCGACAGGCTGGCTCGCCATTGCCCACACGACCGTCTCGATGCTCTGGATGCTCTGGATGGGATAAATGTTGACTCTTGAGCGCCGCGGGTGGCGTTTTCCTCCGACACCAAATATGTAGGCACCTACATAAGTGGAGGGCGGTATTGTGAGCATTCAGATGACACGGCGGGGGGTGATGGGCGCGACTGCGGGGTTGGGTGTCTTGAGCTGGGGCGAATTCGGTCAAGCCCGGGACGACGCAGGCTCAGTTGCTGCCCGTATGGACGCCGCCGTGGAACAGGCGATCATAGATGCGGATTTCTCGGGCGTCCTGATGCTGAAGCGCGGCGATCAGGTCGTCTATCAGCGCGCGGTGGGTCAGGCCGAACGGGTGTTCGGCGCCGATAACCTTATCGACACCCGTTTCAACGTGGCCTCGATCGGCAAGATGTTCACCGCCACGGCGATCCTGCGTCTGGCGGAACAGCGGAGGGTCGATCTGGACGCCCCGGTCCTCCGCTATCTGCCCGACTACCCGGCCCCTGCCATCGCCGGGCAGATCACGGCCCGCCAGATGCTGTCGCACAGCTCCGGCGTCGGCAACTACTGGGAGGCGATTGCGCAGAAGCCGTCCCAGGCCTTCGTCGAGACCCGCGACTTCCTGCCCCTCATCGCCAACCAGCCGCTGGAGTTCACGCCTGGCGAGCGGCTCGGCTATTCCAATGGCGGCTATGTGATCCTGGGCCTGATCGTCGAGGCCCTGACCGGCGAGACCTATGCCGATCACATCAAGCGCACGATCTTTGAGCCACTGGGCATGAGCGGCAGCGGCGACTGGCCGCTCGATCGCGTCGTACCGAACCGGGCCGACGGCTACACCCGCGACGAGGCCGTTCCCGGCGCCTGGCGCAACAACCTCTTCGTCAACCAGTTCCGGGGCGGTCCGGCGGGCGGCGGCTATTCGACCGTCGAGGACCTGACGACCTTCATCACCGCCCTGGGCGACGGCCGGCTCATCTCGCCGCAGATGTACGCCATAGCGACCACCGGCCTGTTCGATCTGGGCCGCGCACGGTACGGCCTGGGGTTCATGGAGGAGACCATCAACGGTCATCGCATGGTGGGGAACACCGGCGGCCATTTCGGCATCGCCGGCGAGGTCTGGCGCTACGAGGATCTGGGCTACACCTTCGCCATGCTGACCAATGGCGAGGTCGATGGGTACTGGGGCATGAACATCGCGGTGAAGGATATTCTTTGCGGACCGAGCCCGGCCTCTGACGCCTGGCGACTGGGCATGGCGATGGCGGCGGCCGCAAGAGACGACAGCGTCTCTAGCGCCCGAGCTCTATTCGACGCGCGCCCCGAGGGCATCCAGCCCCGCTCGGTTTTCGAGGTCGAGGCGGCCAAGGCCCGCCACCGCGGCAACCCCGAGGGGGCCGAGCGGATCATGCAGATCGCCGCCATCGTCGAGCCCCCGGCATGACCGATCTGAAGGGCGGCCACGGCGCAACCATCGGCGCCCAGCTACGTCGCTTGTCGGAGCGGATCGACCGCGACGTGGGTCGCGTCTATGCGCATCTGGGCATCACCTTCGAGCAGCGATGGTTCGGGGTACTCAACCAGATCGTCCAGAACGGACCGATGACGGTCGGCGACCTCGCCGCCGCGCTGAGGATCACCCACGTCTCGGTCAGCCAGTCGCTGCGCTCGCTGGAAGCAGCCGGCTACGTGCGGGCGCTGCCCGATCCCCGGGACGCGCGTCGTCGCAGACAATCCCTGACCGACGAAGGCGAGGCGCTGGTCGCCCGCCTGACTCCCCTGTGGCTTGCCATGAACCGCGAGGCCGAGGCCATCAACCGCGAGGCGGACGACGTCGCCGCCCGTCTGGACCGGCTGGATCAGGTTCTGGACCGCAGCTCCTTGTACGACCGGCTGATCGCCGAGGCCGAGGTGATGGGCAAACCTCAAGCCTAGTTGAAGATGACCGAGATGCGTTGTCGCGGGCGACGTCCCTGACATCTTCGTGGATGGAACGGGTCACCTTCCGAGCCGGTCCTTTGGGGGCAGCAATTGGGCTTCAGCGCGCAGGCGTCGCAATCGATCTTGGAGGCGCGATAGCGATAGGTGTCATCCGGCGGTGTATCGGGGGATCGACGCAGAAGGCTCACCGATATTGCTTCAGTTCCTTGCTGCCCGGACAGCGGTAGAGGTCGGCGGCACGGTCGTAGGTGAAGTCGGCCCGAGAGAAGGTCCCGTCCGTGCGGCCAGACTTGTCGATTCTCTTCCGGTCTGGGATTGCCCGTTCCCCAGCGAACTCTCTCTCGACCTAAGCTTGCGGCCTCCCCCAGACACGCGACTTCAGATTTTTTCGCGAACGCACACGGTCGCGTTGACGGTCGCCGATTGGTGTATTAGTGAACCAATACACCAATCGAGATGTCTCGCCCTTGCATTTCTCCATCAACCCTTCCGACAGCCGCCCCATCTACGTCCAGATCATGGACGAGGTCAGGCGCGGCATGGCTGCCGGCGCGCTCGTCAGCGGCGATCCCTTGCCGTCCGTCCGCCAGTTGGCCGCCAATCTGAAGGTCAATCCCAACACGGTGGCCCAGGCCTATCGCGAACTGGAACGCGACGGACTGGCCTATGTCCAACGCGGACAGGGCACCTTCGTCGGATCTGCTCGCCAGATCGATGATGACCGCACGGCGCTGGCGTATGAACTGGCGCAACGGTCGCTGATCGAAGCCGCGCGCCTCGGGCTGAACACGGAACAGTTCATTCAGGCGATCCGCTCGGCCGACTCCTCGAAAGTTCCACTCAAATGACCATGCCTTCTTCCATCGCTAGCCCGCGTGAGCGCGATCCGGCGGACGGTGTCGCCGGCCTCGCCGTCGCGACCCACGCCCTTTCCAAACGCTATGGTCGATCGACCGCCTTGAAGGATGTCGACCTCCGGGTCCCCGAAGGCGCCGTCTATATGCTGGCGGGCGAAAACGGAGCCGGGAAATCCACCCTGCTGCGCCTCCTTCTGAACTTGGAGCGGCCGACCAGCGGCCAGGCCGAGGTTGCGGGCCTGGCGGCAGCCCGACACGGCGCGCGCGTCCGCGCCCGCGTCGGCTATGTGCCGGAAGGCTTCGACGTCGGACCGGGCTGGATGACAGTCGGGCGCTGGTTCGCCGAACGCGCCGTCTATTATCCGAGCTGGGACGCCGAATACGTCGCCGCCCTGTGCCGTCGCCTGGATATCGACGTCGCGCGACGGATCAGCCATCTGTCCAAGGGACAGGTGCGGCGCACACAGATCGTGGCCGCCCTGGCGCACCGCCCGCCCCTGCTTCTGCTGGACGAGCCCAGCGACGGCCTTGACCCGGCGGCGCGCGACACGGTGCTGGAGCTGATCTCGGATCATCTGTCCCAGACCGGCTGCACCATCCTGGCGTCCACGCATCTGATCTATGAGTTGGACGCCCTGGTCGATCAGGTCGGTGTCCTGTCGCACGGCCGCCTGACAGCACAGATGCCCCGCGACGCCCTGCGGGAAACCGTGAAAAGCTACCGCATCCGCGGCCCTGAGGGGTGGCAGAACGCGTCCGACATTCCCGGCGTGCTGCATCGCGGCCAGTTCGGCCGCGAACACAGCTGGATCATTCGCGGCGACGAAGCCGACGTCGTCGCGCACATCACTCGATCAGGCGGGGAAGTCAGGGACGTCGCCGCCCTCAACCTCCACGACGCCGTCGTCCATCTGATGCGCCAGGGAGCGGCGTCATGACTATGAACACACGCCACAAACCGCCGCGCGCCGTCGCCGTCTTTCAACTGCACCTCGGAAAGATCGGCCGGATTTTGCGTCCGGAGTTGATCGGTCTGGCCCTGATCCTCAGCCCCACGGCGCTCATGGCCCTGGGCTTGTTGATGAGCCGCGACGCCGCCCTGGACTACCCTCAGGAGTTGAACTTCCTCCTTCCAGTCGGAGCGTTTCTCCTGCCCTTCCGCCTATGGAGCAGAGAGCGGCTGTTCGATCGCGGCGACTTCCACCTCGTGCCTGTCGAGCGCCGAAAGCACATCCTGATCAGGGTCTGCGCCGGCGCAGTCTGGGCCCTGGGTCTCGCCGCCGCCATCGTCCTCCTCTTCAATTTTCTGGCGCTGGCCGCGGGCTCCCCGACCATCGGGACGGGGGTCTGGCAGTGGCTGGTTCCGCTGGGATCCGTGGCGACAGCCTATCTGCTGGGCAGCGCCCTGGTCCTGGCCCTGCGTCATCCTCTGCGTTGGAGCGCCGGCCTTGCCCTCGCCTTCGTCCTGCTGACGGCCTTCGACCTTGTCGCATTTCCAACACCCATGACCCAGGCGCTCGTCTCCGGAGACCTGGGACTGGAGCCCGTACTGACGGGCGGCGCTTCGAGCGCAGCCTGGGCCGTCGCCCTCCTGTTCTGGTTCGGGCTCGGCCTGACCGCGCTTGCCCTGGCCTCCCTGCGTCACAGGGAGGGCTGAGGATGGAAGGCGTCATTCACGACCTCGGGGCCTTCATCGCGCGAAACAGCGTCTGGGCCGGGCCGCTGCTGGGCCTCATGACCTTCGGCGAAGCCGTGGTGCTGGTCGGCGCCTTCGTGCCAGCCACCGCCCTGATGGCGGCGACAGGGGCTCTGGTGGCGACCGGGGTTCTGCCGCTGGGCCCGGTGCTGGTCTGGGGATGCGTCGGCGCGATCCTGGGCGAGGCCCTTTCCTACCATCTGGGCAGGCGCGCAGGGCCGGCGATCTGGCGTCACAGGCGCCTGTACTCCCAGCGAAGATCCGTGGCCCGCGCCCGGCTCTACTTCCGGCGCTATGGCGCAGCCTCCATCTTTCTGGGTCGCTTCCTGGGTCCCCTGCAGGCCGT
>CAYWDO010000074.1:0-3584 GCA_964456995.1 uncultured Brevundimonas sp.
CCGCCGGTCGGCATGATCTTGGTCCAGGGCATCGGCCCCAGCACCGCCTTGACGAAGTCCGGGCCGCCGACCGAGGCGCCGGGGAAAAGCTTGACGATCTCGCAGCCCAGAGCCTGCGCCTCCGAGATGTCGCGCACCGAGCCGCAGCCGGGCGAATAGGCGACCTGACGGCGGTTGCAGACCTGGGCCACCTCGGGAACCAGGCAGGGGCTGATGACGAAGCGCGCACCCGAGGCCAGGTAGAGGGCCGCCGTCGGCGCATCCAGGATCGAGCCCACGCCCATGATGATGTCGGGATCGGTCTGGGCGAACTGCTTCGACAGGGCGGTGAACGTCTCCCAGGCGAAGTCGCCGCGATTGGTGAACTCGACAGCCTTGGCCCCGCCGCGGGCGCAGGCGCGGATCACCTCGGCGCAGACCTCCGGGTCGGCGTGATAGAAGACCGGGACCACGCCCTGGCTTTCGAGGGCGGTCAGCACGCTGAGGCGGTCGTGGCGCATAGGGTCTCCTTCAGGCTTTTCAGGCCCGCAGATCGGCCGTTGACGGTGTTCACGTCAAGGGAACGCCGATCAATCCTGGTAAGCGGCGCCTATTCAGCGGTCGCCAGCGCCACCAGCCGCTTGACCATGCCGCTGTCCTTGTCGGCCAGCGGGTCCAGGATGGTGAAGTGATCCAGCCCGTCCAGCACCTCGACATGGGTGTCGGCGCCCTTGCCGCCCCACTCGGCGGCCATGCTGCGGCTCTGGCGGATGAACTCGTTGCTCTCCGCCCCGCCGACCCAGCAGTCCAGCGCCCGACCGCCCGGCGCACCGCCATTCGGCGCGGGCCAGTGGATGGGCGACAGCGCCCGCGCCGTGACCGCGTCCAGCCCCAGGGCTTCGTTCAGCGAGGTGTGGATCAGCGGCTCGATGTCGAACACGCCGGAAATCGCCAGCGCGGCCCGCGCTCGCCCTTCGGACAGCATGGCCGCCGCCATATGCCCGCCGACCGAATGACCAAACACGAGAGGCCGCTTGCCGGTGCGGTCGCGGACCAGCTCCGTGGCGCGGCGCATCTGGCCGATGATGGCGCCGACCTTGACCGCCGGGGCCAGGTCATAGCCGGGAATGACCACGCTAATCCCGTGCTCCAGCAGGGCCGGCGCCACCCAGGCGAACCACGCCCGGTCCAGGGCCTGCCAGTAGCCGCCGTGGATGAAGATGGCGGTCGGCGCGCCGGATCCGGCGTCGAACCACTCCATCTTCTGGCGTTCGCTGGGGCCGTACTCGACGGTTTCGGGACGCCGCGCGTCGATGACGCGGGCCGAGTCCTCTCGCCATCGTTTCAGGATTTCCGGGTGTCCCGGCACCCGTTCCCGATTGTTGTAGGCCGCCTCGTAATCGACTGGAGGGGCCGTCAGTGTCGCCGGAGCCTTACCCATGCCGTTTCCATCCGCTATGCACCTCCGCTTGAACGGGAGGTTCCGACCATGATGACCGCCATTTTCGTCTTCATCAAATGCGAGTTGGGCTACGCCAACGATGTCGCCGCCGATCTGGTCGACAACGTTGAAAACGTGTCGGAAGTTTACTCGACCTCGGGTCAGCACGACCTGCTGGCCAAGTTCCAGCTGCCGAAAGACGCCGACATCGGCACCTTCGTGACCAAGCAGGTGCAGACACGGCCGCACATCCGCGACACCTTCACCGTCATCACCTTCTCGCCCTTCCTGCCGTCGAAGAAGTAGCGGGCGGGGGCGACGCGGCTAGGCCTTCTTGCGAGCGAGGGTGCGGCGTGTCGGCGTCTTCGCCTCCTGCTCGTCGCGCCGCTCCTCCGCCGCGTCGTCATCGCCGACCTTCTCCTCGACGGTGGCCGAGAAGCGTTGATAGGCGCCCAGGCCGACCAGAACCACGACGGCGGCGATCAGCAGGGCGGTCGGATAGACCAGCAGGGCCACGTCCTCGCGCGCCGTCTTGAACACCACCACCAGGGCCTCAAGGAAGAGGGCGATGATGATGGTCGACAGGAACTTGGTCAGACTGCGCCGGGCCTCCGCCGCGCTGCGCCGCTCGCTGCCGCGCCGCACCTCGTCCTCGAACAGATACTTGGCCACGTCGAAGACCGCGATGGCCACGATGACATAGCCCAGCACGTCCAGAATGGCGTCGACCCCTGACTGGTCGGGGCTGCGAATGGCCTCCCAGGCGTCGCCGAGCCCCAGCCAGACCAGCCCCACGGCCAGCAGAAGCAGCAGCAGACTGGCCGCGCCGAATACCAGACGATTGAGAATGATCATGCCGAGGCCCCTCTGTGCGGGCTCAAAACGCGCCACAGACGCTGCGGTTCAGAACCTTGGCTGGAGACCGTAGCCAATCGCAACGGATTGCTGTTAGCGTGGCCTCAGGGAAACGCAGCAAGGGCACGCAGATGACCGACCTGGACACATTCCGCGCCGAAACGCGCGCCTGGCTGGAGGCCAACTGTCCGCCCGAGGTGCGCGGGCCGCGCGACGGCGATGAGGACTACGTCTGGGGCGGCCGCAAGGCCGTCTTCAAGACCCCGGCGCACAAGCTGTGGATGGAGCGCATGGCCGCCCGCGGCTGGACCGCGCCGGAATGGCCCAGCGCCTATGGCGGCGGCGGCCTGTCCCGCGAAGAGGCCAAGGTGCTGGCCTCCGAGATGCGCCGCATCCAGGCCCAGATGCCCCTGGCCAGCTTCGGCATCTGGATGCTGGGCCCGGCGCTGCTGGCCTTTGGCACCGAGGAACAGAAGCAGCGCTTCCTGCCGCCCATCGTGCGCGGCGAGATCCGCTGGTGTCAGGGCTATTCCGAGCCCGGCTCCGGCTCCGACCTGGCCTCGATCCAGACGCGGGCGGAAGATCGTGGCGACCACTGGATCGTCAACGGCCAGAAGGTCTGGACCTCCTACGCCGATCAGGCCGACTGGATATTCTGTCTGGTCCGCACCGACCCCGAGGCGCCCAAGCATCTGGGCATTAGCTTCGTCCTGTTCGACATGGCGACGCCGGGCGTCAGCACCCGTCCCATCACGCTGATCAGCGGTAAGTCGCCCTTCTGCGAGACCTTCTTCGACGACGTGCGGGTCGAGAAGGAAAACCTGATCGGGACCCTGAACCGAGGATGGGACGTGGCCAAGGCCCTGCTGGCGCACGAACGAACCATGATCGGCGCCATGGGCGATGTCGGCGTCGGCCGTCCGCTGGGTCAGGTCGCGACGGATGCGCTGGGCGTGGACGAGGCCGGTCGGCTGGACGAGCCGTCCTTGCGCGCCCGCATCGCCGACTACGACATCGACGCCGCCGCCTTCCGTCTGGCGATGGAGCGGGTCGGGGATCAGGTGAAGGCCAAGCAGGCGCACCCGGCCATCGCCTCCATGCTGAAATATTATGGCTCCGAACTGAACAAGCGCCGCCACGAACTGAGCATGGCGGCGGGCGGCTCGGACGCGCTGGAATGGGAGGGCGAACGCTCCAGGGAGGGCGCCGTCGCCCGCGACTGGCTGCGCACCAAGGCCAACTCCATCGAAGGCGGGACCAGCGAAATCCAGCTGAACATCATCGCCAAACACCTGCTGCAACTGCCGGG
>CAYWDO010000074.1:3684-11434 GCA_964456995.1 uncultured Brevundimonas sp.
GGACCAGCGAAATCCAGCTGAACATCATCGCCAAACACCTGCTGCAACTGCCGGGAGCCTGAGCCTATGCCCCTGATCCTGACCGAAGAGCAGACCATGCTTCAGGACGCCGCCGACGGCTTCCTGAACGAACACGCCCCCATCGCCCACCTGCGGAAACTGCGCGACAGCGGGGACCCCGACGGCGTCTCGCGCGACCTGTGGCGGGCCTTTGGCGAGATGGGTTTCGCCGGCGTCGTCATTCCCGAAGACAATGGGGGTTCCGGCCTCGGCGCGGTCGAGGCGGGCGTCATCGCCGAAAGTCTGGGCCGCACCCTGACGCCCTCGCCCTTCATGGGTTCCTCGGTCCTGGCCGCGACGGCGCTGAAGGCGGCGGGATCGGACGCGCAGAAACAATGGCTGACCAAGATCGCGGCGGGCGAGGCCATCCTCAGCCTCGCCGTGGATGAAGGTCCCAAGCACGCGCCCGCCAGGATCACGACACGCGCCGAACGCGCCGGCAACGGCTTCAAGCTGAACGGCGCCAAGGGCTTCGTGCTGGACGGCCATATCGCCGACGCCCTGATCGTCGCCGCGCAGACGGATGAGGGCCTGACCCTCTTCCTGGTCGACCCGCAGACCGCCGGCGTCGCGGTCGAGCGCACCGTCATGGTCGACGCCCACAACGCCGCCCGCGTCACCCTGACCGACGTGATGGTGGACGCCGACGCCGTGGTCGGCGCGGTGGGGGCAGGGAAGGGACCGCTGGACGCCGCCCTGACGCTGGGCCGCGCTTGCGCCGCCGCCTCTCTGGTCGGGGCGGGCGATCAAGCCTTCAAGGTGACGCTGGAATACCTGCGCACCCGCAAGCAGTTCGGCAAGCTGATCGGCGAGTTCCAGGCCCTGCAACACCGCGCCGCCCACCTGTTCACTGAGCTGGAGCTGGCCAAGGCCGCGACCCTGGCCGCCCTGCAAGCCATCGACGCCGGCCGCCCCGACGCCGAGCAAGCCGCCGGGATCGCCAAGGCCAAGGCCGGCCGCGTCGCCGAACTGGCGGTGCAGGAGGCGGTGCAGATGCACGGCGGCGTCGGCATGACCGACGAATTCGACGTCGGCCTGTTCATGAAGCGCGTCCGCGTCCTCAACGAACTGCTCGGCGACGCCGGCTTCCACGCCGAACGTCTGGCGCGCAGTCAGGGGTTCTGACTTTGGATTGATCCAAGGCAAAGCTGAACGGGGCCGGGGTGACGACTGGCCCGGGACCGCCTAAACCTCCCATAAGGGAGACACCACATGACGCGATCCAACGCGCCCGCCTATCAGACCGGCTTCGCCAATCACTTCGCCACCGAGGCCGTCGAGGGCGCGCTGCCGGTCGGCCGCAACTCGCCGCAGCGTCCGGCCCTGGGCCTCTATGCCGAGCAACTGTCGGGCGCGGCCTTCACCGCGCCGCGCGATCACAATCTGAGAAGCTGGCTCTATCGTCTGCGGCCCTCGGCCCAGCACGGGCCGTATCAGCCGTTCGCGCAGGGGCGGGTCCGCTCCGGTCCCTTCACCGAGACCCCGCCCAATCCCAACCGTATGCGCTGGGACCCTCTGCCCCTGCCAGACGCGCCGACCGACTGGGTCGAGGGGCTGACCACCTATGGCGGCAATGGCGACGCGGACTCCGGCGTCGGCGTGGGCGTCCACCTTTATGCGGCCAACCGCTCGATGACGGACCGGGTCTTCTATGACGCCGATGGCGAGCTGCTGATCGTGCCGCAGGAGGGGGCCCAGCGTTTCGTCACCGAGATGGGCGTGATCGAGGCCGCGCCCGGCCATGTCGTGGTCATCCCGCGCGGCGTGCGTTTTCGCGTCGAGGTCGATGGTCCCGTTCGCGGCTACGTCTGCGAGAACTACGGTTCGCCCTTCCGCCTGCCGGACCTCGGCCCCATCGGCTCCAACGGCCTGGCTAATCCGCGCGATTTCGAGACCCCGGTCGCCTGGTTCGAGGATGTGGATCGTCCCACCCAGTGCGTTCAGAAATACGGTGGTCAACTGTGGGCCACGACCTTCGACCACAGCCCGCTGGACGTGGTCGGCTGGCACGGCAACTACGCCCCCTATCGCTATGACACGGCGCGGTTCAACACCATCGGCACGGTCAGCTTCGACCACCCCGATCCGTCGATCTTCACCGTCCTGACCAGCCCGTCGGACACGCCCGGCACGGCCAACTGCGACTTCGTCATCTTCCCGCCGCGCTGGATGGTGGCCGAGGACACCTTCCGCCCGCCGTGGTTCCACCGGAACGTCATGAGCGAGTTCATGGGGCTGATCTTCGGCGCCTATGACGCCAAGGCCGGCGGCTTCGCCCCCGGCGGCGCTTCCTTGCACAACCGCATGAGCGGCCACGGCCCGGATCAGGCCAGTTGGAACGGCGCCACCAACGCCGAGCTGAAACCGCACAAGATCGAAAACACCCTGGCCTTCATGTTCGAGACGCGGATGCCGATCCGCACGACCGCATGGGCCGAACAGACCCCCCAGATGCAGCTCGACTACGATGACTGCTGGACCGGATTCGAAAAAGGAAGACCCGAATGAAGTTGAAAGCCCTGCTGTTCGCCGCCGGCCTAGCCCTGGCGGCCTGCTCTCCGACGCCTGCACCGGAGCCCGTCGTTCCGATCGCTGGCGCGCCCGACAAGGCGACCATGACGATCACCGACAGCGCCTGCACCGCGCGCGGCGGCCAGATGCAGCAGGTCGGCCGGATGCAGTCCTGGCAGTGCGTGGTCAAATACGCCGACGCCGGCAAGCGCTGCACCGACGCCTCGCAATGCGAAGGCCAGTGCGAGATCGCGGGCAACAGCGGCATCGCCGCCGGGGCCGCAGCAACCGGCGTCTGCCAGGCTGACAGCAACCGTTTCGGCTGCCGCACCACGGTGAAGGATGGCAAGGCCGAAGGCACGCTCTGCATCGACTAAGTCCCTGTCATCCGCACGGCGCTGAAGGACGTATCTGAGCCATGACCCTGTCTGAGATCGTCCTGCTCCTGTTCCTCAATCTGGTCCTGATCCTGGCGGTCATGACGGCGCTGTGGCGGGTGGCCGTGCGGCTGGGCGACGTCAGCTTCATCGACGGGGTCTGGCCCCTGGGCATGCTGATGCTGGCGCTGGCGACCTGGCCGCGTGCGGAGGGCGATCCCACGCGGTCCGCCCTTCTGGTGGGGTTGTGCGGGATCTGGGCGCTGCGGCTGGCCTGGCACCTGCTGCGGCGCTGGCGGGCGCACGGCGCGGACGGGCGCTACGTCGCCATCCTCCAGGCGCAGGAGCGCAAAAAAGGCTGGGGCTTCTCGCGGACGGCTCTGCTGATGGTCTTCCTGCCCCAGGGCGTCCTGGCCTGGCTGACCTCTATGCCGGTGCAGTTGGGCCAGGTCGCGGCCCAGCCTTCTGTGGGCTGGATCGGCTGGATCGGCGTCGGGCTGGCGCTGATCGGCATCATATTCGAGACGGTGGGCGACGCTCAACTGACGGCTTTCCGCAACGATCCGGCCCGCAAGGGTCAGGTGCTGGACACCGGCCTGTGGCGCTACACCCGCCATCCCAACTATTTCGGGGACGCCTGCGTCTGGTGGGGTCTGTACCTGATCGCGGCCGAGACGGGGCCGGGCCTTTGGTCGATCGCGGGGCCGCTGTTCCTGACCTTCACCCTGACGCGCTGGTCCGGCATCGGCCTGACCGAAAAGGCCATTCACAAGTCGCGGCCCGGCTACGCCGACTATGTGAAGCGCACCAGCGCCTTCATCCCCTGGCCGCCCAAGCGCGTCTGAAAATCCTCATGAAAAAGCCCCCGCTGCTTTCGCGGCGGGGGCCTTGTCGTTCTGGTCCAGCCTTAGTTGGCGGGCGTGCTCGGCGACGTGTTCGGCGTGTTGGCGGTGGTCATGCCGCCGTCGGCGTTGCCGGCCTGTTGCTCGATGCGGTCGGCTTCGGCGTTCAGCGCCTGTTCCTGGGCTTCGTTCGGGGTCGCGGCGGCCTGAGCCTCCAGGGCGTCGGCTTGTTGTTCGGCGGCCTTGTCGGCGGCGCTTTCACCGCAGGCGGCCAGACCGGCGACGGCGACGATGGAAGCGGCGGCGAGAACGAGTTTACGCATGGTGTTTCCTCCAAAGGATTGAGCCTGAACAACGCGCCTGCATCACGTTCGGTTCACGCCGCCGTGATTTTTTGTGTCATCCGGCCTCGACGAAGGCCACGCGCGCCGCGCCCAGCAGGGCCGCGTGCTTGTGCAGGATCACCTTGGTGGGGATGGCTTCCATATACTCCTTGAACCGGCCCTTGCGCTCGAACCGCTGGCGGAAGGGGCTGGCCTTGAGGAAGGGCAGGATGCGCGGGGCGATGCCGCCGGCGATATAGACCCCGCCGCGCGCACCCGTCGTCAGGGCGATGTCGCCCGCCACGGCCCCCAGGATGGCGCAGAAGCGCGCCAGGGTATGGCCGCACGGGCTGTCGGGATCTTTCAGCGCCGTCTCCGTGATCTCGGCCGGGTCGTCGATGTGGGTTTCGCGCCCGTCGATCTCGGCCAGAGCCCGGTGCATGTTCAACAGGCCCGGCCCGCAGATCAGGCGCTCGATCGACACCCGGTCATAGCGACGGCGCAGGATGCGCAGAATCTCGTCCTCCACCGCGTCGCCGGGCGGGAAGCAGGCGTGGCCGCCTTCCGACGGCATGGCCATCTCGCGCCCATGCGCGTCGCGCACCAGGGCCGAGACGCCGAAGCCGGTGCCGGGGCCGAGCACCGCCACGGTGGCGTGCGGATCGCCGTCCACCGGCCCGCCCAGCGAGGCCAGTTCGTCCTCGGGCACGATGGGCGCGCCCCAGGCCAGGGCCTCGAAGTCGTTGATCAGCTTGACCGGCTTCAGACCCAGAGTCTGAAGCTCGCCCTCGGACACCCGCCAGGGCGAGTTGGTCAGGTCGATTTCGCCGTCGGTCACCGGCCCGGCCACGGCGATGACGCCGCCGGTCGGCTTGACCTCGCAGCCGTCGATGAAGGCCTTCACCCCTTCCAGGAAGGTCGGATAGGTCTCGGCCGGGAAGCTCTCGTGATGCTCCAGCACCGGACGGCCGTCGACCATTCGGGTCAGGGCGAAACGGGCGTTGGTGCCGCCGACGTCGCCGACGAGAAGAATCTGATCAGTCATCAGGCGTCCACCGTGCGATCAACGACATTGGGATTGGGGGGGGTGTCCGTATGACCGCCGACCCCGGCGGGCACGGCGAAGCAGACGGTGGCCCCCTGTTCGGCCGTGGTGACCACATGGCGGAAGGCGCCGAACAGTTCGCGGCCATAGCCCCAGGACGAACCCTCAGCGTTGGCGGTCGAGCGCACGGCCAGCGGTCGCGCGGTCAGGTCGGCCACGCCGACCGTGGTCAGCACCCCGGCCTCGGCGTCCAGGCGGATGATGTCGCCGTCCTTGACGTGGGCCAGCGGCCCGCCGGCCAGGGCCTCAGGGCTGACGTGGATGGCGGCGGGCGTCTTGCCGCTGGCGCCCGACATGCGGCCATCGGTGACGAAGGCGACCTTGAACCCCTTGTCCTGAATGACGGAAAGGGCGGGCGACAGGCTGTGCAGTTCGGGCATGCCGTTGGCCTTGGGGCCCTGGAAGCGCAACACCACGACCACGTCGCGGAACAGCTTGCCGTTCTTGAAGGCTTGCAGCGCGTCTTCCTGGGTCTCGAACACGGCGGCGGGGGCCTCGACGATACGGTTCTCGGGTTTGACCGCCGAGACCTTGATCACCGCCCGGCCCAGATCGCCCTGCACCAGACGCAGCCCACCCTCCTTGTCGAAGGGATCGGAGGCGGGGCGCAGGATGTCGCGATCCAGGCTTTCCGAAACCCCGTCACGCCAGACCAGTTCGCCGTCCACCAGCGACGGCTCCTGGAAATAGGCCTGGATGCCCTGACCCATGACGGTGACGACGTCGGAATGGATATGGCCGGCCTGCGCCAGTTCGCGCGCCACGAAGGCCACGCCGCCCGCCGCCTGGAAGGCGTTCACGTCGGCCGAACCGTTGGGATAGACCCGCGCCAGTAGCGGCGTCACCGACGACAGCTGGTCCATGTCGGTCCAGTCGATCAGCACCCCCGCCGCCCGCGCCATGGCCACCAGGTGGATGGCGTGGTTGGTCGATCCGCCGGTGGCCAGCAGGGCCACGATCATGTTGACGATCGACTTCTCGCTGATGACATCGGCCATGCGACCTTCGCCCGAGCGTGCCAGCTCGACCGTGCGCTTGGCCGCCGCCGCCGTCAGGGCGTCGCGCAGCCCCGTCTCCGGGTGGACGAATGCGGTGGACGGCAGGTGCAGCCCGCCCAGCTCCATCATCATCTGGTTGGAGTTGGCCGTGCCGTAGAAGGTGCAGGTGCCCGGCGAGTGATAGCTGCCGATCTCGCTGGCCAGCAGGGTGGTGCGGTCCACCAGGCCTTGCGCGAACTCGGCGCGAATGCGGGCCTTCTCGGCGTTGGGGATGCCCGACGGCATCGGACCCGCAGGCGCGAACACGACCGGCAGGTGGCCAAAGGCCAGCGCCCCCATGAACAGGCCCGGCACGATCTTGTCGCAGACGCCCAGCATCATGGCCGCGTCAAAGGCGTCGTGGGTCAGGGCCACGCCCGTCGACATGGCGATAACGTCGCGGCTGAACAGCGACAACTCCATGCCGGGGCGACCTTGCGTGACGCCGTCGCACATGGCCGGGGTTCCGCCCGCCACCTGGGCCGTGGCGCCGACCTCGCGCACCGCCTTGCGGATCACCTCGGGGAAGCGCTCGAACGGCTGATGCGCCGACAGCATGTCGTTGTAGGCGGTGACGACGCCGATGTTCGGCTTCGACCCATCCATGGCCGTCAGCTTGTCGGCGATGGTCTGGCCGGCAAACGCATGCGCCCAGTTGGCGCAGGACAGCTTGGCCCGGCCGGTCCCGTTGTCGCGGGCCGCGTCCATGCGACGGATGTAGTCGGCGCGCGTGGTCTTCCTGCGTTCGATGATGCGGGCGGTGACAGCCGCCACCACCGGATTCAGGGGGGGATTCAGAGCCATCAGACGGCCTCCGTCCAAAGCACTTCGAGGGGAACCTTCGCCGCGATCAGGGCGGCGATGGGATGGACGCGCGGATCGCCCTGGGCCTCGCGCTCAAACACGTCGCGTTTGGCCGCGCCGGTGAGGGCCAGCACCACGCGCCGCGCGCCGACCAGATAGGGCAGGTTGATCGACAGGCGTTCCAGCGACGGGGCGGCGCCGTCGCGCCCCTGCGGCACGCCATAGACGGCGGGCTTCAGACCCGGCGTCAGCAGGGTCTTCAGCGTCGGGCTTTCGGGGAACATCGAGCAGATATGCCCATCCTCGCCCATGCCCAGCAGAACGGCGTCGAGACGCCCGCCTTCGGCGGCCAGCGCCTTCGACGCTTCGGCGGCGGCGCGGTCCACGGTGACCGAAGGTGTGTAAAGCGGCAGGAACCGCGCGGCCGAGGCCCGCCCCGCCAGCAGGGTGCGCTTCATCAGCGCCGCGTTTGAGTCCGGCGAGGTCTCGGCCACGTAGCGCTCGTCCACGAGCGTCGTTGTGACCTTGGACCAGTCCAGATCGGCCTCGGCCAGTCGCGCATAGATGGGCGAGGGGGTCGACCCGCCCGCGCCCGCGAAGACGGCGTGGCCGTCGGCGGCCATCCCGGCGGCCAGCGCCTCTGCCAGCCGCGCAGCGGCGGCCTCGGCCCAGGCGGCGGCGTCAGGGAAGG
>CAYWDO010000075.1:0-11363 GCA_964456995.1 uncultured Brevundimonas sp.
CGTCCAGCGTCGATCTCCCGCCCGTTTCAGCTCCGACACGAAGGCCGGCACCTGCCGGTCCAGCCCGTCAAGCAGCAGAGAGGTACCGCTGATCGACGCCACGGTGGCGTTCGTCTGCCAGAAGGGCCCCGACACGCCCTGCATCGAGAAACGGATATGGACGGTGTCGTTGACCTGCGGCATTGGCTTTCCTTATGAGGCGGCCAGCCGGCCCCCTGTCTCGAAGCCGGCTTGTCGCACTGGATGACCCGACCTGTCTCCTCCTCTTGTAGGACGTCAGCCGCTTCGGCCGGCGGCGATCGCGGCTCATCCGCCTCCTGCGTGCTATAGCTTGCCAACGGGCGAACCCTCGCCGCATCGAAGGACGTCATGGCGCGACAAACGCGGCTCTCGACCCGGCTATCCGCCGCCAGCCTGGTCCATCTGGGCGCGCCTCGGCTAGCCGACCTGTTGATCGAGGCCGGAGCCGGCAACGCCAACCTCAAACGAAGGCTTAGGCTGGAACTCGCCGCCGAGGCCGGGCCGGCGCTGTTGGGGCTGGAGATCGACAAGCGGCTGACCGCGCTCGCTACGGCCCGGACCCGCGTGTCGTGGCGCAAGCGCGGCGAGTTGCTTCAAGACCTCGAATCGCATCGCCTCATGATCGTCGAGCGCCTGGCGCCGGACGCGCCTGCGGAAGCCCTGGCCGTTTTGATCCGCTGGTTCGACCTCTACCCGGGCCTCGCCGCTCGCGTGAAGGACACCAAGGGCGAACTCGCCCTGGCCTTCGAGACGGCCGCGCCCGATCTCTTCGTCCTGGCCGAGAAGGCAGGCGAAACCGCCGCGCGCGACCTGACAGACGCCCTTCGACGCCGTCCTCAGGATTACGGGCGATGGATCGCCGCCGCCGGCGACGCCGTCGGTCCCGATCTCGCCCGCAACCTCCTCGCCAGCCTCGACGCCCCATCGACGAAGACGCCCGCCGGCCGCAACCTCGTCCGCCGCCTTGCCGATCGGGCCCAGGATCTTGATCTCTGGCTGTCCCTGGTCACCCCGGAACAGGCCGGGTCGCCGGACGTCGCCGCCGATGTCGCTCGCCGACTTCTGGCGGCAGGTCGCATCGCCGAGGCCCGGGCCGCTTTAGAGGCGGCGCTCAGCCCCTCTCCCCTGAACCGCCGCTGGACCTTCGGCCGCAATCCCAGGGACGGCGCGCCTCGACTGACGCCCGCGTGGGAAGCCGCCTCCATCGACCTGCTCGACGCCGAAGGCCAGCGCGAGGAGGCCCAGACGCTGCGCTGGGAACTGTTCGAACGCGACCTCTCGGCGCCGGTGCTGCGCGACTACCTCGCCCGCCTGCCCGACTTTGACGATGTCGAGGCGCTCGACCGAGCCTTCGCCCACGCCGCCGCTCATCCCGATTTCGAGGCGGCCTTGCGCTTTCTGATGGACTGGCCGGCCCACCGCGAGGCCGCAAGCCTGGTTCTGGCCAGACCGCGTGAGGCCCGAACCCTTGGCGCAAAGGCCGCCGACTGGGCCTCCCGGCTGTCACAGCGTTTCCCCGAAGCCGCCAGCCTGTTGGCGGACTAGGCTCAGCGCTTCATTTAAGGTCGCGGATCACCAGGAGCGCTGACAATCGCGCAAAAAAGACCCGACGCATTTCGCGCCGGGCTTGAAGTCGTTCGGTGATGGTGGGTGTCCTCGAAAGAAAAGAAGACGTTCTGTTGATCAACCGGTTTGGTTAATGAAACGTGAATTGTCCTAAATCGGCACATCACACGTCCGGGAACCAACTCGTCTGGCGGGCCGATGCCGACAGCATTCGCGTCAATCGCCAGCCAGCGCCCGAACGCTCGACCCGTCCGACGCTCTCGCCCGCTGCCGGTCCGGGATAGGCAAACGTGACGCCGCCGACCGCAATGCTCGCCGGACGGTCCCCCACGCCAGGCAGCGCTGCCGTCCAGCGTCCGCCGGGGTCGGCCATGACCTCGACCGCCGCGCCCCCGTCTGCGGACACCGACACGCGCCTGCCCGGCCTGGCTCGTCCGGCCGCCACTAACCCCTGCCCGTCACCATCGACCGAATCCAGAACCGGGCCAGGCGAAAGCCGTCGGCTGGCTCCACCCTCTATCACCATGGCCGCCAGTAACGCGGCGTCGTTGGCGAGAACAAGCCGCTCAGGCCCAGGCGCTGGAAACTGGCCGATCTGAACCTCTGGCGTCAGCAGCATGGGCGCCGACAAAGCGCCGACCAGCAACTCAAACCGCCCCGCTTCGTCCGCCCCGGCGGCAAAGGCCGTGTCCTCGTCGCCGCGCAGCACCACGCGTGCACGCGGCGGCGCATCGCCGCGGACGACCAGACGACCGCTCTGAAGCTCCACAGCGCTGATGCGTGGCGAGGCCGTCCAGCCCCCGTCCTGACGGGCCTCTTCGTCTTTTGAACGCTCTTCCGGCGCGTTACAGCCCGCCAGCGCCAATGCAGCGCAAACCCATGCCCCTACCCATGCAACGACAATCCGACGTTTCATCCTGCCCCGCGTAGCGATATGCCTATCCGACTCAGATAGCGCGGCCGACGCCGCCCTGTCTCCCTTCCTGTATCGAGGCCTCATGTCTTTGCCGCCCGCCACCATCGCTCCCTTCGACGGCCGCTCGGTCTGCCTGTTCTGCGGCTCGTCCGACGGCGCGGACCCGCAGTACGTCCAGGCCGCCACCGCCTTCGGCAAGGCGGCGGCAGAGGCGGGCTGGCGGCTGGTCTATGGCGGCGGGGGCGTCGGCCTGATGGGCGCATCGGCCCGCGCGGCGCACGAAGCGGGCGGCCGGGTCGTCGGCATCATGCCCGCCTTCCTGCGCAGCCGCGAACGCCTGTTCGACGACGTCGAGACCGTGGTTGTCACCTCGATGCACGAACGCAAGCAGCTGATGTACGATCAATCCGACGTCTTCGTCGTGGCGCCTGGCGGCATCGGCACTTTGGAAGAAGCCATCGAACTGCTGTCGTGGAAGCGGCTGGATCTGCACGCCAAGCCGGTCATCTTCCTGAACCTGAACGGTTTCTGGGAAAACTACTTCGCCCTGATCCGCCACTCCGTGCAGGAAGGCATGACGCCCGCCAGCTTCCTGGACGCCTACATCAGCGTCGACACGGTCGAAGAAGCTGTCGCCGCCATGAAAAAGGCTGACGCCACGCCGCACTTGAAACATGATCATCGGTAAGTAAACGTGGGTCACTAAACGTCGATCCGTTATCGAAACTGCATTGACAGTTTTCAAAGAAAACGGACTATGGCGTCATAAGGGCGTGCGCCCTGCCCCATATCGGAGACCTGTCCATGCGTGCTCTTCTCGTCGCGGCCGCCCTGTTCGTCGCTGCCCCCGCCTTCGCTGCTGATGCACCGGCCACCAGCCTGACGCTCGCGGATGCGGCCAAGGCTCCGGCCGGTCGCGTCATCGTCGATGGCGCCGCCTGGCGTTGTGAAGGCGCCGCCTGCACCGCCACCGGCGGCTCCAGCCAGCCTGCCGCCCGCGCCTGCCGCCGCGTGGTTGCCAAGCTCGGCCCGGTCACGGCCTTCAGCTACAAGGGCGAAGCCCTGGACCAACAGGCACTGGCCGTCTGCAACGCCGGCTGATCCAGCCGCCAAGCTCCAACGAAAAAGGCCGCCTTCGCAGGAAGGCGGCCTTTCTTGTGTCTGACTGAGGGTCTGGCGTTTAAGCCGCCTCGCCCTTCAGGCGACGCACGATGGCCTCGCGACCGATCAGCGGGGCCATGGCCGCCATGTCCGGGCCATGCGCCTGTCCGGTCAGGGCCAGACGCAGCGGCATGAACAGACCCTTGCCCTTGGCGCCGGTCTTTTCCTTCACCGCCGCCGTCCACGCCGACCAGGCGTTGGCGTCGATGACTTCGGGCAGAACTTCCAGAGCCGCAGCCGCAAAGGCCGGGTCCTCGATCACTGGCGTGACCGGACCTGTAACGATCCTGGCCATGTCGGCCACATCCGCGAACTTGGTCAGGTTGCCACGGACCGTATCCCAGAAGACTTCGCCCAGATCGGCGCCCAGCGCCGCCAGACGCGGCTGCGCCTCCGCGTACCCCATGGCGTGCAGGGCCTGGGCGTTCAGGCGGTCCAGGTCGGCGGTGTCGTAACGCGCCGGCGAACGGCCCATCTTGGAAAAGGCGAAGGCCTGGCCCAGGGCCTCGACCGAAGCCGCGATCTCCAGATTGTCCGAGGTGCCGATCTTGCCCAGATGGCTGGTGATGGCGATCGGCTCATAGCCCTGATCGCGCATGTCGCTGATCGACAGCGAGCCCAGACGCTTGGACAGGGCCGCGCCGTCCGCGCCGACTAGGAGAGGCATATGCGCAAAGCCCGGAACCTTGGCGCCCAGAGCCTCGAAGATCTCGATCTGCGCCCCGGTGTTGGTGACGTGGTCCTCGCCCCGGATGACGTGGGTGATGTCCATGTCGATGTCGTCGACGACCGACGGCAGGGTATAGAGAAACAGGCCGTCCTCGCGGACCAGCACCGGGTCCGACATCGAGGCGGTGTCCACCTCGGCGTGACCGCGCGCCAGGTCCTCCCAGGCGACGCGCTTGCCTTCCAGCTTGAAGCGCCAGTGCGGACGACGACCCTCGGCTTCATAGGCGGCCTTCTCGGCCTCGGTCAGCTCCAGCGCGGCGCGGTCATAGATCGGCGGCAGGCCGCGCGACAGTTGCACTTTGCGGCGGCGGTCCAGTTCGTCGGCGGTTTCATAGCAGGGATAGAGCCGACCCGACGCCTTCAGGCGCGCGGCGGCCTCCTCATAGCGGTCGAACCGCTTGGACTGATTGTAGCGCTCGTCCCAGACCAGACCCAGCCAGGTCAGGTCGGTTTCGATGCCGTCCTCGAACTCCTGCGTCGAACGCGCCAGATCGGTGTCGTCGATGCGCAGCACGAACGAACCGCCCTGCCCTTTTGCGAACAGCCAGTTCACCAGAGCGGTGCGGACATTGCCGACGTGCAGCTTACCCGTCGGCGACGGGGCGAAACGAACCTTGACGGACATGGGGGATCAACGACCTCGATAGGAAGGCGGCTTGGTCGCGCCGCCGCCCGCTCAAGTCAAGTCGATCGGCCCAATCAGTCCAGATCAGTCGTCCCGATGAACCCGCTCGCGGCGCTCATGCCGCTCCTGAGCCTCGACCGACAGGGTCGCCGTCGGTCGCGCTTCCAGTCGGCCCAGACCGATCGGTTCGCCGGTGTCCTCGCAATAGCCGTAGGACCCGTCCTCAATCCGGCGCAGCGCATCCTCGATCTTGGAGATCAGTTTGCGTTGACGGTCGCGGGTCCGAAGCTCAAGCGCCCGGTCGGATTCCGACGAGGCCCTGTCCACCAGATCCGGGTGGTTTTCGGTTTCAGCTTTCAGATTGACGACAGTGCCCTTGGACTCGCGAAGGATCTCATCCTTCCACGCCAGAAGCTTGGCCTTGAAATAGGCCAACTGCCGCTCGTTCATAAACGGCTCGTCGTCGGTAGGACGGTAAACCACCGGCTCCCCCTCGATCACAGACGCTAATGCGTTCATCGCACTCACGCTCATCTATCTGCGCCCCCCTGCGGCGCACTGGCCGTATAGGCAAGGTGGAGAGTCGCGGCAATGCCGTTCGCGAGTCCGCGTTCTTGTTAAGCTGCATTAACGCCCGGCAAGTGTGGCAAAATGCCCTCACTCGCCGTGGGAAACCGGTGTTTCGAATGGATTTTCTTACAGCTTAGGCGCGGGCGCGGGCCACATCGGCCTTGGCCAATTCGACGGCAGCCCGCAGATCGATCTGATCCAGAAGCCCTTTCAGGCCTTCGTCGGCGTCTTCGGGACGCTCCTCACGCAGACTGCGCGCCAACCGTTCCAACGCCGGAGCCCCGCTTTCACCGCCCAGCATCGCCAGCTTCAGCTCGTCCAGCCTGTCCAGCAGACCGCCCCCGCGACGGATCGCCCGGCGACGACGCTCCGTGGCGTCCTCCACCCCTTGCAGAGCCATCAGCGCCGACACCCCCGACACGCCTGATGCAGACGTGGTCGCTGCGGCCGAAGCCGGCCCCGAAGCGCCGCCGCTGGCCGGCAGGCTGAAGCCGCCCGCCGCCTTGGCGGGACGCGAGCCTTGCGATGATGTTGCGCCCGAGGGGCCGGTGACCTTCATGATCAATGCTCCCGATCAGTCTGGACCATCGGTCACGACCGTCACCGCTTGGTTAACGCCCCGGCAGAATCTGCCGCCACCAAGACTGACCACGAACCCGCATCGTTGAATCTCCGCGCTTTTTCCTGCGGCACAAACTTCGCATGGTTAACTGCGAACGCCTCAACAGGACGTCTGTCGTATGCAGAAGTTGCTCACCGCCCTCCTCGCCTCCGCTTCCGCCGCGCTGATTCTGGCTGTGACGCCGAGCGCGGTCGAGGCCCAGTCGCGCATCAAGGACATCGTCTCCATCGAGGGCGTCCGCACCAACCAGCTGGTGGGATACGGCCTGGTGGTCGGCCTGAACGGCACGGGCGACAGCCTTCGCAACTCGCCCTTCACCCGCCAGTCGCTGGAAGGGATGATGGAGCGTCAGGGCGTCAACATTCGCGGCGCCAACCTGAACACCAAGAATGTCGCGGCGGTCATGATCACCGCCGACCTGCCGCCCTTCGCCACCCCGGGCTCACGTCTGGACGTCGCCGTCTCGGCCATGGGCGACGCCAAGAGCCTGCTGGGCGGCACCCTGCTGGTCACCGCCCTGCAAGGCGCCGACGGCGAGATCTACGCTGTGGCCCAAGGCTCGGTTCAGACCGGCGCCGTCTCGGCCTCCGGCGGGTCGGGCTCCTCGGTCACGCGCGGCGTGCCGACCGCTGGCCGCATCGCCTCGGGCGGCGTGGTCGAGCGCGAGACGGGCTTTGACCTGTCGGCCATGCCCATCGTGCGCCTGACCCTGCGCAACCCCGACTTCACCACAGCCCAGCGCGTCGCCGCCGCCATCAACCAGTCCTATCCCAACAGCGCCATGGCCGAGAACGGCACCGTGGTCGCCATTCGCGCGCCCCAGACCATGGGCATGGCCGGCTTCGTCAGCCAGGTCGAGAACCTGCCGGTCCGCGTCGACACCCCGGCCAAGGTCATCATCGACGAGGTCAACGGCGTCATCGTCATGGGCGACGCCGTCCGCATCTCCACCGTCGCCATCGCCCAGGGCAACCTGACCGTCTCGGTCCAGGAAAACCCCATGGTCAGCCAGCCCGAACCCTTCGGCCAAGGCCAGACGGTCGTCGTGCCGCAGTCGAACGTGTCGGTCGAGGAAGAAACCGGCCGCCAGATGCGCATCGTCAGCGGCGGAACCTCCCTGTCGACCCTGGTCAACGGCCTGAACGCCCTGGGCGTCAGCCCGCGCGACATGATCAGCATCCTGCAAGCCATCAAGGCCGCCGGCGCCCTGCAAGCCGACATCGAGGTGATGTGATGGACGTTCTTCCGGTCGCCGGCCTGCTGACCCCCGCTGACGCCACGGCCAAACGCGGCCAGTCGCCGGAGCAGATGCGCGAGACCGCCCAGGCTTTTGAAGCCAGCTTCCTGTCCCAGATGCTCAAGCCCATGTTCGAGGGACTCGAAACCGACGGCCCCTTCGGCGGCGGCGAGGGCGAGGCCACCTGGCGCAGCTTCCTGATCGACGCCATGGCCAAGCAGGCCGTCAAGGCTGGCGGCATCGGCCTGGCCGACACCGTCATGTCCGAAATGCTCAAGATGCAGGAACAGCCCGCGTGACCCCCGACGTCGAGACCTCCACCCTTCGCGCCCAGCAGCTGATCAACCTGACCCAGGCCCTGACCGAGCGCCTCAGCGCCGAAAGCGCCGCCTTCCGCGACCATCGCGCCCAAGACGTCGCAGCCGGCATGGCCGAGACCCAGGAACTGGCCAACCTTTATCGCCGCGAGTCGGTCCAGGCCAAGGCCGCCCCCGCCTTCCTGACGGTCATTCCTCCTGAGGTTCGCGACACCCTGATCTCGGCCACGCAAGCTTTTGAGGCCGTTCTGGCCGAACACGCCTCCACCGTCGACGCCGCGCGTCAGGTTTCCGAGGGTCTGGTCCGCACCATCGCCGCAGAGGTCGCGGGCGCCCGCGCCCAGGGCGTCGGCTACGGCGCCTCAGGTCGCGCCACCGAGGGCGACGGCCGTGCAGTGGCCCTGAATCGAAAAGCCTGACCAGGGACGGCTAACCGCGACACGATCCGCGTTTTCTTAACCGGCTCGGCCGCATGCTCCACGCATGAGCCTCAAATCTCGCCTCCTTGGTCTGGCCTTCGCCGCCGCCGACGCCCTGGTCGAGGTGGACGACAAGGCTCAGGTCACCTTCGCGCTGGGCGCCGGCCCGGTCGCCGGGCAGGCTTCAGCGAGCTGGATCGGCCGCCCGCTGATCGAGTTGCTGGCCGCCTCCAGCCGGCCGGATGTCCTCGACGCGCTTCGCGCCCTGGTCGCCGGCGGACGCAGCGAACCTCTGAACGTCCTGACAGACTGCGGCGACGGTCGCGTGCGTCGCGCTGTTTTCCGCGCCTTCATCCTGCCAGAGCTGGATCCTGCGGTTTCCTGCGCCCTGATCTACGATGGCGCCCCATTCGTGCTTGAAGCCGAAACAGACCTTCCTCTGGCCGATGCAGAGGGCTTCATGGCCCGGGCTCGAGAAGGCCTGGAGGGCAAGAATGTCGCCGCTCTGCAACGTCTGGCTATGGCCTTCATCGAGGTTCAAGGCCTGAGCGCCGCCACTGACGCCGCCAACGAACGCGTCGCCGCCCGGATCGGCGCCCGCCTTCAGCTGGCCGCCCATGACGGCGTCAGCGCCGGTCAGCTGACCGCCAATCGCTACGCCCTGATCAAGGAAGCCGGCGACGGTCGCGACCTTGAGGCCGAAGTGCGAGAAGCCGGCTTGGCCGAAGGGCTGAACCTGACCTCACACACCAGTGAAATGGCCGTGGGTTCAGACGCGCTTTGCGCACTGCGCGCCATGCGCTTCGCTATCGAAGGCTGCCTGAAAGACAATGCGGCCCAGCCCGCCCTCACCTTCGCGGATTCCCTGTCACGCACGCTCAAGGACGCCGACCGCTTCCGGGGTATCGTTCGGGATAGGGAATTCGCCCTCGTCTATCAGCCCATCGTCGATCTCAAGACGCGCGCCGTGCACCATTTTGAAGCCTTGGCCCGCTTTGGCCAAGCGGGCGGTCCTGCCCCCGCCATCCGCATGGCCGAGGAACTGGCCCTGATCGAGAGCTTCGATCTGGCCGTGGCCGAAAAGATCGTCCACCGGCTGCGTCAGCCCGGTTCAGGCCTGCTCAAGATCGCCATCAACGTCTCCGGCGCCTCCCTGGCCAACGACGCCTATGTCGCGGCCCTGCTGCGCATGACGGCGTCAGAGCCTGACAACCGGCGTCGCCTGATCGTCGAGGTCACCGAGACCGCCGCCCTGGCCGACATCGCCGCCGCCAACCGCCGCCTCAGCGCCCTTCGCGACGCCGGGATCAAGGTCTGCATCGACGACTTCGGCGCCGGCTCCGCCGCCTTCGACTATCTGCGCGGCCTTTCAGTCGATGCGGTCAAGATCGACGGCGCCTTCGTGCGCGGCATCGACAACGATGCCCGCACCCGCACCCTGATCGGCCACCTGGTCGAGCTATGCGGCTCGCTGAACCTGACCACCATCGCCGAAATGATCGAGACCGAAGAAGCCGCTGCGGCCGTCCAGGCCCTCGGCGTCGGCTATGGCCAGGGCTGGCTGTTCGGCCGCCCGGAGGCCGAGCCTGTCACCATCGCCCCCCTCGCGCCACGCGCCCGCCGTCAGGGCGTCGTCGACGCCTGGGGCTGACGGCTGTCCTAATCGGGCGCGCCGATCCCGGTAAATTTCAGGGATTGCGGACTCCTAGATCCATTTAACCCGCCCTGGTCACTGTCCGGTGCATATTAAGGACGGTCTTTGACACGTCGATCTTCCCTCCCTCGCCCGGCGGGAGAGGACTTAAGCTTCCAAGAGCTTAGCGAGATTGGTAGGGCGACCCGCATGGCGGCGCGTAACAGCCAAAGAGTCACTGGCGACGGGCTCAGTCGGCGTCTGCCGCGGCAAGGGCTCTGCAAACGGCTTGCGCCGACGGCCGCCGACACCCCTTATCCTTCCTTTCGGGCCACCCTGTCCCATGGGGAGAAGGACAGAAGTCCCGCCTCGCCCATTGCACCAATTGCACTGTTTTTTTCACCGCACCGTGCAATCCGCCCGCTCCAGCCGAACCTCCGGCCCCACCCCCACAGCGTCCAGAAAATCCCGGTCATGGCTGACCACCACCAGCGCCCCGTCATAGGCCGCCAGCGCCGCCTCAACGGCCGCGATGGAGTCCAGATCCAGATGGTTGGTCGGTTCGTCCAAGATCAGCAGTTGCGGCGGCCTGGCCCCCGTCATGACGCAGGCCAGCGCCGCCCTCAGCCGCTCGCCGCCTGACAGCGTCCCGACCGTCCGGTGCGCCGCCGTATTGCGGAACAGGAACCGCGCCAGGGCCGCGTGGGCGTCATTCGGCGTCCCTTCCGGGTTCAGCCTTCGCCAAGCCTCGATCAGGGTCTCGTCCGGCCTCAGGATCGCCGCCGCCTGATCCAGCAGCGCCGCCGTCACAGGCCGTTCGATGCGCCCTGCCGACGGCTCCAGCTCACCCGAGATCAGCTTCAGCAGCGTCGTCTTGCCCGCCCCGTTCGGCCCGGTGATCGCCACCCGCTCCGGCCCGCTCAACCGCAGCGTCACAGGCCCGACAATCAACCGCCCCTCGGGACTGCGCCACTCCAACCCGTCCAGCGCCAGCACGGCCTTGCCCGCCGCGAGCCCCGTGGACGGCATGGGCACGGACAGCCGCCGCGCTCGCTCGACCCGCTCGCGCGCCTCGATCAGCTGGGCCTCGACCTCGGCGCGGCGGCGTTCGGCCAGACGGCCCTCCCGCGCGCCTGATTCCTCTGCCCGCTGCGCCTTGGCGTCGAGCATGATCTTGGGATCGGACGTCCCCGCCCGATGCGCCCGCCCCGCCTTGTCGCGCTTCGCCTTCTTCTCCAGCGCCGTCTGCGCCTCGCGCGCCGCCCGCCCGACCTCGCGCTCGGCGCTTTCCAGATCGCGCTCCGCCGCCGCCCGCTCGGCGTCGCGCCGCTCGACATAGAGGTCCCAGCCGCCGCCATAAACGCGCGCGCCCAGGCTCGACAGCTCCACGATCCTGTCCATCCGCCGCAGCAGGCCCCGGTCGTGACTGACGGTCAGCACCCCGCCCGGCCAGCGCCCGACCACATCGGCCACCAGGGCCCGCGCCTCGGCGTCCAGATGGTTCGTGGGCTCGTCCAGCACGATCAGGTCGGGCGCGGCCAGCATCA
>CAYWDO010000076.1:0-3141 GCA_964456995.1 uncultured Brevundimonas sp.
ATGGTCACGCCGGGCAGGCGCTGGATGGCTTCGGCGAGGTTCTGGTCCGGGAAGTCGGCAATGTCCTCTGCCAGGATGGCGTCCACGGCGCCGGCCTCACGGCGCTTGATGTTCAGGGCCTGTTGCAGGCTGGAGCGGAAGCCGGTGACGACGATCTCGTCAACGGTCGTGGCTTCGGGCTCAGCGGCAGCCGGTTGTGTGTCCTGAGCGAAGGCGGCGGGCGCAACAGCCCACAGCAGGGCGGTGGCCGAAACGCCGGCGATGCACAGAGTCCGGGCGTGGTAGAAGGGCCGTTCCATGTTTCTCTCCCCGCACCGAAGCCTGTGGCACCGGTGTCATTTGTTGGTATGGCGTTGCGCATAGTCGGACATCAACGCGTGTCACTTCTTGCAACAGCTTCCCGCCTTTTGCAACAGCATGGTGTCAGGCTGCCATTTTGGACGAGGTGAAGCGATGAAAACCTGTTCTTTCCCAGCAGGTTACCGGGGTTCTTAAGCTAAAGTCGTTCTTGGCTGCGAGGGCCGATCGTTCCGACTTACGCGCTGGGGCGCGTTGGGATGCGGTCTTTGAGTGCGGAATATGGGTGTCTGACGGTGTTGGCCCAAGGCGGCAGAAAGGCCCCGGGGGATCCGGGGCCTTGTGTGTGTCAGGGCGTTGAGGAGTCAGGCGGCCCGGGCCACTTCCACCGCATAGACGTGGTTCTTGCCATGCATATTGGAGACGAAGACGATCCATTGGCCGTCGGGGGTGAAGGTCAGATTCGGCTCCAGCCGGTAGTCGTGGTTGGACAGGTCAACCAGGCGTTCAGAGCGAAGGTATTCGACCGCGATCTGGTCGTCCTTGTCGCTGGACGGATCCTCGTCGACGATGGGTTCTGGACGCAGCAGGACGATCCATTTGCCGTCCGGGGCGTGGGCCACCATGTCGCCGTCGCCGCCGTCGCCGGCGAACATTTTGCCGTCCGGCGAGACGTTGAAATGGACAGACCAGTCGTTCTGCTCGACCCGGCGATAGACGCGTTTGCCGGTCTCCAGATCCACCGAGGCGACCCAGAAGACCTGACCGCGCGGGGTCTGCAGATCGTACAGAACCTGCTTGCCGTCAGGGCTGAACCACTCGTGGCCGAAGATCTCGAAATTCATCGTCCGCGTGTGGGTCTTGCGCAGATCCGAGCCGTCAATCTTCATCGTCCACATGCGATCGACCCGGTGCCAGGGGCCTTCGTGGCAGAAGATGATGCGGTCGGGATCGGTCGGCGAGAACTGGGTGTGGCCGATCCACTCGTTGGTCGAGTGGATGACGCGGCGCTCGCCGGTCGCCATGTCGATGACGAAGATCTCCATCGGATAACGGGCGGCCCAGCGTTGCAGCATCCGCACCCCCTTGGCGCGGGCGAAGTTCAGCGGCTTGCCGTCCGGGCCGACAGCTTCGTACTCGGCTTGGTCGAAGCGGCGGTTGCGGGGATCGGCGACGCCCGGTTGAAGCGGCTCGGACCCATGGGCGACAAAGCCCAGCAGCAGGGTCTCGTCGGCGTTGACCGAGTTGACCTGGCCGTTGGGGATGCGGCCGATCTCGCGCACGCGCTTCGTGTCCACGTCGATGACGTAGAGGGTCTTGGCGCGGTCCATCAACTGGGCGTCGCCCGGCTCGGTGACCGAGTAATAGACGTGGCGACCCTTGCGGCCGGTGAACATCAGGTCGGCGTTGCGGTCGGGGACCAGGACGTTCAGCGCCCAGGTCTTCAGGTCCACCGTCGAAATGCCCTGCGGCGTGGAGATGACCATCAGGTCGGGCGCGCCCGCCTTCGCGGGCAGGAACATGTTCTTGTAGAAGTAGGGCTTGCCGCCGCCGCCGTCGGGCGAGATCCGGCGGACCCGGTGGCCGGTCCTGGGATCAACCCAGTCGGTGGGCACGGGGCCGGACCAGGACGGCGGCTGATGCGGCGCGTCCAGGGTCGAGGGCGGGGCGGTGTTGGGCGCCGGCCAGGCCGGGACCTCGCCCGGGGGCGGCAGGACCGGCTGGCGGGCCATCGGCGCAGGCGTCTGAGCCTGAGCGGCGCCAGAGGCGGCGCCTAAAACAGGGGCGGCCAGCAAGGCCTTGAGTGCGGAACGGCGGGAGGTCGTCATGGGGCGGTCCTCTTGAATCATACAGTCAGGGCGCGGGCGTCAGGCCTTCGACCCGCACGTTCCAGCCGTCCTTGGGGAAGCCGGGGGCGTGGCCGGTCGAGCCGTCCCAGCCGCCGGCCATCAGACCCACCGCCATCAGCAGCGAGCCGTTGGACGGGAAGTAGGTCTCGGCGGCGCGGCGATAGCCGGCACCGTCCGGGTTGACCGACATGGCGACGCCACCGGCCCCGGCGGACACCGGCACCAGTTCGTCGGCGTGCTCGTCCAGATGGACGCGCGGGGTCATGCCCGTCACGCCCCACTGGTTGTTCTTCAGATCGGCGAATAGCCAGTCGATGGCCTTTTCCGGTTCGCCCACGCGGGCGGCGGTCATGGCCATCATAGGGAAGTCCCAGCCCCAGGTCTGGCGCACGTCCCAGTTCTGCTCCACCGCCTCGAAGGTGCGGCGCATGGCGGCGGGGTCGATCCGCGCGCCGGGGATGAAGCCATAGGCCATCAGGAAGGAGGGGTGGTCGCGGTTCTTGCACTGGGCCGCCGCCGCGTGCTTGCGGCACGCGTCGGACATGGCCGTCTCCCAGAAGTCCGGCACGCTCTCGACCGGCAGGTAGAGGCCGTCCTTCATCGCAGGCGGGGCGATCTTCGCCAGAGCCTGATCCCAGTCGGCGCGGCGGGGTTGGCCCTGACGGACGCGCCACTGCTGCGCGGTCTCCAGCGCCCAGCGGAAATACTCGACCTCGAAGGTCGGGTTCACCGTGGTCAGGGGATCATAGTTCTCCTGCGCCGGGATCAGCGGCGTGCCGAGGTTGAGGCGGCCGTTCGCCTCGATCGGCCAGGAGGCCAGAAGGTCGGCGGTGGTCTCGACCAGTTCGGCGTAGCGGCCCAGCACGGCGGGGTCTTTCTCGGACCGCCAGACCAGTTCAGCCAGCAGGATCGGATGCGGCTGCTGCCACATGATGAAGGGGGAGACCAGGCTGGGGCTGTTGCGGCCCTCGGGCCCGACCATCTTGGGCCACCA
>CAYWDO010000076.1:3241-7169 GCA_964456995.1 uncultured Brevundimonas sp.
TGACGGTCAGGCGGTCGCGACCGGTCGAGGCCACGCGGAAGGCGTCGGCGCCGCTCTGTTCGATCTTACCCGAGGCGGTGATGCCGGAATAATAGGTGGTGTCGTCCAGGGTGCGGCGGATGCGGACGTCGCCGGTGTCGAAGGCGACGACGTTCAGGCTCTGGGCGCCTGTGGCGTCGAAGCTCGTCGGGTCGGGATTGATGGCCGGGTTTACGCCGGGATAGCGGACCTGAACGCCCAGGCCCTGAGACGCGACGAGCGGGGAAGCGATCTCGACCATGACCATATCGAGCTCGGGGTGGACGCGGGTCACGACCTCGACCGGCTGGCCGTCATAGGTAAAGCGGCTGGTCAGGGCGCCGTTCCAGAGGTCCAGCGTCTGGCGCGTGTCCGCCACCTTGGCGAAATCGAGGGCGCGACCATCGTTCAAAGTCAGGCCGATGCGGCTGAGCGAGATGCGATGCGGATTGGCCCGCAGCCAGGTGTAGGCGGGGTTGGTCTCGGCGTCGGCCCAGGACTTCATCCAGGCATAGGGCTGCTCGCCGCGGCCGGGAACGGGGACCTGGATCAGGCCGTCGGCTTCAGTATAGCCCTCGGGGTTGGGGAAGCTGTGCCAGCCCCATTGAGCCATGGTCAGCAGGGGGGCGAGTTCCGAATATTGCTCGGGGAAGGTCTGCAGGCCGGTGATGTCGGCGGTGAAGCCCAGATCGCCGTTGCCCAGTTGGATCGGGGCGTGACGGTCGATGGCGGTCAGCGTCACATTGTGGCGCTGGGCCAGGGCCTGCCGGTCAATCGGGGCCGCTGGAGCGACCGCCGCCGAGGGGGCGACGGTCTGGGCGCAGGCCGCCGTGGGGCCAGCCAGCAGGGTGAAGGCGAGCAGGGCGGAACGCAGACGCATCACTTGGCCTCCGCCCGACCCAGGCCGGCGCCCTTCCAGCCGTACCAGGCGACCACGGCGAAGCAGGCGGCTGGCAGCAGGAAGGCGACGTTGGCGCCGTAGAGGTCGGCCAGCTTGCCCATGGGCCAGGGCAGCAGCACGCCGCCGCCGATGGCCATGACCATCAGGGACGACGCCTTCTTGGTGCCGGCGCCCAGGCCGGTGGTGCCCAGGGCGAAGATGGTGGCGAACATGGTCGACATGAAGAAGAAGACGGCGATCAGGGCGATGGGCGACACCTTGTCGATCCCGGCGGCGACCACCAGGGTCAGGGCGACGTTGATGACGCCGTAGGTGGTCAGAAGGACGCGCGGCTTGACCTTGAGCAGCAGGCCGGTCGCGGCGAAGCGTCCGACCAGATAGCCGATGGCCGCCAGCGACAGCATGAAGGCGCCCTGCTGCGAGGTCAGGCCCTGCCAGTTGTGGGTCACCAGATTGATGAAGTAGGCGCCGATGCCGACCTGGGCGCCGATATAGAGGGCCTGGGTCACCACGCCGGCGATGAAGTGGGGCTGCTGCGAAAGGGGCTTGGCCGGGGCGTCGCCTGCGACGGCGTCGCCGTGATCGGCCAGGCCGGTCTCCGGCAGGCGGGCGCGCCAGACGACGGCGGCGAAGATCAGGACCGCGACGGCGATCAGGCCATAGACGATCTGGATCGAGCGGGTGGCGCCGCCGAGGGCCTCGGTGGTCGATGGGCTGAAGAAGACCGCGCCGCCGATCATCGGGCCGATGAAGACGCCCAGCGCGTTGAACGACTGGGCCAGGTTCAGGCGCTGCGAGGCCTTGGCCGGATCGCCCAGGACGTTGACGTAGGTGTCAGCCGAGGTCTCCAGCACGCACAGGCCGGCGGCCAGGACGAACATGGAGCCGACGAAGGGCAGGAAGCTGCCGGCGTTGGCCGCTGGAATGAACAGAAGCGCGCCGAACGCGGTCAGGGCCAGGCCCGAGACGATGCCGAACTTGTAGCCGCGCGCATTCAGCAACATCCCGGCGGGCAGGCTGAGCAGCAGATAGGCGCCGAAATAGGCGATCTGCAGCCAGGAGCTGTCGGCCTGGCTGATGCTGAGCGTCTCCTGGAAATGCTTGTTCAGCACGTCCAGCAGGCCATAGGCCAGACCCCAGATCAGGAAGCAGCCGATGGCGAAGGCCAGCGGGCCGCGCAGGTTTCCGGCGGGGAAGGCGAGACCTCCGGGGGTGTGGGCGGCGTCGGTTTCGATACTCATGGCGTCCTCTTGGGCTTCCTCGGGGCCGGCGCCGTCTTGATGCGGGCTCGGCGAATGATGGGGTCAGATGCGGTAGATCGCCTCGGCGTTGGCGGCGAACAGGCGGTCGCGTTCGTCGGCGCTGAAGTGGCGAGTGATAGCGTCGAAGGCGGAATAGAAGGCGTCGAAGGTTCCGTGGACCCGCTCGACCGGGAAGTCGCTGGCGAACATGGCCCGGTGCGTGCCGAAGGCCTCGATGCAGTCCAGCACGACAGGCTGGATGGATTGCAGGGTCCAGGCCCGGTCAGTGATGCCGAGGCCGGAAATCTTGATCGAGACCTGAGGGCGCTCGGCCAGGGCCTTCAGCCCGGCGCGCCACATCGCCATGCCGTCGGCGTCGCGGTCGGTCGGCAGACCGGCGTGGTTGATGATCAAGGGCATGTCGGGATGGGCGTCGGCCAGTTCGACGGCGCTCGCCATCTGCGACGGATAGAGCTGCAGGTCGAAGGACAGGCCGTGCTGCGCCAACTTGCCGAAGCCCGCGCGCCATACCGGGTCGAGCAGGGGATCGGCGGCGTTGTAGGTCTTCAGCGGATCGGCGTGCCAGCAGACGATCTGGCGCACGCCGCGAACATTGGGCCGCGCGGCGTGGGCCTCCAGCAGGGCGTCGAGATCAGGGTCGGTCAGGTTGGCGCCGGCGACGATGCCGTGGGGGTGGCCGTAGTCGTCGGCCATGGCCTGCAGCCAATCGGTCTCGGCCAGCTGCTGGCCGCGCGGCTGGCCGGCCTCGACGTGGACGATCTTGTCCACGCGCCAGCCCGCCGTGTCGGCCAGATAGTCCTTCAACAAATAGTCGCGGTGGGCGATGGAGGCCATATCCCCCGCCGGATTGTTCGGCAGGGGTTCGTCCTGCAACCAGCCATAGCGGGCGCGCGACAGGTCCCACAGGTGGACGTGGCAATCGACGATGCGAAGGTCGCGGCCCACCCGAGGTCCTCCTAGTAGGTCGTTCTGCCGCCCGACGTATCGAACGTCGAGGCGGTGGTGAAGCTGCATTCCTCCGAGGCCATAAAACAGACCATGGCGGCGCTCTCATCGACCTCCCCCAGGCGGCCCATGGGGATCTTGGAGCGCATGTAGTCGACCTGGCTTTGCGGCATCTGCGCCAGGATGGGGCTCTCGAAGGTGGCGGGGGTCAGGCTGTTGGCGATGACGCCCTTGCCGGCCAGTTCCTTGCCCAGCGACTTGGTGAAGCCGATCACGCCGGCCTTGGACGCCGAATAGGCGGAGGCGTTGGGATTGCCTTCCTTGCCCGCGACCGAGGCCACGTTGACGATGCGGCCGTAGTCGTTAGCCAGCATGTAGGGGACGATGGCGCGCGAGCAGTAGAAGACGCCGTTCAGATTGATGTCGATGACACGCTTCCAGCTGTCGAGCGGGAATTCCTGCACCGGCACGGTGGCGCCGGTGATGCCGGCCGAGGCGATCAGGATGTCGATACGGCCCAAGGCCTCATGGGATGTCTGGGCGGCGGCCTCGACGGCGGCGGCGTCGGAGACGTCGAGGGCGACGACAGCAGTCGCGCCCACTTCCTCGGCGGCGGCCTTCAGCGCCTCGGCATTGAGGTCCCAGAGAACGACCTTGCCGCCCTCGGCGACGATGCGGGCGGCCGAGGCCTTGCCCAGGCCCGAGGCGCCGCCGGTGACGACGGCGGTGCGGCCGGTGAAACGACCTTGATAGGCGCTCATGCGACGACGTCCCTGGACCAGGCGACGACCGACTGGCGCTG
>CAYWDO010000076.1:7269-9001 GCA_964456995.1 uncultured Brevundimonas sp.
CCCTTGCCCTTGTCCCAGGTGCCGCCGCGCTCGGTCTGGAAGGCGCGCTCGGACACGTCGTTGATCAGGACATAGCCCGCGACGTGATCCAAGGCCTCGGCCTGTTCGACGTAGGAGGCGCGCTTGCCGATGACGATGCCCAGCTCGACTTCCCAGTCGGTCTTCTCGGAGCCGCGGGGAATGACAACGGTATCATTCGGGCCCGTCAAGCAGGAGACGGCCTTGGTGAAGACCACCGGCTCGGCCGGGATCGGCAGGTTGGACTCGGCGGCGTGGTCGGCGAAGTTCAGGCCGATGGCGATGAATTTGCGCACGCCGTGGACCGGCACGCCGTAGCGCGGCTGGCCCTCGACCAGGGGCAGGGTCTCGGGATCAATCGCCTTCAGCGCGGCGAGGCCTTCGCCCCACAGCTGATCCGGGGTGATGTCGGCGACGACGCCCGACAGGTCGCGAATGCGCCCCTCGGCGTCGAGCGTGCCTGGCTTTTCCTGGCCCACAGGGCCGTAACGCAACAGTTTCATGGGGAGGCCTTCTTAGCGGGCGTAGGGGCGGTGCAGGGCGATGTCGCGGTTCAGTTCGACGCCGAAGCCGGGGGTGTCGGGAACCTTCAGGCGGCCGTTCACCGGAACGGGCTCGCCGATCAGTTGCGGATGGAACATGGGCACGACCTCGTCGGCGCCCGGGGCCATCATCAGGAACTCCGCGAACGGGCTGTTATGGCGCGTCACGACGAAGTGGTAGGAATAGACGCTGGACCCGTGCGGGATCATCAGCACGCCCTTGGCGTCGGCCAGGGCGGAAATCTTGATCAGCTCGGTCACGCCGCCGCACCAACCCACGTCGGGCTGGATGATGTCGCAGCATTCCATCTCCAGCAGCATGCGGAATCCCCAGCGGGTCGCTTCATGCTCGCCGGTCGTGACCAGCATCCCCTTGGGGGCGGCCTTCTTCAGCGCCTGATAGCCCCAGTAGTCGTCGGGGCTGAGCGCCTCCTCGATCCACTTCAGACCCATCTTGTGGGCTTCATGGGCCAGGCGGGTGGCGTAGTTCAGATCCAGCGCCATCCAGCAGTCGAACATCAGCCAGAAGTCGTCGCCGCAGGCGTTCCGCATGGCCTCAAGCTCGGCCAGGTTCTTGCGCAGGCCTTCCTCGCCTTCTGCGGGTGCGTGGTGCAGGGGCATCTTGCCGCCGATGAAGCCCAGTTCCTTGGCTTTGTCGGGCCGCGCGCCGGTGGCGTAGAAGGTCAGCTCGTCGCGCACCGGACCGCCCAACATGGCGAAGACCGGCTCCTGACGCAGGCGCCCCAGCAGGTCCCACAGGGCCAGATCGACGCCGGAGATGGCGTTCACCACCAAACCCTTGCGGCCATAATACTGGGTCGAGAAATACATCTGGTCCCAGATCTTCTCGACCTCGGACGGATCGCGGCCTTCCAGGAACCGCGCCAGGTGTTTCTCGACGATATAGGCGGCGGGTTCACCGCCGGTCGTGACGGCGAAGCCGACCACGCCGTTGTCCGCCTCGATCTCGACGACCAGGGTGCCGAGCACATTGATGCCGAAGCTGCGACGGCTCTGGCGGTACTCGGGATACTTCGCCATCGGCGTGGCGATGTGGTCGTCGATCCAGTGGCCGTCGCCCTGATCGTGGTAGTCGGCGCCGCCGCCCGTCCCGTCGTTCTTCACGACGAAGGCGCGGACGTGCTTGATCTTCGGCAGGCGGCTCATTGGCA
>CAYWDO010000076.1:9101-11182 GCA_964456995.1 uncultured Brevundimonas sp.
TTCTTCACGACGAAGGCGCGGACGTGCTTGATCTTCGGCAGGCGGCTCATTGGCAAATCGCCGGGATGCGGTAATCCGCTCCCATCATGCGGGATTTCACTGGCGTTCCTCCGTGCGACCCGTCAAACTTGCCAACCATTTGAGCGGCCCGCTTGCGTGTTTTGCTACATTCTGGGAATGAGGATTACGAGATGGGACGAATGACGTCAATCAAGACCGAGCATGTCGAGGGTGAAGAGGAAGTCGGGGTCAAGGCCTCCGGCAGCCAGACCCTGCTGCGTGGACTGGATGTCATCGACGCCCTGATGGAAGGCTCGCTGCCGCTGGCCGAGCTGTCCGAGAAGCTGGAGCTGACGCGCAGCACCACCCACCGCCTGGCCTCGGCCCTGGTGGACCGCCGTCTGCTGTCGTTCCGTCCGCGCGAAGGCTACTCGCTGGGCCCCAAGCTGCTGGAACTGGGCCACGCCGCCAGCCAGCAGATGCACCTGCCGCGCGTCGCGCGCCCCTATCTGGAGCATCTGTCGGCGGTGACCGACGACACGGTGCATCTGGGCGTGCTGGACGGCCGCCACGCCCTCTATCTGGACAAGGTCGCCGGGCGTCGCCGCGTCAACATCGGCTCGCGGCTGGGCGAACGGCACCCCATCGCCTCGACCGGCTTGGGCAAGGCGCTGATCCTCGACAAGTCCGAGCCGGAGTGGAGCGACTTCTACGCTCCCGAAGGCACGCCGTTCGATTCCGCCGCCCGCGCCGTCTGGATGGAGCGAATGCGCGGCTATGCGCAAAAGGGCTACGCCTTCGACCTGGAAGAGAACGAGGATCAGGTCCGCTGCGTCGCCGCGCCGATCCGTTCGGTCGATGGCCATGTCGTGGCCGCGATCAGCGTCTCTTCGGCTGCACAATATATGTCCGACGCCCGGATGGCCGAGCTGACCAAGACGGTCACCGACGCCGCCAACGCCATCAGCGGCGACCTGGGCTGGACCCCGAAACCCTGAAGTAACTGACTGTACGGAGCCCCCATGCTGCTTAAAGACAAGGTCGTCCTCATCACCGGAGGATCGCGAGGCATCGGGGCGGCCGTGGCCGTGGAAATGGCCAAACAGGGCGCGGACGTGGCGATCAATAGCTACGCGGGCGGCGAGGCCGCCGCCGAAGTCATCGCGGCGGTCGAGGCCCATGGTCGGCGCTGCATCTCGGTCGAGGGCGACGTGGCCCTGCCGGAAACGGCGACGGCCTTCGTCAACGCGGCGGTCGAGGCCTTTGGCCGTGTGGACGTCTTCGTCTCCAACGCCGGGATCTGTCCCTTCCACGCCTTCCTCGACATGCCGGCGGAGACGCTGAAGCGAACGATGGAGGTCAACCTGCACGGCGCCTACTTCATGACCCAGGCGGCGGCGAACCAGATGGTCAAGCAGGGGAACGGCGGAGCCATCGTCGCCATCAGCTCGATCTCGGCCCTCGTCGGCGGCGAGATGCAGACCCACTACACCCCGACCAAGGCGGGCGTGCACAGCCTGATGCAGTCCTGCGCCATTGCGCTTGGAAAGCATGGCATCCGCTGCAACTCGGTCCTGCCCGGCACCATCCTGACCGACATCAACAAGGACGACCTAGCCGATCCGGCCAAGCGTGAATATATGGAAGGCCGCATCCCGCTGGGCCGTCTGGGCCAGCCCGAGGACATCGGCGGCGCGGTCGCCTTCCTGGCCTCGGACATGGCGGCCTATGTTACCGGCGCGGCCCTGCTGGTCGACGGCGGCGCCTTTGTGAACCTGCAGTAGGCCGCCCGGCGTGAAGGCGGCCTCCATCACCGACTATCGTGAGTTGGCGCGTCGGCGCCTGCCGCGTTTCCTGTTCGAGTACATCGACGGCGGCTCCTACGCCGAGACGACGCTGGGGCGGAACATCACCGACCTGCGCGACGTGGCCCTGCGCCAGCGGGTGCTGCGCGACGTGTCGGACATCGACCTGTCGGCGACCCTGTTCGGTCACAAGCAGAGCCTGCCGGTGGCGCTGGCGCCCGTCGGACTGGCGGGGATGAACGCGCGGCGCGGCGAGGTTCAGGCCGCCCGCGCCGC
>CAYWDO010000077.1:0-10962 GCA_964456995.1 uncultured Brevundimonas sp.
CATCAAGGGACGGCTTCGAGCGCTTGATGGCCCTGTTCGCGGCCAGACTCAACGTCGCCGCGCCGTGCTTTAGCCACAAAACGCCGGTGTTCTAACCGTGAATTGGAGAGGCTTGGGGGCTGTCATGCTGATCATGTTGCTGTCGCTTGCATTGGCGCAATCGCCGCCCGTCGTCGATCCGTGCACGCACGATCGCGCAGCACTGCTGGCCTTGGCGCCGGCCGCCTTTGATCAGGACCTTGAGGGCGGCTGGAGACCGTTGGGCGCAAAGCCGGAATGCGCAGCGGTCGCGGCGGATTTGCTCGCCGCCTATCGCAAGGCCCATTGGGGCGAACTGACGCCCGGCGAACTCCACCTCAATTTCTGGCATGAGGGTCAGCTTCGGGCGGGTCTGGGGCAGACCGAGGCTGCAACGCGCCTGATGATGGCCGGAGTGAACCCGGAAACGCCCAACAGCGGCTTTTCCGACTATGCGCTGGGGACTATCGCCTTCCTGCATCAGGATCGACCCGGCTTGCTCGCGGCCAGAGAGCGGCTGGCCGCCACCCCCAAGCCCGCCGATTTTGACCGCGCCGCCGAGCGTTTCAAAGCCGCCTACGGATTCGACCTGGCATGGCCCGTAAATCTGAAGGTTCTCGACGGGCTGATCGCCTGCTTCGGTCGCTCCTATAATGAAGCCTATGGCGACTGCCGTCCCGAGGCATCGGCACCCTAGAGCGCCTTTACGATCCCCTCGACCATCTTCTTGGCGTCGGCGAACAGCATCATGGTGTTGTCGCGGAAGAAGAGTTCGTTCTCGACGCCGGCGTAGCCCGCCGCCATGCCGCGTTTGATGAAGAGGACGGTCCCGGCCTTCTCCACGTCCAGCACCGGCATGCCGTAGATCGGCGACTGCGGATCGGTCTTGGCGGCGGGGTTGGTGACGTCGTTGGCGCCGATGACGAAGGCCACGTCGGCGGAAGAGAACTCGGAGTTGATGTCCTCCAGCTCGAACACCTCGTCATAGGGGACGTTGGCCTCGGCCAGCAGGACGTTCATGTGGCCTGGCATCCGGCCCGCGACGGGATGGATGGCGTACTTCACCTCGACACCCTCTCCCTTCAGCTTGTCGGCCATCTCGCGCAGCGCATGCTGGGCCTGGGCCACGGCCATGCCGTAGCCGGGCACGATGATGACCTTGGAGGCGTTCTTCATGATGAAGGCGGCGTCCTCGGCCGAGCCCTGCTTGACCGGACGCGTCTCGACCACGCCGCCGCCCGCCGCCGCCGCATCCCCGCCGCCGAAGCCGCCCAGGATGACGCTGATGAAGCTGCGGTTCATGCCCTTGCACATGATGTAGCTGAGGATGGCGCCCGACGAGCCGACCAGGGCGCCGGTGATGATCAGGGCGATGTTCTCCAGCGTGAAGCCGAGCGCCGCCGCCGCCCAGCCGGAGTAGGAGTTCAGCATCGACACCACGACGGGCATGTCGGCGCCGCCGATGGGGATGATCAGGGTCGCGCCCAGGATCAGGGCGATGGCGAAGACGCCCCAGAAGGCCCAGATCGCCGTGCCGCCGGTGCCGATCAGCACCCCGATCAGGAAGACCAGACCCAGGGCCAGGCCGATGTTGATCAGATGGCGCGCGGGCAGCAGGATCGGCGATCCGCTCATCCGGCCGTCAAGCTTGGCGAAGGCGATGACCGAGCCGGTGAAGGTGATGGCCCCGATGGCCACGCCAAGCGACAACTCTACGATCGACAGGGTCTTGATGCCGCCCTCGGCCGTCATGATGCCGAAGGCGTCGGGCGCATAGACGGCGCCCACCGCCACCAGACAGGCGGCCAGACCGACCAGGGAGTGGAAGGCGGCGACCAGTTGCGGCATGGCCGTCATCGGCACCCGCTTGGCGATCAGCGCGCCTGCGCCGCCGCCGACCAGGACGCCGCCGCCGATCAGCGCCAGCGTCATCAGGTCCAGCGCGCCCGAGGTTCCCAGCGTCAGCAGGGTCACGCCGACGGCCAGAGCCATGCCGATCATGCCGAGCGTATTGCCGCGTCGGCTGGTCTCGGGGCTGGACAAGCCCCTGAGCGAGAGGATGAACAGGACCCCCGCGGCCAGATAGGCCAGCGCGGCTAAAGATGCGTTCATCAGATCCCCTCCCCCAGGGTCATGTCAGTCGGTCATAAGTCAGAAAACGTTGATCACGGCCGGCGCGGCGGCGTCGCGCGTGCCCGCAGCAGTGGCCTTTCCGGCCTTGACCAGGGCGACGCCGACGCCGCCCTCGCCCCCGGTCTTGGTCAGACGGCAGCTGCCGTTGTCGCCTGGCAGGCGACCGGCCATCTGGCCCGAGCCGGTGTGGTTGATGCGGTTCATATGGATGCCGCGCACGGTCACCGGCGCAAACTGGCATTGCAGCGCCCAGGTCGCGCCCTCAGGCGCGGCGACGGACCAGTGCAGGCCGCCATAAGGGTTCTGGCCGACCTCTTCCGTCTTCTGGGCCGAGGCGGCGCCGGATACGGCGACGACGGCGGTCAGGACGGCGGCGAAAATCAGGGTGGTCTTCATCACGATTACTCTTAGGGTTTGGTCAGGCTTTGGGTGCGGGACAGCCGCCACAGGGCAGCGGCGATGAACAAGGGGCCGAGCAGGATCATGGCCCAGTCGAAGACCGTCATCTCGCGGTCCTGGATGACGATCCGCGTCAGCACGGCAGCGAAGACCAGCACCACGCCGCAGTCCTGAAAGCGCAGCTTGCCGATGGGGTCCTTGACCCGCACCCAACTCCAGATCCACAGGGCCACGCCCAGGCCGGTAACGGCCCAGGAGACATAGAAGGCGAACAGAACCGGCGAAAAGATCACGAGGCCTTGGGCCTTTCTTTCTTCTTGTACATGGCCAGCATCCGCCGCGTGACCATGAAGCCGCCGAAGATGTTGACGCTGGCTAGCGTCACCGCCGCCACGCCCGCGCCCTTGGCGATCCAGGCGTTCGGGCCAGCAGCCTCGGGGCTAAGCGCCGCCGCAGCGATCAGGCCGCCGACGACGATGACGCTGGAAATGGCGTTGGTCACGGCCATCAGCGGCGTGTGCAACGCGGGCGTCACGCTCCACACCACATAATAACCAACAAAGATGGCCAGCACGAAAATGGCCAGGCGGAAGACGGTGGGATCGACGTGTTCCATGTTTAGATCTTCCTCTCAAGACGTGCGTCGATGCTGACCAAGGTCCGCAGCGTCGCCCCTGCGATCAAGCCCATGATGAGATCACCGAGCCTGGTCTCTAGAAACACGGTGAAGAAACCATCTGACACAGGGCCCTCTTTCACCTCGTAGAAAAGCGAGATTGCAGTCCCAAGAACAATCAGGGTCACGCCGCTAATCATGATCGCAGTCGAGAGGATGATCAGACTCTGCCTTAAACGCTGCGACATCATCCCTTCACGCCCTCATGCACGACGGCCCCGCCGTGGGTCACGACAGCGGCCTTGAGGATTTCGTCTTCCAGATCCAGCGTCACTACGCCGTCCTTGAGCATCAACCCGACGAAGGCCGTCAGGTTGCGGGCGTACAGCGCGCTGGCGTCGGCCGCGATCCGGCCCGGCAGGTTGGTGTAGCCGACGATGGACACGCCGTTCGCGGTCGTGACGACCTCGCCCGCCCTGGCGCCGGCGACATTGCCGCCCGCCTCGACCGCCAGATCGATCAGGACCGAGCCCGGTTTCATCGACGCCACCTGCTCGGCGCTGACCAGAACCGGCGCCGCGCGGCCGGGGATCAGGGCCGTGGTGATGACGATGTCCTGCTTCTTGATATGCTCGCCGGTCAGAGCGGCCTGCTTGGCCTGGTATTCCGGCGACATCGGCTTGGCGTAGCCGCCAGCCGTCTGGGCGTTCTTGAATTCTTCGTCCTCCACCGCCAGGAACTTGGCGCCCAGGCTCTCGACCTGTTCCTTGGTGGCCGGACGGACGTCGGTGGCGGTGACGACCGCGCCCAGACGCCGGGCCGTGGCGATGGCCTGCAAGCCCGCGACGCCGACGCCCATGACGAAGACCTTGGCCGGGGCGACCGTGCCCGCCGCCGTCATCATCATCGGGAAGCCCTTGCCGAAAGCGTAGGCCGCCTCGATCACCGCGCGATAGCCGGCCAGATTGGCCTGGGACGACAGCACGTCCATGACCTGGGCGCGGGTGATGCGCGGCACGAATTCCATGGCGAAGGCGGTGACGCCGGCGCCTTTCAGCGCCTCGATCGTGTCCTTCTCGCGATAGGCGTCCAGCATGGCGATGACGATGGCGCCGGGCTTGAGCGCGCTGGTTTCCTGCGCGGTCGGACCGCGCACCTTCAGCACGATGTCGGCGCCCTCCAGCACCGCGCGGGTGTCGGGCTTCACCGTGGCCCCGGCCTCGGCGTAGTCGGCGTCGGGAATGGACGAACCGACGCCCGTACCGGCCTCGACCGAGACGGTCGCGCCGAGGGCGATCAGCTTCTTCACCGTTTCCGGCGTTACAGCGCAACGCGTTTCGCCTTCACGGCGCTCGCGGGTCACGGCGATGGCGACAGCCAAGCGAATCCCTCCCAAGTCCCCAGAGCCGGAACGTTAGGACGAAGCGGAAGGGCGCGTCAAAGCCGAACTTGCTGTAACTTCGGAGTTTCCTTGCGCCGCGCATTGATACAGCGGCGACAAGAGGCAGGATTTTGCGCCACCGCGCCAAAATACCAAAAGAAAAGCCCGCCAAGCATAAGGCTCGACGGGCTTTCCATATTTCTCAGCGCCACCAACGCGGCGCGAAACTCAGTGCGCGGGCTTGGCGCGCAGGGCGAAGAAGCCGGCCACGAACACCACAGCGCCGCTGATAAAGCCGGCGATGAAGCCTGCGCCGACGGCGAACCAGACGGTCAGCAGCACCAGCAGGGCGGCGGTCGCCAGCGAACCCCACTTGGCCATCCACATAAACAGATGCCAGGTCGAGACCTGTTCCGAGATTTCCATCGCGCCGTGCACATAGGGGTGTTCGGCGTGGTCTGCGTGCTGGTCGGCCATTCAGGTCTTCCGAAAAAGAGTCGAGATTTCGACGGCTCTTATAGCGGTCGGGGCGCGGCGCTCAAGAGCCGGCCTCAATCAAGCGCGGCCAGAACGTCACGGGCGAAGGCGGCGACGTCGAAACCCTTGCCCGTCGGGTCCTCGCCGCGTCGCACGATGACGACCTTGCGACTGGGCACGATCACCACATACTGCCCCCGATTGCCGAAGGCGGCGAAGGCGTCGGCGGGCACGCCCGACGAGCGGTTCATCACCCAGAAAGTCGCGCCATAGCCGAAGGCGCCGCTCGGCGGTTGCGGTCCCGAGGGCGTCGAGACGAAGGTCCGCCAGTTCTCGGGCAGGATGCGCTCGCCCTCCCACACCCCGTCCTGAACATAGAGCTGACCGAAGCGGGCCAGGTCGCGCGCCGTGGTCCAGACCTGGCTCGACAGGATGTAGTTCCCGCGCCAGTCGGTCTCGGCGAAGGTGTGGATCATGCCCAGACGGTCGAACAGTTCGGCCGGCGGATGGGCCGCGAACGTCGGGGCCACGGCCAGGGTCGCCAGCAGGGTGTCGTTGTTGGCGTAGCGATAGGTCGAGCCGACCCGCGCCAGCAGAGGCCAGCCCGGCGCCTGCTCATCAACCGTGGTCCCGCCGAAATAAAGGGCGTCGGTGCGGTTGCCCGCCGTGTCGCTGGTCAGGCCGGACGCCATCCGCATCAGGCTTTCCAGCGTGATCGCCCCGCGCGGGTCGCCCTGCCCCTGCCAGTTGGCGATGGCGGCGGGAGCCTTCACATCGATCTCGCCACGCTGGACCGCCGCCCCGATCAGGGTGCCGGCCAGGCTCTTGGCCACCGACCATGTGCGCTGAGGCGTGTTGGGGCCGAAGCCGTCAGCGTATTTCTCGGCCACGATCCGGCCGTTCTGCAGCACCACCACGCCCGTCGTATTGGAGCCCGCGCCGAAGCCGCCGCCGAACGCCTGCGCTACTGCCGCGTCCAGCGCCGCTACATCGCCCTGCGCCTGACCTGTCGGCAAGGCCGGCGCAGAGGCACGCCGCGTTTGAGCCGCCCGCATGGGCGCGCTGCCGACGACATAGCCTATCGGCTGGATGACGCAGCCGCGTCCCGGCGTGTGGATGGCGACGCGCGCCGGCGCCGTCTCGTCCCAGTCCACGGAGACGACATCGCCCGACATTTCGACCGTCATCGCCGCGACCAGGGGCTGAAGCTCGGGATAGATGCCGATCAGTTCGTTGGCCTCGACGCTGGCCAGCGTGCGGGTGGCGCCCGCTTCCCGCGCCGTATTAAGGGCGCTGCACATCGTCAGGGCCTTGTAGCCCGCCGCCAGGGCGCGGTGGTTGGCCGTCGGCGGCGTCTGCGCGAGGGCCGTCGTCGGCAGGGCGAGGACGGCGGCAAGGGCGAAGGCGCGATACGCATGTTTCATGTCGCCACGCTTTACGCCGAGACGGCGAGTGTCAACGGCCATGCCCCATCCCTTTTCTCCTGCATGGAAGAAAGGGATGGGCGCTTCCCCTGGCGAGCATCCCGGTCCACCCTGCCGGCCAAGCTCAGGGACCATGCCATGATCGACCCGTTCCACGACCAGACCGGCCGCGCCTCGCTGGACGGAGCGCGAGGATTGGCCGTGGCCCGCCTCAGCATCGGTCTGGTTCAGGGCCTGCTGCTCTACGCCCTCTATCGCAGCGGATCGGCGCACGACGCCCTGACCTGGCCTGCGACCCATCCGCCGTTATTTGGCGCGCTGATCCTGGCCGTGGCCTTCACCCCTGTCATGCTGCTGGCCGGGGTCGGGCGGCTGTCGATAAGGGGACTGGCGGCCTGGGGGCTAATCGCCGCCGCCATGCTCATGCTGCTGGGCTGGCACGATGCGGCGCAGCAGGTGCGCGAGTCCTTCTATCCGCCCTATCTCCGCTTCCCGGTCATCGCCTTCGCGGCCGCCGCACTGTTCATCGCTCATCACCTGATCGTCCCGGCGGTGGGAGCGCGGCGCTGGATCGCCGACTTCGACGACTATTTCGACACGGCGTGGAAGGCGGGCGTGCAGCTGGCCCTGTCGTTGGGCTTCACCGGCGCCTTCTGGCTGCTGCTGTTCCTGGGCGCGGCCCTGTTCCGGGTTATTGGCCTCGACTTCCTGTCCGACCTGATCGGCGAGGAATGGTTCTCCATCCCCGTCACCTGCCTGGTCTTCGCCACGGCGGTCCAGTTGACCGATGTGCGCGCCGGCCTGATCCGGGGCGTGCGGACCGTGGCCCTGATGCTGCTGTCCTGGCTGCTGCTGGTCATCACGGTGCTGGTGGCGGGCTTCCTGCTGGCCCTGCCCTTCACCGGGCTGGACGGATTGTGGAAGACGGGCAGCGCCACGGCCCTGGTGCTGTCGGCCGCGGCGGCCCTCATAATCCTGATCAACACCGCCTATCAGGACGGGCGAGAAGACAATCTGCCGCCGGTCGTGTTGCGCGTCGCCGTGCGGGTCGCGGCTGTCCTGCTGACGCCGCTGATCCTGATCGCCGTCTGGGGACTGACCCTGCGCATCGGCCAGCATGGCCTGACGCCGGACCGGATCATCGCCGCGGCCTGCGCCCTGGTCGGGGTCATCTATGCGGCGGGTTACGGCTGGGCGGCGCTGTCGCCCTTGTGGCGCAAGACGCCGTGGATGAAGCCGCTGGAGCGCACCAATGTCGCCGCCGCTATCCTGACCGTCGGCGTCATCCTGGCCCTGTTCAGCCCCGTGCTCGACCCCGCCCGCCTGTCGGTCGGAGATCAGGTCGCGCGGCTGAAGCGCGGCGCCGTCAGCCCGGCCCAGTTCGACTATGTGTTTCTGCGCTTCGATGCTGGCAAGAGCGGGCGAGCGGCCCTGGCGGACCTCGCCAGATCGCCGGACGCCGAGATCGCGCGGCGGGCCAAGACAGCCCAGACCACCACCTCTCGCTATGACGTGGAACAGGCGACCATCCCGCCGCGCACGCCGACGATCAAGGCGTGGCCATCAGGCCAGGCCCTGCCGCCGGCCTTCACCATGCCGGTCAAGGCCAGCGATCCCCGCTATGCCTGCGGGCGCACGGACGGCTGCGTGGCGGTGATGCGCGACCTGAACGGCGACGGGCGCGAGGAGATCCTGATGGCCACCCGGTTCAACATCGCCCTGTTCGCCGCCGACGCAGCCGGGGGATGGGTTCATCAGGGCGACTACCAGGTCAGTCGTTGCCCCGGCCCGCGCAACAACGATTTCCGTGAGCTTCTCAAGTCCCCCGATGTCGCCGCCGTCGCTTCGCCCTGGCCCGACATGAAACTGGGGGATGGAATCGGCCGATTGAGCCCGCCGGTGAACTGTGACGCTGTGAGCGGCGTTAACCCCTGACTCAGTTCTCCGAAACCCGATCTTCACCCCCTGCGGCCTAGGGTTGTCTCGAAACGAGCCGATCCCGACCAACGAGGACGGCCGTTACGGTGATGTTTTAGGGTGTGTATCCAATGGCCAAGACCGTTCTGGTCGTCGACGATGATCCCACGCAGCGCCGCCTGATCCAGGCGGTGCTCGACCGCGAAGGCTATGCCGTCGTCCACGCCGAGAGCGGGGGCGAGGCGATCGACCGTCTGACCAAGGGCGGCGGCGCGGACGTGGTGCTGCTGGATCTGGTCATGCCGGGCCTTTCGGGTCTGGAGACCCTGGCGGAAATCCGCACGGCGGGCGTTCCCACGCCCGTCATCGTTTTAACAGCTAACGGCGGCATCGAGACCGTGGTCAAGGCCATGCAGGCCGGGGCCCAGGACTTCTTCGTCAAGCCGGTCGGACCGGAACGCCTGCTGATCGGCGTGCGCAACGCCTTGCAGCTGACCCAGCTTTCCGCGGAAATCGGCCGTCTGAAGAAACACGTCTCGGGCCGGACCTCGTTCGACGACATCGTCGGCGACAGCCCGCCGATGCGCATGGTCAAGGCTCTGGGCGTGCGCGCCGCCAAGTCCGGCATCCCGGTGCTGATCACCGGCGAGAGCGGCGTGGGCAAGGAAGTCATCGCCCGCGCCCTGCACGGCGCCTCGGACCGGTCGGGCAAGCCCTTCGTGGCCGTCAACTGCGGCGCCCTGCCCGCCAATCTGGTCGAGTCCATCCTGTTCGGTCACGAGAAGGGCAGCTTCACCGGCGCCACCGACAAGCACCTGGGCAAGTTCATGGAGGCCAACGGCGGCACCCTGTTCCTGGACGAGATCGGCGAACTGCCGCTGGACATGCAGGTCAAGCTGCTGCGCGCCCTGCAAGAGGGCGAGATCGACCCGGTCGGATCGAAGCGCGCGGTCAAGGTCGACGTCCGCATCGTCTCGGCCACCAATCGCGACCCGGCCCAACAGGTCAAGGAAGGCGCCTTCCGCGAGGACCTGTTCTATCGCCTGAACGTCTTCCCCATCGAGGCCCCGGCCCTGCGCGAGCGGCGCGAGGACATTCCGGCCCTGGTCGAGCATTTCATCGCCCGCTTCAACGTCGAGGAAGGCAAGCGCGTCACCGGCTGCGCCGTCGAGACCATGGCCCTGTTGCAAGCCTTCGACTGGCCCGGCAACGTGCGCCAGCTGGAGAACGCCATCTATCGCGCCCTGGTCCTGTCGGACTCGCCGTTGCTGCAACCGCACGACTTCCCGGCCATCTCGGGCGTGGCCATGCCGCTGACCTCGGGCGGCGCCATTTCGCATGACCGCGCCGAGACCCCGGCAAGCGATAGCGGCGAGGCCCTGCCCGACAGTCCGGTGCGGATCATCGACGCGCGTGGCCACCTGCGCACGCTGGAAGAGATCGAACGCGACCTGATCCAGCACGCCATCGAGGTCTATTCCGGCCACATGAGCGAGATCGCCCGTCGCCTCGGCATCGGCCGCTCGACCCTGTACCGCAAGGTTCGCGAACAGGGGTTAGAAGAGCAGCTGAAGGAAGCGGGCTGAAGGACGTGTTAGGCTACGGTCATGAGCAACCCTAGCGACGACCCGCCCGCCGCCGCCTCGGCGGACAGCGTTTCCCACGAAACGCCGATCCAGCGCGCCCTGCGCGAAAAGCAGGAGGCCATCGCCGCGCGCGCCAAGCCCCCGCGCGGCGGCCGCTTCCAGCGAGAACAGGCCGCCCGCGTCAAAAGCGGCGCCGTGCGGCCGTGGTCAAGCAAGTAAGGCGGGGCGCGAGGCGGACCCGATAAAGGTCCGCTAGCAGCCATTTCGGAACTCTTGTAGCTTCGCTGAATGGCAGCAAAGCTAGATAGGCGCTGGACGTTGTTTGTGGTCCTTGCGACCTCGATACTGACAGCATGCGCAACTGAGGGACGCATCTACAATCGAGAAGCAAGTGACGCTTTCCGCCTGGGAACAACATCCGCAGACGAAGCCATTCAGGCGCTCGGGCAGCCTGACTTGGATTTTATCCGCCCTATCGACAACGTTCGGATCATGCGCTGGACATACCGCCGTCAGCGCTTCCTGTCTGTAGATGAGCATGTTTTGAGCGCTAACTTTGGCCCAAACGGCAAGCTGGTTTATCTTCACAACCCGGCGGAAGGGCAGCGGATCGATCCTTTCTAGCAGCTCGACTGGGTGATCATGGGCATAGGGGTGGAAAAGCCTTGGCGGTCGGGGTTCCGGCTTCGCTGCGCGACCCGGAATGACGGCGGGAGACGGCCTCTCACTCCTGCGCCTTCTTCGCCTTTCGCATCCAGGGGCGGGTTTCCTCGCCTTTGGCCTTGGCGGTGATTTCCTTGAGTTTACGGCCTTGCATGGCCGAGAGGGCCTGACCGGGAGCGCCTTTTTCGGGATCCGCGAAGGCGCGGCCGTGGGTCTGGATGCGCTCGCCTACCGAATCGAGGAACTCGCCCTCCCACTCGGACAGCGAAACGCCCGCCTTCTCGGCCGAACGACGGGCGCGTTTCAGGGCGTTGAGGGTGGCCCGCTTGACCGCCTCGCGCTGCTGAT
>CAYWDO010000078.1:0-4288 GCA_964456995.1 uncultured Brevundimonas sp.
CTGTAATCTTTGGTGATCACTGAGCCGCTTCGTTGCAAAAAGGCAATCGCAACTTTGCAAAAGGGGCGTAAGTGCGTAAGCCTGCCAAGGTCGATGAGCTGTTTTGCAAAGTTGCGATGGCGGAAAAACTCTACCTCGGGGCCAAGGTGCGTAAGCTGCGCGAGGCGCGCGGCTGGACGCTGGAAGCCTGCGCAGGGCGGCTGGCCCTGTCGCCTTCCTACCTGTCGCAGATCGAGACCAATCAACGCCCGGCGACGGCGCGGGTTCTGATCGCCCTGACGCGGGCCTTCGACGTGGACGCCAGCCTGTTCGATCTGGACGGCGACGCCCGCCTGATCGCCGACCTGCGCGAGGCCGTCACCGACGTCGCTGGTCACGCCGAGGCGCCATCCGCCGTCGAGCTGAAGCAGGCGGTGACCACGACGCCGCGACTGGCGCGTCAATTCCTGGCCCTGCATCAGGACTATCGCCGCCTGGACGAGCGGCTGAAGACGCTGAACGAGACCCTGGGCCGCGACGAGCGGGCGCAAGCGGCCCCCGCCCTGCCCTACGAAGCGGTGCGCGACTTCTTCCACTATCGCGACAACTACATCGACATGCTGGATCAGGCGGCGGAGGCGCTGGCCGAGCAGCTGGGTCTGGGCGCGGGCGGCCACCCGGAGCGCGATCTGGAGGCGGCGCTGAACGACCTGTGCGGGGTGCGCCTGTCGACCGGCGAAGGGCGTGGGGCCATGCGGCGCTTCGATCCGACGGCGCGCATCCTCTATATCGACGCCAGCCTGCCCGGCGCGACGCGGTCCTTTTTGATGGCGCACCAGCTGGTCCTGCTGCGCTTCCACGACCTGATCGAGCATGAGCTGGACCGCGCCGCCTTCGACATTCCGGCCGCGCGCGACGTCTGCAGGGTCGGTCTGGCCAACTATGCGGCGGGGGCCCTGCTGCTGCCCTATCGTCGCTTCCTCGAGGCGGCGCGCGAACTGCGGCACGACGTGGACCGACTGCGCAACCGTTTCCACGTCAGCTTCGAGCAGGTCTGCCACCGGCTTTCGACATTGCAGCGCCCCGGCTGGCGCGGCGTGCCCTTCTACTTTGCACGGGTGGACATGGCCGGGAACATCACCAAGCGGCACAGCGCCACGCGCTTCCAGTTCGCCCGCTTCGGCGGCGCCTGCCCGCTGTGGAACGTGCACGAGGCCTTTGGCGCGCCGGACCGCATCCTGGTCAACCTGTCGGAGATGCCGGACGGCTCGCGCTACATCTGCATCGCCAAGAGCGTGTCCAAGCCGGGCGGCTCCTACCTCGAACCCGACCGCCGCTATGCCCTGGGCCTCGGCTGCGAGATCGAGCACGCGGATCAGCTGGTCTATGCGGCGGGTCTGGACCTGAACGGCCCGCCGACGCGCATGGGCGTCAGCTGTCGCATCTGCGAGCGCACCGACTGCGCCCAGCGCGCCTTCCCGCCCATCGACCGGACCCTACGCGTGCCGGAAAACGAGCGCGGCGTGATCCCCTATACGCTGAGCTAACGACGTCTGCTTTCCTCCCCCCTCTGTGGGGAGGGGGACGGCGTATCGGTGGAGGGGGCGGCGCAGACGGTTGACGTGGAGTCGGCCCCTCCGTCTCGTCGGCTACGCCGCCGATCCACCTCCCCATTCGCCCCGCGAATAGGGAGGAAAGAGCCTTAGCCCATGGTCGGGATGACGAAGCTCGAGTCCGCGTGTTCCAGTTCGCTGTCAGGCCAGCGGGCGGTGACGGTCTTGGTCTTGGTCCAGAAACGCAGACCTTCCATGCCGTGCTGGTTGATGTCGCCAAAGGCCGAACGCTTCCAGCCGCCGAACGAGTGATAGGCCACCGGCACCGGGATCGGCACGTTGATGCCGACCATGCCGACGTTGACGCGGGCGGCGAAGTCGCGGGCCGCACGGCCGTTCTGGGTGAAGATGGCGACGCCGTTGCCGTACTGATGCTTGGACGGCAGGCTCAGGGCCTCCTCGAAGCTGGCGGCGCGCATGATCTGCAGCACCGGGCCGAAGATCTCTTCCTTGTAGGATTCCATCTCCGGCTTGACGTGGTCGAACAGCGACGGGCCGATGAAGAAGCCCTTCTCGTGACCTTGCAGGCTGAACTCGCGGCCGTCGACGACCAGTTCAGCGCCTTCTTCCACGCCCTTGTTGATCCAACCCAAAACCTTGTCCTTGTGGGTCTGGGTGACGACCGGGCCGTAGTGGGCCTCGGCGTCGGTCGAGACGCCGACGCGCAGGTTGGGGATTTCCGAGACCAGACGCTCGCGCAGTTCATCGGCGGTGCGCTGGCCGACCGGCACCACGACCGGCAGGGCCATGCAGCGCTCGCCGGCCGAGCCATAGGCCGCGCCGGTCAGGTCCTTGATCACCTGATCCATGTCGGCGTCAGGCAGGACGATGCCGTGGTTCTTGGCGCCGCCCATGGCCTGCACGCGTTTCCCGTGCTGGGCGCCCATCTGATAGACGTAGTGGGCGATGTCGGACGAACCGACGAAGCTGACGGCGTGGATGTCGGGGTGGGTCAGGATGGCGTCGACGGCCACCTTGTCGCCGTGCACGACGTTCAGCACGCCAGCGGGGGCGCCCGCCTCCATCATCAGTTCGCCCAGACGCACCGGCAGCGACGGATCACGTTCCGACGGCTTCAGGATGAAGGTGTTGCCGACCGCGATGGCCATGCCGAACATCCACATCGGGATCATGCCGGGGAAGTTGAACGGGGTGATGCCCGCCACCACGCCCAGGGGCTGACGCATGGAATAGACGTCGATGCCGGGGCCGGCGCCTTGCGTGTATTCGCCCTTCAGCGCGTGGGGGATGCCGCAGGCGAACTCGATGACTTCCAAACCGCGCTGAATGTCGCCCTTGGAGTCGGCGATGACCTTGCCGTGTTCCGAGGACAGCAGCTCGGCCAGATCGTTCATATTGGCCTCGACCAGGCGCTTGAACTCGAACATCACGCGGGCGCGGCGCTGCGGGTTGGTGCTGGCCCAACCCTCAAACGCGGCCTGGGCCGACTGGACCGCGCGGTCCAGTTCCGAAGGCGTCGCCAGCTGGACGCGGGCCTGAACCTCGCCGGTGTTGGGGTTGAACACGTCGCCGAAGCGCCCGGACGCGCCCTCGAAAGCCGCACCGTCGATGAAGTGGCGAATGTCGCGCATGGAGGCGTTTCCCTGTGATGTCGTTGTTCGTTCCAGCATGGCCTAGCAGACAGACGCGTTGCTACCCATTGCAATCTTGCATCCTATGCTGTGCATTCCTGCAATGTTCGACTGGGACGACGTTCGCATCTTCATCGCCGCCGCCCGTGCCGGCTCGCTGGCGACCGCAGCCCAGCGCCTGGGCATAGACGCGGCCACGGTCGGGCGGCGCGTGGCGCGGCTGGAGACGGCGCTGAAGTCGACCCTGGTGGTGCGCTCGGCCTCGGGTCTGCTGCTGACGGCGGCCGGGGCGCAACTGCTGGAGACGGCGCTGGACGCCGAGAGCGCCATGGAGGCCGCCGAGCGGGTGACGCGGCCCGACCTGATCGCCGGCACGGTGCGGATCAGCGCCTCGGAAGGTTTCGGCGGCGCCGTCCTGGCCCCCGCCCTGCCCGCGCTGCTGGCCGCGCATCCGGGGCTGAACATCGAACTGGCCGCCAGTTCAGGCTTCCTGTCGCCCAGCCGCCGCGAGGTGGACATGGCCATCACCCTGAGCCCCGCCGCCAGCCCGCGCCTGATCGTCGAGCCGCTGACCCCCTATCAACTGGCGCTCTACGCCGCGCCCGAACACGTCGCCCGGCATGGCGCGCCGGACAGCGTGGACGACCTGCCCCGCTTCGACATCGTCGGCTATATCGACGACCTGATCTATGCGCCGGAACTGCATTATCTGGACGAGATCCGGCCCAACCTGCGGCCGCGCCTGGCCTCCTCCTCGATCCGGGCGCAGCGGGACATGATCGCGGCGGGCGGCGGCATCGGGGTCCTGCCCTGCTTCCTGGCCGAGGGTCTGACGCGGGTGCTGCCCGATCAGATCCTGATCGAGCGCCGCTTCTGGCTCAGCACCCACCGCGAGGTCCACGGCACGGCGCGGCTGAAGGCGGCGCGGCGGTGGATCAAGACCCTGTGCCGTGACGCCGCCGACCGCCTCTCGCCCTACGCTGTCTAGGTCGAGCGCCTAGGTTGGTCGCCTCGCGCTGTTGGCCATTTCATCGGCGTTGCGATCCATCTCGGCGGCGCGTTCCATCAAGGTGGGGCTCAGTGCAATCAGTTCCGCATCCGTGA
>CAYWDO010000078.1:4388-5722 GCA_964456995.1 uncultured Brevundimonas sp.
TCGGCGGCGCGTTCCATCAAGGTGGGGCTCAGTGCAATCAGTTCCGCATCCGTGACCTTTGTGCCCCGCTCGCGATTGCTCGCGATCTGCTGAGCACGATAGGCGGGGTCTCGCAGGCGCACCGCCTCCTGACGCATATTCTCAGCGCCACGATGCATATGCTCGGCGCTCCGGCCCATCTGCTCGCGCGCCAGGATGACGGTGCGAGCTGCGAAATCACGGGCCGCCTCGCCCTGTCGGCGCGCGACGACCGCCTGAGCCCGCGCCTGTTCGGCTTGTTGATGAGCGACCGCGGCCTGAGCGCGGACATGACCGGCCTGACGGCGCGCCTCTTCGCCTTGCTGACGGGCGGTGACGGCGTGCGCGCGGGCTTCCGCGGCCTGCCGGCGGGCCTCGGCGCCCTGCTGACGCGCTTCGGCGGCCTGGACCCGAGCTTGGCGAGCGATTTCGCGCGCCGCCTCGGCCTCGGCCCGCTGCTCCGGCGTGCCGTTCTCTGAATAGAAGCCGGTCGAGGAATAGGTGTAGCTCACGCGGCTGGGTGGCGCCGGAGGAGCAGGCGGTGCAGGCGGTGCGACAGCCGGAGGGGCTGGCGGCGCGGGGGGCGCAGGCGGGACCCGGAACGACGGCGGGGGCGGCGGGGCCGGAGGCGCTGGTGGGGCCGGCGGCGGGGCATAGGCCGAGGCCTGCTCCCTCAGTTCCAGGGCCGCCAGCGGCGTGGCGACGATAGCGAGCGCGGCGACGGTCAGGGCGACCGCCAGCGGACGGCGGCGAGCAGAGGTGTTCGTCATGATGCAGGCGATCCTTTTCTCAAGCGTATGAGTGTCGGCGGCCATGGCCGTCGCGGGATAGGATGAGGGATGGGCGGCCAGTCGGACCAGGACGCGGGCGTAGTCGCGGCGATCCACCGTCCGCACGGCTTCGGCGTCGGCGGCTTCTTCGGAGGTCTCGGCCAGAACGGCGGACAGCCGCCAGACCAGGGGATTGAACCAGAACAGGGCCAGCGCCAGCCGCGACAGGATCAGGAAGACCCAGTCCTTGCGGCGCAAGTGGGCCATTTCGTGGGCCAGGACGGCGGAAGCGGTCTGCGGCTCGGCCAGGCTGGCGGGGTCCAGAACGATGACGCCCGGCGCGACGCCCCAGCTCAGCGGACTGGACACCCGGTCGCTGCTGACCAGACGCGGGCGAACCGACGGCGCCAACGGCTCCAGCGGCTTCCGCCAGGTCGGACATTTGACCGCCCGCCCCTGCTCGGTCCAGCGGCTGAGCGTGCGCAGGCCCAGCAGCAGCCGCCCCACGACCGCCACAGCCCCCAGAAGCCACAGGCCCGCCGCGAC
>CAYWDO010000078.1:5822-10941 GCA_964456995.1 uncultured Brevundimonas sp.
GATCAGGCTGGACTTGACCAGCAGCGACAGAAACAGGGCCAGGCTCACGGCTGACGCTCCACCGCTTCGTCGATGGCGCGCTCCAGGGCGGCGACCTCGTCGGCGGTCAGGCGCTGCCCCAACCCCAGCAGGGCGGTGGCGGCGCTGGCGGCGGACCCGGCGAAGAAGGTGTCGATCATCCGCTGCAAGGCGCCGGCCGCCAGGGTCTCGGTGCGCGGCACAGGGGCATAGACAAAGCCCTCGGCGCCTGCCGACCGCTCGACAAGGCCCTTGGTCTCCAATCGGGCCAGCAGGGTGCGGACGGCGGAATCGCTGAGCGTGTCAGACAGGGCGTGGCGCACCCCTGCGGCGGTGCCGGTTTCCAGACGACACAGGGTCTCGAACACTTCGCGTTCGCGTCTGGGCAGGGACTCGATCACTGGGACACTCCGCATCGGTTGACGCTACATTTGTAGCGCTACATGCGTAGCGGGTCGAGGCGAAAATAAGGCAGCCGGATTAACTCGCCGTAAGCCCCTCCTCCCGCCTTGCAGCGGGAGGAGAAGGCTCAGGCGTCACCCGACCGGCTTGACGTTGTCGTCCGAGTTGCGGTCGATCCAGCGGTTGTAGGGGTCGATCCCTGCAAAGGCCGGCTTCTCGGTCGTGACGAAGCGGAAGACCTGGGTCCCGCTGCGCAGGGGGCGACGCTCCATCAGCATGACCGACTTCTGATCGAACGCCCCCTTGCCCGGTTCAGCCGAGAACAGGCCGACGTCGAAGGTCTCGTTCAGCGGGGCCTCGGTCTCCTCGCCCTTGCCGTCGGCATACAGCTTGCGGGCCTCGACCGTCAGGGCGACGTCCCACTTGCCGTCGGCGCGCTTGGTCGCCGTGACCGACTTGGCCGCCACGTCATACAGGGTGATCTTCTCGAACAGGTCGGTGATCAGGGCCTGCTTGTCGGCCGGGGCCTCGGCGCGGATGGCGTTGACCAGATCCAGCGAGCGCGGATAAGGCGCGGACTTGAAGGCGTACTGCGCCAGCACCCGACGCAGGGCGCGGTTGACCGCCTCCTCGCCGATCTGATCGCGCAGCAGGTACATGACCAGACCGCCCTTCTGATAGTGGATGTACTGCTGGTTCTCGACGCGGATCAGCGGCATCTCCTCCAGCCGCTCCATGCCGCGCGAACGCAGGTAGCGGTCCAGCTCGTACTTGAGGAAGCGACGGATCTTGTCCGGTCCGTACAGCTTCTCCATCACCATCAGCGCCGAGTATTGCGCCAGGGATTCCGACAGCAGGGTCGAACCCTGCTGGTCCGAGCCGATCACCTGGTGCGCCCACCACTGGTGGCCGACTTCATGAGCGGTGACATAGGTGACGTAGTCGATCTTCTCCTCGTCGCTCAGGTCGGCGATGAAGCCGAGGCCTTCCGAGTAGGGCATGGTGTTGGCGAAGGCCTGGGCATAGCTGGCATAGGCCGGGAACTCGATGATCCGGGCCTGACGGAACTGATAAGGACTGAAGGCCGTGCCGTAGTAGTCCAGCGACGCCTTCATCCCGGCCAGCATCCGCGCCACGTTCTGCTCGTGACCCTTGTGGTAATAGACGGCCAGTTCGATGGGGCCGTGCTGCTCCTTGGCCACCTGATAGTCGGCGGACTGGACCGAGAAGAAGTTGAGCACCGGGGCCTCGGTGACGAAGCGGGCCGTGCGGCGGCCGTCTTTGGTCACGTCCGACACCTTGTAGCCCGGCGCGATCGGGGTCTGATCGGCCACCGTCGTCACGGTGATGTCGGCGTTGACCCAGCCCGAACCGATATAGTTCTGGTTCTGGGCGCTGACGTCCTCCAGCTTGGCCATGCGCAGTTCGGGCGGCAGGCCGTATTTGCGACGCTTGGCCCGGTCGGACAGCAGGCCGTCGCGGCCCATGCCGATGGTCAGGGCGAACTCGCCGTTGCTGACGAAGGTGCCGTTGTCGACGATCCGCGTGGTGTCGCCGCTGTTCTTGAAGCCGCGCTGCTCGAGCACCGTCTCGAAGGCGATGGTGCGCTTTTCGCCCGGCTGCATCGGCGTGGCGAAACGATAGATGCGATAGTCGAACTGGGGCCACTCCTTGGCCAGGGTCGCGCCCTGAACGTCCAGGCTGGCGATCTTCAGACCGTCGTTCCAGCGCAGGTGCACCTCGTTCAGAGGCGCGCCGGTGCGGTTCTCGATGACATAGCTGCCCTTGGTCGTCAGGCGCGGCTGGTGCGGATAGAGGTCCAGGTCCAGCTTGACGTCTGTGATCTCGGGTTGAGGCGTCTTCTCGTACTTCAGCAGGGTCTTTTCATAGTCCGCCATCAGCTGCTCTTGCTGATTCTGGGTGCGGTACTCGTTCCAGACGTTGGTGTTGATGTAGCTGTAGATCCCTAGGCCGATGAAGGCGGCCAGGGCGACGCCGCCGATGACACCTGCCGGTCCCATCAGGCGACGCGGCAACCGCTTCAGGCGCGGCATGAACCGGGTTTCTGCACCGCGACGCCACAGGCCATAGGCGATGACCAGCAGGACGATGGCGAAGGCCGACCAGTAGGCCTGCATCCAGGCCGCATAACCGGCGAACTTGCCCAGGCCGTTCATGTCCGACAGCGGCATCCCCGTCCCCGAACCATAGCGGTACAGGACATGGTCAAAGCCCATGTTGGACAGGACCATGGTCGAGATCAGATAGACCACCATGACGGCCCAGCCGACGAACTTGTTCGGCGACAGCGACTGCACCACGATGGCCAGCACCGCCATCAGCGAAAAACTGATCGACTGAGGCACGACGTACCAGAACAGGTATTTGCCGATCTCGTAGTTCGTATAGCCCTTGATGGTCTGCACGATCATCCCGGCCAATGAGGCGGCCAGCAGGGTCGACACAAGAACCAGGATCAGCGCCAGGGTCTTGGGCAGCAGGAAGGTCCAGTCGGGCGTGGCGGTAGAATCGATGATCTCATGCGTGCGCCGCTCGCGGTCGCGCCAGACCAGTTCGCCGGAATAGTAGATCGAGATGATCATCACGATCAGCACGAACGACGTGCCCAGGCTTTCGATCACCACGCGCGTCACAGGCAGGACCGGCGCGCCATAGATCTCTCCCGCGAACAGCAGGATGGCGATGCCGAAGGCGAAGCCCAGCGCCAGCATGACGAAATAGGCCGGGCTTTTGAACACGGCCTTCATCTCGAAGGCCGTGCGCGACACCAGCTGCGTCCAGCCGGCCTTGAAGCCGTAGGACGGTTGAGCCAGCGGCGCGATCGACGCCGAAGCGTCGGCCGAGGCTTCGACGAGCGCCTTCAGCTTCTCCTGCTTGCGCAGCTTCGATCCCCGCGGCGACGGCCGGTACAGGGGATAGGCGGCGGCCAGAAACGCCGCGCTGACGCCCAGCCACAACAGCTTGTTGCCCAGCAGCAGGCCGGTCAGCGGCGCGTTGATCGTGTTCCGTTCCGCCGCCGTCCAGTACTTGGTCGCCAGGCCATAGGCGCCGACGCCGAACGGCTCCAGCCAGGCCACCAGCGTCTCCAGCTCGGGCTTGGAGCCGAACACGGTGGTCGTGGTCATGTACAGGATGAAGACCCCGACGACGCCCACATAGGTCGCCATCATCGACCGCGTCACGGTCGCCAGGGTGAAGAAGACCGCCGAGCTGAACAGCAGCCCCGGCAGCCCCATGACGACAAAGCCATAGAGGTAGTCCAGCGGACGGAACGGTCCGACCGTCTCCTTGTCCACCCACGGCATCAGCGTCCCGATCAGGATGCCCAGCGCCACGGACAGGAAGGCCAGGGCCACCACCGCAAAGGCGCCGAGGAAGCGACCATAGAGGTAGTCGAACTTCGACAGACGACTGGCCTGGATCATGGGTCCAAAGCCTGTCGAGGCGTCACGCACCACGACGTTGGCGACAATGGCGGTCGTCGCCAGCATGAAGAACAGGTTGAAGGCCAGCATGGCCTGCGCGATGGCGAACGGCGCGTTCTTGAAGACGTTGCCCCCGGATCCGATGCTGATGTTGGGGCTGGCGACCGTGCCGAAACTCAGCAGGAAGAAGAGGATGGAGATGACCCAGAAGGCGGGCTGGCGAAGCTGATAGCGGAACTCGAAGGCCGCGACTTTTCCGAACATGATCCGGGCCTCAGGCGGCTTGAGCGGCGGCGGGACGGCGCGAGGCGGCCAGCGTCGAGAAATAGACGTCTTCCAGACCGCCCGAAGCCGGCTCGAAACCCTCGCCCGGCTGGGCGTCGGCCAGGACATGGATCACGGTCTGACCGGCGAACAGGCGCGTCGAGATGACCTCGAAGCGGGCGCGGTGTTCCGGCAGCGCCTCCTTGGCGATGGCTTTCTTCCAGACACGGCCCGACATCTGCTTCATCAGCTCCAGCGGCGCGCCTTCCAGTTGAATCTTGCCGCCCGCCAGCACCGCCATGCGCGGGCACAGGTCGGCCACGTCCTCGACGATGTGGGTCGACAGGATGACCACCACGTTCTCGCCTATCTCGGCCAGCAGGTTGAGGAAGCGGTTGCGCTCCTCCGGGTCCAGACCCGCCGTGGGCTCGTCAACGATGATCAGGCGGGGATTGCCGATCAGGGCCTGGGCGATGCCGAAACGCTGGCGCATCCCGCCAGAGAACCCGGCCAGGGCCTTCTTGCGGACGCTCCACAGATTGACCTGGTTCAACAGGGCCTCGACCGTCTGCTTGCGGTCCTTGCCGTCGGCTATGCCCTTCAGCACCGCCATATGGTCCAGCATGTCGTAGGCCGAAACGCGCGGATAGACGCCGAAATCCTGGGGCAGATAGCCCAGGGTCCGACGCAGCTGCTCCGGCTGGCGGATCACGTCGATGTCGCCGAAACGGATCTCGCCCGAGGTCGGGGTCTGCAGGGTGGCGATGGTCCGCATCAGCGTCGACTTGCCCGCGCCGTTCGGGCCCAGCAGGCCGAACATGCCGGTCGGAATCGTCAGGCTGACGTCGTCCAGAGCCCGTGTTCCGTTGCCGTAAACATGAACCAGATTGTTGATCGTCAGCATGGAGCGCCCCCGCGATGTAAAAGAGACTTCACACTGACGGCTTCGCCCCCTTCGCGACAAGTTACAGATTGGACAGGTTTGGCGA
>CAYWDO010000079.1:0-3100 GCA_964456995.1 uncultured Brevundimonas sp.
GGCGCGCCGCTGACGTTCGACGCCGCCTGAGGCAGGGGCGCCGGGCCGTGCGCCCGGCCCCATGCGCCGCCGGCATCCTCGGGCTTGACCCGAGGACCGGACCGTCGGCTCAGCATCGGTGCAGGCTGACCCGCGACCGGCGGCCAGGTCTGCGGCGTCGCGCGCGCTGAACGCTCGATCCTCGGGTCAAGCCCGAGGATGACGGCGGACGAGGGTGGCGGATGACGCCAGCACCCGTTCGATTGCACCATGGCGCGAAAAAAACAGTGCAATTGGTGCAATCCGGCCGGAGCGGAGGTCGGGCGCGCTTCGCCGAACCGCCCGACCTCTCCTCGCCAACCCCAGACTCTGTCAAAGACCAGAGCGCATCATAGCGGCGGGCCGAACCTCGGCGTGTTCGAGCAGGGTTTCACGGCGCAAACGCCCGCTGCTGCTAGGTCGAAGGCGTCGGCGAAAAGATTATGGCTCACGTTCGGATCGCCCTGCGGCGCGCCCATTTCCGCGTCCGACCCGTTGCGGACATCCATTCAGAAAAGCATCATCGGTGGATGTCAGCGCCGGATTACAACGACCCTAAGTCCAGACTTCAGCTGCGCTTTCGGCCGCTGCGCGGTTCAAGCACGCTTGTCTTGTTGCCTGTCGGACTGTCCATGCTCGCCGCGATTGTCTGCTTAATCGCATTTCTGGCCAGCTTTCTTCCCGGTGCCGAAGTTAGCGGAAGTCCGTTCTGGTTCCTCGCCGGAGCGGCAACTTTTGCCCTCAGTGCCGGAGTCTTTTATGCGGCTCACAAGCTCCTTCGGCGCTTCCGCTGAACGGCAGCTTCCGACCCGTTGCGGACTCGAACGAAGCCATCATCAATCAGGAAAAGCGGTTCCGTCGGTGAGAGCTTTTCGCATCTGCTCGCGCCGCAGCAGGCCAAAGTGCGGATCACGTCGGAGGAGCGTCTCTTCTAGGAAGAGGACCACGGCCGGAGAAACCTCCAGACCGTGTTCATCTAGGCGTCCAATCCAACCTAGGGCTTCATCACTGGCAGCCAGCCAGTCGATCCGGCCACTCTCTTCGGCCCCTAGCTGCCGATCCACGAACCCCTTCAGCTCACCAATCAAGTTGTGCATCGGACGATCCCCCTAGCCGCTAAGGTTCTTCAGCAAGCCTGTCGCTCCCAATCTTCGGCTTATCCTCTGGCACAGCTTTGCTGTTGTAATAGCGGGCGGTGACGCAGACCATCAGTATCCCAACGAGCAGAAGGAAAACCAAAGGCACCGCCTGCCATAGGTGTCTCTCTCTAGGTTTCATCTTCTGGCACCTGCCGCCGGCCATCATCCGCCGATGGAGAATTTACTCGCGTCCGCGTCCGCTACCCATCCTTGCCAGACATTCAGCGGGCCCCCTTCCGTCATGTCTGTGCCGCCGAACCTACTCCTCCGCACGCGCCCCGGAGCGGCGCTGGCCGAAGGTCGGGGCGCGCTCCTTTTGCTGGGCCCAGTAGGTCGGGCCGTCGTCGGGTTTGAACATGGTGCGGGGCACGCCGTTGCGGTCCACCACGGCGAAGGTGTTGGTCGAAGCCTGATAATAGAGGGTGTCGCCGTTGGGGCGCTTGACCGTCTCGGTCCCCTTGGGCGTCGCCTCGGTGAAGGCCCGCACCTTGGTCAGATAGTCGTCGGCCGACCGGGCGCCGAAGGCCGCGCCGTTGCGCTCGAACAGGCGCTGGACCTTGGCGTCGGCGGTTTCGCGCCGGTTGGCGGTGACCGGGGGCTTGGCTTCGGGCGCCGTCTCGCCGGCCTCGAATGGGCCGTCCGGCGCCGCCGCCGAGATCAGGGCGACCGGATCGGCCCCTGTCCGATCCCGCGTCTCGACCGCCGAGCCGCCGCTGTCGCAGCCGGCCAGCACCAGCGCCGCCAAGACGCCCGCCATCATCTGAATTCGCATGGGTCACCCTCCCTGAAAAACCCGCCGAACACAGTTAGGCACAAGATTTTTGTTCTGGCAATGTTCCAGAATCATCGCACCGTTGCGCCACGGCTTTGTCTCGACGGCGTCATGCGGCCCCGCTAGAGATTCCCCATGACCGCATCCTCGCTATCGGGCCGCAAGGTCCTGCTGATCGTCGGCGGCGGCATCGCCGCCTACAAGGCGCTGGAGCTGACGCGCCTGCTGAAAAAGGCCGGGGCCGAGGTGATGAGCCTGCTGACCGCCGCCGGGGCCGAGTTCGTCACCCCCATGTCGCTGGCGGCCCTGACCGGCCATCCGGTGCGGCAGGCCCTGTTCATGCCCGAAGACGAGACGGCCATGGGCCATATCGAGCTGTCGCGCTGGGCCGACCTGGTGGTGGTGGCGCCCGCGACCGCCGGCCTGATCGCCAAGGCGGCCAACGGCTTGGCCGACGACCTGGCCTCGACCACGCTTCTGGCCACCGACAAGAAGGTGCTGCTGGCCCCTGCCATGAACGTGCGCATGTGGCTGCACCCGGCGGTTCAGGCCAATGTCGAGCGGCTGAAGAGCTTTGACGGCTTCCACGGCGCAGCCGTCATCGGCCCTGACGAGGGCGAGATGGCCTGCGGCGAGTTCGGGCCGGGCCGCATGGCCGAGCCCGCCGTCATCTTCAACGCGATCGCCCGCCTGCTGGCCGGACCCGACGGAAGGCCGCTGACCGGCAAGACCGCCGTCGTCACCGCCGGGCCGACGTTCGAGCCCATCGACCCGGTGCGCGGCCTGACCAATCGCTCCAGCGGCAAGCAGGGCTATGCCGTCGCCGCCGCCCTGGCCGAGCTGGGCGCCGAGGTGACCCTGATCTCCGGTCCGGTGGCGCTGGACGCGCCGGTCGGCGTGACCCGCGTCTGGGTCGAGGCCGCGACCGAGATGAAGGCCGCCGTCGAAGCGGCGCTTCCAGCCGACATCGCCGTGATGAGCGCCGCCGTGGCCGACTGGCGCGTGGACGGCGTCGCCTCGGGCAAGATCAAGAAGAAGCCCGGCGGCCCGCCGTCATTGGCCCTGATCGAGAACCCCGACATTCTGGCGGAGGTCTCGGCCCCCGGACCCCTGCGGCCGAAACTGGTGGTCGGCTTCGCCGCCGAGACCAGCGATCTGGAGGCCAACGCCC
>CAYWDO010000079.1:3200-9097 GCA_964456995.1 uncultured Brevundimonas sp.
CCGAAACTGGTGGTCGGCTTCGCCGCCGAGACCAGCGATCTGGAGGCCAACGCCCGCGCCAAGCTGTCGCGAAAGGGCTGCGACTGGATCGTCGGCAATGACGTCTCCGACGACGTCTTCGGCGCGGACGGCAATACCGTGACCCTGTTCACCCGTGACGGCGCCGAGCCCTGGCCGCGCCAGTCCAAGACCGATGTGGCGCGCAAGATCGCCCAGCGCATCGCCGATCATTTCAAGGCCTGAGAGACTTACAGTCATGACCACCGTCCGCGTCGAACGCCTGCCCCACGCCGAGGGCCTGGCCCTGCCCGCCTATGAGACGACGGGATCGGCGGGCATGGACCTGCGCGCCGCCGTGGCCGAGTTCGAGCCTATCCTGCTGGCGCCGGGCGAGCGCAAGCTGATCCCGACCGGGCTGAAGATCGCGCTGGAGCCGGGCTATGAGGCCCAGGTGCGGCCGCGCTCGGGTCTGGCGCTGAAGCACGGCGTCACCTGCCTGAATTCGCCCGGCACCATCGACAGCGACTATCGCGGCGAGGTCGGGGTCATCCTGATCAACCACGGACAGATCCCCTTCGAGATCCGACGCGGCGAACGCATCGCCCAGATGGTGATTGCGCCCTATGCCCAGGCGGTGATGGCCGAGGTCGAGGCCCTGGACGCGACCGCGCGCGGCGCTGGCGGCTTCGGCTCGACGGGGCGCTAAGGGCCGTCAGACCGAGGGCGAGGGCGGCGTGATCTCGCGGTGCAGAACCCGTTCGCGCCAGGCGGTGTAGAGGCCGCTGCCGGCGATCAGGGCGGCTCCGCACAGGGTCGGTAGCGTCGGCGCGTCGCTGAGCAACAGCCAGCCCAGCACCACCGCCCCGACCATCTGCAGATAGTCCAGCGGCGCCAGGGCCGAGACCGGGGCGTGCTGTAACGACGTGGTCATCAGCAGTTGCGCCAGGCCGCCCGCCAGTCCGCCCGCCGCCAGAATGGCCAGCACCGCCCAGCTATGGCTGTGGCCGTCGATCAGGCTCAGGACCCCGCCCACCGTGGCGCAGGCGACGAAGAACCAGAAGACGATGGCGGTGGCCGATTCGGTCTTGCCCAGCTGACGCAGGGTGACGGTGACGGAAGCGGCCACGAAGGCGCCGCCCAGCGCGAACAACAGACCGGCCAGCGGCGGCGCGCCCTCGGCGCCCGGACGCACCATGACCAGCACGCCGAGGAAGCCCAGACCCACCGCCGTCCAGCGATGGCGCCCCACCTTCTCCTTCAGGACCAGAATGGACAGCAGGGTGGCGAAGATGGGGGCGGTGAAGCCTATGGTCGTGGCGTCGGCGAGGGGCAAGAGCTTCAGCCCCTGGAAGATCAGCAGGATGCCCGTCACGCCCAGGGCGCAGCGCCAGACATGGACCATGGGTCGGCGGGTAGAGAGCGAGGCCAGGCCGCCCTTCAGGCTCAGGACCCAGAACAGGACCACCGGCAGGCCGAAGAGCGAGCGATAGAAGACCATCTCGCCCGCCGAGACGGGCTCCAGCGTCGCCGCCCACTTCATCAGGGCGTACATCAGGGAGAAGCTGAGGGCGGCGGCGGCCCGCAGCGCCATGCCATAGCTGGTCCCCTGGCGCGTCATCCGCCGGTTCAGGCCTGACGGAAGCCGAGCACGTCCTGCATGTCATAGAGGCCGGGGCGGCGATTGCGCACCCAGGCGGCGGCGGCCACGGCGCCCTTGGCGAACAGGGAGCGGTCGATGGCCGAGTGCGACAGGGTCAGCAGTTCGTCTTCCGAGCCGAACAGGACCGTATGCTCGCCGATGACGCCGCCGGCGCGCAAGGAGGCGAAGCCGATCTTGCCCGGCTCGCGCGGGCCGGTAATGCCGTCGTAGGGCGCGGAGCGCACGTCTTCCAGATCACGACCCCGACCGTTGGCGGCGGCCTCGCCCAGCATCAGGGCGGTGCCGGAGGGGGCGTCCACCTTGCGCCGGTGATGGGTCTCCAGCACCTCGATGTCCCAGTCGCGACCATCCAGACGCTGGGCCGCGTGCTCGACCAGACCGATCAGGATGTTGAGGCCCAGCGAGAAGTTGCCGCTGCGGACGATGGCGATCTTTTCCGCCGCCGCCTCGATCAGGGCGTCCTGCTCCGACGACAGGCCGGTGGAGCCGATGACCAAAGCCGGGCCGCCGCGCTCGGCGCAGGCGCGGGCCAGTTCAACCGAGGCCTCGGGCGTAGAGAAGTCGATGACGACGTCGCACAGGTTCAGGTCGGGGGTCTCGCCACGATCGAAACGGGTGGCGACCACCACGTCCTCACGGGCGTCCAGGACCAGCGAAACGGCGCGGCCCATGCGGCCCCGGGCGCCGGAGATACCGGCGTGGAAGATGTCGCTCACGCGGCGGTTTCTTTCGAGTTCTCGGCGTCGCCGCCCAGGATGTCGGCCCAGAAACGCTTGGCCTTGCCTGCGAAGCTGGAGTTGCGCGGATTCTGGCTCTCGCCGAACGAGGCGGCCAGTTCCTGCATCAGCTCCTTCTGACGCGGCGTCAGGTCGGTCGGGGTCTCGACGAACAGTTCCACCACCAGATCGCCGCGCTGGCGGCCGTTCAGGTGGGGCATGCCCTTGCCCTTGATGCGGATGGTCTTGCCGGTCTGGGCGCCGGCCGGCACCTCGACCGGGGCGCGGCACTTGCCGTCGCAGGCCTCGGACACCAGGCAGGGGGCTTCCACCATCCCGCCAAGGGCCGCAACCGTCATCGGCACGGGGACCGTGACCAGCAGGTCCAGGTTGTCGCGCTCGAACAGTTCGTGGTCGTGCACCGACAGGAAGACATAGAGGTCGCCGCGCGGGCCGCCACGCTGACCGGCCTCGCCCTCGCCCGACAGGCGGATGCGCGAGCCGTCGTCGACGCCAGCGGGGATCTTGAGGCTGAGCTGGCGGTTCTTGCGGACCTGGCCGTGACCGTGACAGGTCCCGCAGGGGTCGGCGATCATCTCGCCCGAGCCGCCGCAGCGGGGGCAGGTGCGCTCGACCTGGAAGAAGCCGTTGGCCTGGCGCACGCGCCCGGCGCCGCCGCAGGTGGAGCAGATGGTCGGCTTGGTTCCGGCCTTGGCGCCGGAGCCGTCGCAGACCTCGCAGGTCATGGTGGTGGGCACCGCGATCTCGACCTCGGCGCCCTTGTAGGCCTGCTCCAGGGTGATCTCGAGGTCATAGCGCAGGTCCGAGCCGCGACGCGGTCCGCCCTGTTGCTGACGCCCGCCGCCCCGGCCGCCGAAAGCGTCGCCAAAGGCGTCGCCGAAGACCTGGGAGAAGATGTCGTTGATGTCGTGGAAGCCTTGGCCGCCGCCGCGTCCAAACGGGTCGCCGCCGCCGTTGACGCCGGCATGACCGTGGCGGTCATAGGCCGCGCGCTTCTGATCGTCCGACAGGACCGTGTAGGCCTCGGAAATTTCCTTGAACTTGGCGAGGGACTCTTCCGAACCGCCGTTGCGGTCGGGATGGTGAACCATGGCCAGCTTGCGATAGGCCGACTTCAGGCCCGCGGCGTCGATGGTCCGCTCGACCTCCAGAATTTCGTAATAGTCACGCTGCGCCATCAGGCGTTCGTCCTCTTACTTTTCTCGGTGTCCGCGGCCCTTCTTGAGCGAGGGCGGCGCGTCCACGAATGACCCAAAGACCATGCTGATGACATGGGCGCCCGGTCGAATGATGCAAGTTTTATGAAACGGCCCCGCCTGCCGTCTGGCAAGCGGGGCCGGTCGTCATGAACCGCGTCTGGTTACGCGTTCTTCTTGTCGTCGTCAGCGTCCGAGACTTCCTCGAACTCGGCGTCGACCACGCCGTCGTCGGCGGGGGCTTCGGCCGAGGCGCCGTCGTCACCGGCGCCCTGCTGCTGGGCGTACATGGCCTCGCCCAGCTTCATCGCCGCCTGGGACAGGGCGTTGGTCTTCTCGCGGATGGCTTCCGGGTCCGAGCTGTCCTTGGCCGCCTTCAGGTCGTCCAGAGCCGACTGGATGGTCGCCTTGGTGGCGTCATCGACCTTGTCGCCGTGCTCGGCCAGGGCCTTCTCGGTCGAGTGGATCAGGCTGTCGGCGCCGTTGGTCGCCTCGACCAGCTCCTTGCGGACCTTGTCGGCGGCGGCGTTGGCTTCAGCTTCCTTGACCATCTTCTCGATGTCGGCGTCCGACAGGCCGCCGTTGGCCTGGATGCGGATCGACTGTTCCTTGTTGGTCGCCTTGTCCTTGGCGGTCACGTGGACGATGCCGTTGGCGTCGATGTCGAAGGCGACCTCGATCTGCGGCATGCCGCGCGGCGCCGGCGGAATGCCCATCAGGTCGAACTGACCCAGGACCTTGTTGTCGGCGGCCATCGGGCGCTCGCCCTGGAACACCCGGATCGTCACGGCCGACTGGTTGTCGTCGGCGGTCGAGAAGACCTGGCTCTTCTTGGTCGGGATGGTGGTGTTGCGCTCGATCAGCGGGGTGAAGACGCCGCCCAGGGTTTCGATGCCCAGGGTCAGCGGGGTCACGTCCAGCAGCAGCACGTCCTTGACGTCGCCTTGCAGAACGCCGGCCTGAACGGCGGCGCCCAGGGCCACGACCTCGTCAGGGTTCACGCCCTTGTGCGGCTCCTTGCCGAAGAAGGCCTTCACGGCTTCCACGACCTTGGGCATGCGGGTCATGCCGCCGACCAGGACGACTTCGTCGATGTCCGAGGCCTTGAGGCCCGCGTCCTTCAGCGCCTTGGCGCAGGGCTCGATCGTGCGCTGGATCAGGTCGTCGACCAGGGCTTCCAGCTTGGCGCGCGACAGCTTGATGTTCAGGTGCAGCGGGCCCGAGGCGTTCATGGTGATGAACGGCAGGTTGACCTCGTACTGAGCCGTCGAGGACAGCTCCTTCTTGGCCTTCTCGGCTTCTTCCTTCAGGCGCTGCAGGGCCAGCTTGTCGGTCCGCAGATCGACGCCCTGTTCCTTCTTGAACTCGTCGGCCAGGTAGTCGACCAGACGCAGGTCGAAGTCCTCGCCGCCCAGGAAGGTGTCGCCGTTGGTCGACTTCACCTCGAAGACGCCGTCGCCGATCTCCAGGATCGAGACGTCGAAGGTGCCGCCGCCCAGGTCATAGACGGCGATCTTCTGGCCTTCGTGCTTCTCCAGGCCATAGGCCAGAGCAGCCGCGGTCGGCTCGTTGATGATGCGCAGGACTTCCAGGCCGGCGATCTTGCCGGCGTCCTTGGTCGCCTGACGCTGGGCGTCGTTGAAGTAGGCCGGAACGGTGATCACGGCCTGGGTCACGGTCTCGCCGAGGTAGGCCTCTGCGGCCTCCTTCATCTTGCCGAGGGTGAAGGCCGAAACCTGTTGCGGCGAATAGTCCTTGCCGTGGGCGCGCACCCAGGCGTCGCCCGTCGGGCCCTTGACGATCTCATAGGGCACCATGCCCTTGTCCTTGGCCACCACCGGGTCATCGAAATTGCGGCCGATCAGGCGCTTGATGGCGAAGAAGGTGTTGGTCGGGTTGGTCACCGCCTGGCGACGCGCAGGCTGGCCGACGAGCACTTCGCCGCTGTCCTGGATCGCCACGACCGACGGGGTCGTGCGGTTGCCTTCGGCGTTCTCGATGACCTTGGGGTTCTTGCCGTCCATGACGGCCACGCACGAGTTGGTCGTGCCGAGGTCGATGCCGATGATTTTAGCCATGAGCCTGTCTTTTCACTCCTTGCGGCGGGCGATGCGGCGGCCTTCGAAAAGCGCCGCGCGTGACCGCCCCCAGTTGGGCTGAAAGCCTTTCCGGACATCCGGTCGGGCGGGTTGAATGGTTTTGGTCGAAAGCCCCAAGAATTTCGGGGTTTCTTCCAGACAGGCCCGGATATGGGAAAGACCGCAGGGGCTGCAAGGGTTTCGTGCGGTTCGGGGCGGATTCGGT
>CAYWDO010000079.1:9197-10756 GCA_964456995.1 uncultured Brevundimonas sp.
GCCCCGCGAAACCCCGACCGGCCTGCCCGGCTTTCGCCTGTGGCCCGGCGCGCTGGACGCCGAGGCGCAAGGCCGGCTGCTGGCCGAGGTGCTGGCGGCGGCCGGGACTGCGCCCTTCTATCGCCCCGTTACGCCGGGCGGGCGACCGTTTTCGGTCGAGATGACCGGCATGGGGCCGCTGGCCTGGGTCTCGGACAGGGCGGGCTATCGCTATCAACCGACCCATCCGGTGACTGATGAAGCCTGGCCGCCGATGCCGCAGAGGCTGATGGACCTGTGGGACGACCTGACCGGCTGGCCCGCGCCGCCCGACGCCTGCCTGGTCAACCTCTATCGCCACGAGGCGAAGATGGGCCTGCATCAAGACAAGGACGAGGCCGACCTGTCAGCCCCGGTCCTGTCGGTGTCGCTGGGCGATACGGCGGTGTTCCGCATCGGTCCCGCCGAGGGCGGCCGGACCCAGAGCCTGAAGCTGGCCTCGGGCGACGTCTGCGCCCTGACGGGGCCGGCGCGGCTGGCGCGACACGGGATCGACCGCCTGCTGGCGGGGTCGTCGCAGCTGGTTCCCGGCGGCGGGCGCATCAATCTGACGCTGCGGCGCGCTCGCTGAAGAGACTCGACGGCGAGGCGAAAGCCGGGCCACAGTCCCTTCCCGACTTCTGAAGCCGCACCGGAGACCCGCGATGACCCTGATCACCCGGCCCGAGGGCCTGAGCGCCGACCAGATCGCCCCCAGCCGCCGCAGCCTGGGCGTGGCGGCCCTTGGCGGCGTCGCCTTCGCCGCCTACGCCCCCGCCGCCCTCAGTCAGGCCGCCCGTCCGATTACGACCGACAGCGCGGGCCTGACGACGGCCAACGTCTCCTATGCCGCGCCCGACGGTTTCGACCTGCCGGCCTTCGTCGCCCGGCCCGAGGGCGAAGGCCCCTTCCCCGTCGTCATCGTCGTGTCCGAGATCTTCGGCGTGCACGAATACATCCGCGACGTCTGCCGCCGCCTGGCCAAGGCCGGCTACGCCGCGGTCGCCCCGGCCTTCTTTGTGCGCAAGGCCGACCCCGCCCCGCTCAGCGACATGTCGGCCATCATGACCATCGTGGCCGCCGCCGGATACGAACAGGTCATGGGCGATATCGCCGCCACCCTGGACTGGATCGGCCGACAAGCCTGGGCGAAGTCGGACAAGGTCGGGATCACCGGCTACTGCTGGGGCGGCAAGGTGGTGTGGCAGGCCGTGGCCCGCTTCCCCGCCCTTGACGCCGGGGTCGCCTGGTACGGCCGCCTGGCCCCCGCCGCCAACGCCACCGAGGATCAGAAGGCGGCGGGTCAGCCCTGGCCCATCGACCTGGCCGCAGATCTCAAAGCCCCCGTACTGGGCCTCTATGGCGGTCAGGACGGGGGCATTCCCAATGACACGGTCAAGGCGATGAACGACGCCCTGGCCGCCGCCGGCAAGTCCGACAGCCAGATCATCCTCTATTCCGACGCCCCGCACGGCTTCCACGCCGACTACCGCGCCAGCTATCGCGAGGCGGACGCCCAGGATGGCTGGCGGCGGCTGCAG
>CAYWDO010000080.1:0-10615 GCA_964456995.1 uncultured Brevundimonas sp.
GTCACCACATCCACCGGAACGGGAATCTCGGTCCGCGGTTTCCCGATCAACCACTGAAGCTCGCCCGCCTTGCACATGTCGGCATTGATCGGCGGCATTCGCGTGCCGACCGGCTGGTTCTGACGCGCCTCTTCGACGACGCGAGGCGCGGTCGGCGTGGGCGGCAACGAGGAGCAGCCGGCGACGGCCAGCACGCCCAGTATGATCAGGCCGCCTTTTCCCAGCGTCCTTCGTCCGTCTGTTTCCAGTAGGCCAGATTGGCGTCCGCCGCCTTCAGCGTGCGCCAGCGCTCGCGCGCGAACTGCAACGCCTGTTCGTTTCGACCGTCGAAGATAATGAAGCACCGCTCGTACCCTTCCGTTGCCCCCAGCTCTGACTCATCGACGATGAACAGCGCCTGAGCACGATTGAGATTTTCGCCTGATTCGGACAGCAGGATCGGCTGGCGCGCAGCATGATCCTCGGACGCCAGCCCGTGCGGCAGGAAGCTGTCGGCGCGATAGGTCCACAGTTGCTCGTCGATATCGTCGAGGCGATGCGCCGCCACCCCCCGCACCAGCGCGCGCCAGCCCCGCTGGAGGGTCTTCTCCAGCAGGCCCGGCAGCACCTGATCCAGCGTCGATCGCTCCAGGTGGTAGAACCAGATTTCCGGCTTTGCGTCAGACACCCGGCCCCACCCTCTGAATGCGATGGATCAGGCTTCGTATGTGTCGGCGACCATGCGGTCCAGCAGACGCACGCCATAGCCCACGGCGCCGTCCGGCACGGTCGGGTTGCGGCTGTCCTTGACCCAGGCGGTCGGGGCGATGTCGATGTGCGCCCACGGCGTGCCGTTGGTGAAGCGTTGCAGGAACAGGGCGGCGGTGATCGAGCCGCCGGCGCGGCCGTTGCCCATGTTCTTCACGTCGGCGATGGGGCTGTCGATATGACGCTCGTAGGCCGCCGGGATCGGCATGCGCCAGACGTTCTCGCCGACCTTGGGACCGGCGGCCAGAATGGCGTTGGCGACGTCGTCATCGTTCGAGAAGACGCCTGCATATTCCAGACCCAGCGACACGATCATGGCGCCCGTCAGGGTGGCCAGGTCGATCATGAATTTCGGCTTGAAGCGCTCTTGCGTGTACCAGAGCGCGTCCGCCAGAACGAGGCGGCCCTCGGCGTCGGTGTTCAGCACCTCGACCGTCTGGCCCGACATCGACACGACCACGTCGCCGGGACGCTGCGCCTTGCCGTCCGGCATGTTCTCGACCAGGCCGAGCACGCCGACCACGTTGGCCTTGGCCTTGCGGCCCGCCAGGGCGTGCATCAGGCCGGCCACGGCGGCTGCGCCGCCCATGTCCCACTTCATCTCTTCCATGCCGTCGGCTGGCTTCAGGCTGATGCCGCCGGTGTCGAAGCAGACGCCCTTGCCGACGAAGGCGATGGGGGCCTCGCCTTCCTTGCCGCCGTTCCACTTGATGACGGCCAGCTGGCTTTCACGCTCCGAGCCGACGCCCACGGCCAGCAGGGTGTTCATGCCCAGCTTTTCCATCTCGGCCTCGCCCAGGATCTCGACCTCCAGACCCAGGCGCTCCAGTTCCTTCACGCGGCGCGCGAACTCGGCCGGGTACAGGATATTGGCGGGCTCAGCGACCAGATCGCGCGAGAACAGCACGGCGTCGGCGACCGCCGACAGCGGGCCGAAAGCAGCCTCAGCGGCGGCTGCGTCCGAGGTGACGACACGCACGGTCGTGACCGACGGAATCTTGTCGGCCTTCTGCTTGGTCAGGTATTTGACGAAGCGATAGGCGGCCAGACGCACGGCGAAGCCAACGCGCGCGGCCTGCTCGGCCGACAGGTGGGCGGCGTCGATGGTCAGGACTTCGGCCCCCGACATCTTGGCGGCGTGATAGGCGGCGGCGGCGGCGGTCTCGACCGCCAGATCGTCGAACTTGTCGGCTGCGCCCGCGCCGACCAGCAGCACGGATCGGGCGTCCACCCCGGCCGGAGCCGCGACGGTCAGGCTGCTGTTGGCGGCGCCGGTGAAGCGGCTGTGGCTCATCGCCTTGGACAGGGCGCCCGAGGCGGCGGCATCGAGGGCCGACCCTGTCCCCGCCAGCGCACGGCCGTCATGAACCAGAACGGCAAGGATTTCGGCGGCGCTGGTGGAAGCGGCGAACTCGATTTTCATAAAACCTACTCCAGGCCGAGGTTCTGTGCCCCGGTCATGCTTGAATCGGACAAGGACGCACCAGCTGTTTCGCCGGTGCGTCCGGATGTGTATTACATGGCCCGCATCGCTCGCGGCTGCAACTCAGTCGCCCCCGAAACCCTTCGTTTCCCGACCATGACGCTGATTCAAGGCTACCTCTTCCGCCAGATCGGCCTGCCCGTCGTGGCGGCGTGCGCGGCGCTGGCCGGAATCGGCCTGTTGAGCCAGAGCCTGGATCAGCTTGAAGTCATCGTAGAGCGTGGCCAGAGCATCTGGGTCATGGCCAAGCTGACCCTGTTGGCCCTGCCCCAACTGGTCGCCGTCATTCTGCCCATCGGGCTTTTTGTCGGCGCCCTGATCGCCCTGACGCGACTGCAGCGCGAACAGGAGCTGACGGCCGCCTACGCCGCCGGCGTCAGCCGCTGGTCTCTGATCCGCCCCGCTATCCAGATCGCGGTCATCGTCGCCCTGGTCGCCCTGATCACCAATGTCTTCGTCCAGCCCTGGGCCCAGCGCGAGGCGCGGCGTCAGGCCTTCGCCATCCGCACCGATCTGGCCGCCCTGCTGGTTGAAGAAGGCCGCTTCGTCCAGGGCCCCGGCGGCCTGACCGTCTATGTGCAGCAGATCGAGCAGAACGGCCTGCTTAAGAACCTGTTCGTCTATCTCGACAACGGCAAGACAGTGACGACCTGGGACGCCGAGTCCGCCCGCTTCGGTCGGGTCGACGGCCTGCCCGTCCTGACGATGCAGAACGGGTCGATGCAGCGCTATTCGTCGCGCGCCGTGCTGAACCAGCTGTCGTTCGACCAGCAGGTGTTCGACCTGTCGCCCTATACCAAGACGACCGAGCGCATCCGCTTCAAGCCCTCGGATCTGTGGCTGACCGAGCTGTTCAACCCGTCTCCGGCCCTGCTCGAGTCGGCAGGCACCCGTGGCGAACTGATGGCTGAGGCCCACTCGCGCATGGCCTCGCCCCTATATGCCCTGGCGGCGATGGCTCTGGCGCTGACGGCCATTCTCGGTGGATCGTTCAGCCGCACCGGCTACAGCGGCCGGATCGCCAAGGCGGCCGGCGTCTTCCTGGTGGTGCGGGTCATCGGCTATGGCCTGGTCGCAGCCAGCGCCTGGAACAGCGGGCTGAATCTGCTGCAGTATCTTCTGCCGCTGGCGACCTGTTTCGTGGCCCTGCGCCTGCTGTTCCGCGCGCTCAAGCCACACCGGCGGCGCGTCTGGGCGCCGGTCGAACGTTTCAAGGCGAGGTTCGCATGAGGATCCGTCTTGGCCGCATCGAGCGCTATGTCCTGATCCAGCAGCTACGCGCCCTGGCTGTCGCTCTGGCCGTTATTTCCGCCTTGGTGATGCTGATCGACTTCGTCGAGGTTTCGCGTGGGTTGAACTCTTCGGGCGAACTGTCCGGCGCCCGCATCTTCAGCCTGGTCCTGCTGAAATCGCCATCGGTCATCATCCAGTTGCTGCCCTTTGTCTTCCTGTTCGGAACGTTGGCGGCCTTCGTCGGTCTGAACCGGCGTAGCGAACTGATCGCCATGCGCGCGGCGGGCGTCTCGGCCTGGCGGTTCGTGCTGCCTGCGGCGGCCTGTGCCCTGGTGCTGGGCGCTTTGACCGTAACCGTGCTCGGCCCCATGGCTGCGGCCGGCGACGGCCTGTGGCAGCGCGAGCGCGGACGGATCTCGGGCACCTCGCCCGGGGCGGAAACCCAGCAGGCCGTCTGGCTGCGTGAAGGCGACGCCACCCGTCAGATGATCATTCGCGGCGAGCGCCAGGACCCGGCCAGCGGTCGCCTGCTGGACGCCAGCTTCTTCATCTACACAACCACGCCGAGCGGCCGGCGGACATTCACCGAACGGATCGACGCGGCCACCGCCTCTCTGACCGCCGGACGCTGGCGCCTGACCGACGCCACGGGGGCCCAGACGGGGCAGCGCGCCATGCGCTACGCCACCCTCGACCTGCCCTCAAACCTGGCGGACCGGGAGGCCTTCCAGCGTTTCGCCCGTCCGCAATCCACGCCCTTCTGGTCCCTGCCGAACCAGATCCAGCGAATCGAAGACGCCGGTTTCGCCTCGACCGCCTATCGTCTTCGCCTGCAACAGCTTCTGGCGACGCCGCTGATGTTCGCGGCCATGTCCATTCTGGCCGCCGCCTTCTCGCTGCGCCTGATGCGTCTGGGCGACCTGGCTCGGATGGCGGTGGCGGCCGTGGTGCTGGGCTTCGCCTTCTTCTTTGTGAACCAGTTCTCCTCGGCCATGGGCTCGGCCGAAGTCGTGCCGCCCTTCCTGGCGGCCTGGTTGCCGCCCGTGCTGACGGCGCTCGCCGCCTTTACCTTGCTGTTCTATACCGAAGACGGCTAATCGGGCCGTTTCCGGTCGCCCGGCAATGAGTGGATTTCGCATGAGTGATCGCCGCACAATCCGAGAGGGAGCCTTGCGCGCCCGGCTCCTGGCCGGTGCGGCCGTCTTCGCCTGCCTGCCGGCCCTGCCGGCAATGGCCCAGGAGGCCTCGACGCCCGGCCCCGCTCCTGCGGCCCAGAACACCCCCGGCGCCGACGGTCTGACCCCCGGCGCCGTCTATGTGAACGCCGCCTCCGCCGGTCGTCAGGGCGACGTGGTCACCGCAGAAGGCTCAGCCGACGACCGGGTCTTCGCGCGTGTCCGCGACCACAGCCTGCGCGCCGAACAGTTCACCTATGATACGAAAAGCGGCGTCGCGACCGCAGCTGGAAACGCTGAAATCGTGGCCCCCGACGGGTCCGTCGTTCATGCCAGCCAGGTCGAACTGGATTCGGACCTGAAGGCCGGGGTCGCCGTCAATCTGGCCATGCGTCTGGCCAATGGCGCCAGCCTGATGGCCGCCACCGCCGTTCGCCGCTCGGAAAACGTTAGCGAACTGAACCGCGTCATCTTCACGCCCTGCCCCATCTGCGACGTCAACGGACCGAAGCAGCCCAGCATCTCGATTCAGGCCGACAAGGCGGTTCAGGATCAGGACCTGCGGGCCATCCTGTATCGCAACGTCGTCTTCCGCGTCGGCGGGGTGCCCGTCTTCTACCTTCCCGCCTTCGCCCACCCTGACCCCAGCGTGGAGCGGGCGTCGGGCTTCCTCATCCCCTTCCCAGACTTCGACGAAGGGCGCGGCGTTTCGCTGGAGGTGCCCTACCTCCACGTCGTCTCGCCGTCCGAAGACTGGTTGATCAGCCCGCAGATCAACAGCAAGGTCGCCCCCCTGCTGAACCTGCAATGGCGTCGGCGCTTCGACAGCGGCACGCTGATCGTGCGCGGCGGCTATACGCATGAGCGCAGCTTCGGCGACTTCGATCAGGACGGCGACGGCGACGCAGAGAGCAACGTCCGCTTCGGCGATCGCACGAACCGCAGCTATCTGCTGGCCCACGGCAAGTTCGACCTCGAAGGCCCCTGGCGTTGGGGCTTCACCGCCGAGCGCACCTCGGACAAGACCCTGTTCGACCGATACAACGTCCGCGACACCTATCAGGACAACGGCCTCTACTACGGCGACCGCCGCCGCCTGATCAGCCAGATCTACGCCGAGCGTCAGACGCAAAGGTCGTATCTTTCGGTCGCCGCCTTCTCGATCCAGAGCCTGCGGGTCGCACAGTTCGATCCGATCACCCCGGCCTTGAACGTGTTCGAGGATGACAACACCCTGCCTCTGGTGGCGCCGCTGATCGACGCCCGGTGGGAAGCCGACAATCCGGTCTTCGGCGGACGCCTGCGCTTGCGCGGCTCTGCCGTCGCCCTGACCCGCGACGCCTATGTCGGCTTCCCGACCCTGTCGCCCGAATTGATCCCGACGGGCCCGACCGATGGGCTGCCGGGCGTGGACAGCCGCCGCATCACAGGCCAGGTCGACTGGCGCCGCACCCTCATCTCGCCGATGGGCCTGCGCTGGGAGCCCTTCGTGGACGCCCGGCTGGACGCCTACTCCGTCGATGACCTGCCACCCATGATGGGCGTCGCATCTGACGACGTCTTCACGCGCGGCCGCGCCAGCGCCGGGGTCGATGTCAGCTATCCCCTCTACCGCCGCCTCAGCGCCGCTTCCGACCTGATCTTGGAGCCCATGGCCCAGTTGTCGGTGTCGACCGACGCCGATCTGGACCCACGCATTCCCAACGAGGACAGCCAGACGCTGGAACTGGACCACAGCTCCCTGTTCCGCATGGACCGCTTCCCCGGCTATGATCTGATGGAGGGCGGGCTCCGCTTCACTGCGGGCGCGCGCGCCACCCTGCGGTGGGACGCCAATCGCTCGGCCAGCCTCTTTGTCGGTCGCAGCATTCGGGCCGACGATCAGAACGCCTTCCTGACCCCGATCCCGGACGACCCTACCCGCCTCTATGACCCCTCTGGGCTCGCCGGCCGTACGTCCGACTGGGTGGTCCAGGCGACATTCTCTCCTTCCGACCGGATTCGCGGATGGGCCCACGCCACCATTGATCCGAACGGCAATGTTCGTCGGGGCGAAACCACGGTCGACGGTCGATGGGGCCGACGCAACCTGGCCAGCCTCAGCTACATCATCGACCGATCCAACCCCGTCTCCGGGCCGCTCAACCGCAACTACGAGTTCGTGCAGTTGTCCAGCCAGCAGTTCGTCTACGGCAACTGGGGCGTGGCTGTGAACGGCATCGCCGACCTGGAGCGCGACATCATCACCCGCTCCGAAGTCGGTCTTCTGTTTGACGACGACTGCTTCCGGGTCGAGCTGGGGTGGCGGCGCGACAACACCCGGGTCCGCCCGACCGGCCCCTCGGAAGGGGTCTATATTCGACTTAACCTCGCCACTTTTGGAGGTTCAGGCTATGAACGCAATGATATGCGCTAAGCATGGCGTACAGGGGCGCGCGCCCTCCACGGCTCAGGATCGTCGATGACGCTGCTGAACGGGGGACGAGACGGCTTTAGGGAATCAGGACTGACGATGCGTTTGATGCGTTATACGACGGGCGTGGCCATGGCCGCCCTCATGGCCGGCACGGCTGTCGGTCAGTCTGCGGCCCAGACGGCGCCCGCTCAACCGGCGCAGGCCGCCGGGAGGCTGAACCCCGCCGCCGAGGAAGCCCCGCAGCGGGCGGCGGCCACCCCGCAGTTCCGCCTGTCGGACGGCATCATCGCCACCGTCAACGACCGGATCATCACCGGCTATGATCTGCGTCAGCGGATGCTGGTCGTCATGGCCATGGCGCAGGTCCAGCCGACAGAAGAGAACATCGCCGCCATCCAGCAGCAGGCGCTCAACGACCTCATCGAGCAGCATCTGCAGGCCGCCGAGCTGACCAAGTTCGAAACGCTGAAGATCACCGACCAGGAAGTCGATGAAGAGATCGCGAGCATGGCGCGTGAAGCCGGCACGACCGGACCAGCCTACCTGGCCTTCCTCGAACAGGGCGGCATTCGGCCTCAGGCTTTCCGCGAACAGCTGCGCACCGAAATCGGCTGGCGTGAACTCGTCGGCGGCCGCTTCCGCGATCGCGCCAAGGTCAGCCGCACCCAGGTCGAACAGGCCATGCGCCAACTGACCGAATCCGCCACCAAGCCTCAATATCTGGTCGGCGAAATCTATCTGGAGGCCACCCGCGTCGGCGGCATGCAGGAGGCCCTCAACGGCGCCCGGCAACTGGTGCAGCAGATGGTTCAGGGCGCGCCCTTCATGGCCGTCGCCCGTCAGTTCTCGGCCGCTCCGTCGGCTGCCCGTGGCGGCGACGCCGGCTGGGTGGTGCAGGGCACCGTCCAACCGGCTCTGGAGCAGGCGATGGCCTCCCTTGAGGTCGGCCAGTTGTCCAACCCCATCCCCGTCGATGGCGGCGTCTACATCCTCTATATGCGCGACAAGCGTTCCGGTGCGGCCACCAGCCTGGTTCAGATGAAGCAGGTCATGATCGAGCTGCCGGAAACCGCCAGTGAAGCCGACGTCACCGCCGCCACCCAGCGCCTCGAGGCGCTCCGCAGCGGCACGACCTGCGACAACATCATCGAGCGCGCCCGCGCCGAGCAGGGTATGCTGGGCGCGGACCTGGGCGAAAGCGACGTGGCCAACCTGCTGCCGCAGTTCCAGCAGGTCGCCCGTTCAGCCGACGTCGGCACGGTCAGCAGCGTCGTGCGCACCCCTCTGGGCGTGCACATCCTGGCCGTCTGCGGTCGTCGCCTGGGCGGACCAGAGGCCCCCTCGGCGCAACAGGTCGAGGCACGCCTGCAAAATCAGAACTACGCCATGCTGGGCCGCCGCTATCTGCGCGACCTGCGGGCCGACGCCCTGATCGAAATCAAGCAGTGATGAGCGGGCGGCCGCTCATCGTCACGATGGGCGACCCCGCCGGCGTGGGGCCGGAGATCATCGCCAAGGCCTGGCCCGTCTTGGCCACGCCTCCCGGCCCCCTCGCCCCCATCACGCCCTTCGCCGTCATCGGCGACGCTGATGTCTTAAGCGCCCTGGGCGTCAAGGTCGAACAGATCTTCAGCCCGTCCGAGGCCGCCGCCGTCTTCGGCCGCGCCATCCCGGTCCTGCACCACCCGGCCCCCGCGCCGGTGACGCCGGGCCAGCCCGACCCACGCAACGCCGTCGCCGTGGCCGACTGGATCGAGCGCGCCGTCGATCTGGTCATCTCGGGCGAAGGCTCCGGCGTCGTCACCGCCCCCATCGCCAAGGCGCCGATGTACGCCTCGGGCTTCCGCTTCCCCGGCCACACCGAGTTCATCGCCGAACTGACCGCCGACATGCCGTTTTCCGGCACGCGCGGCCCGGTCATGATGCTGACGGCCAAGGACCTGCGCGCCTGTCTGGTGACCATCCACGTCGCCATCGACCAACTGCCCGAACTGGTGACCGCCGAGCGCGCCATGCGCGTCGCCCGCGTCGTCCACGAATCGATGAAGCGCGATTTCGGAATCCAGGCCCCGCGTCTGGCGATGGCCGCACTGAACCCTCACGCGGGCGAAGGCGGCGCCATCGGCCTTCAGGAAATCGAGGTCCTGCGCCCCGCAGCCGCCGCCCTGCGCGCTGAGGGCCTGAACATCACCGACCCCCTGCCCGCCGACACCCTGTTCCACGACGAGGCCCGCGCCCGCTATGACGCGACCGTCTGCCTCTATCACGATCAGGCCCTGATCCCGGTCAAGACGCTGGACTTCTGGGGCGGGGTCAACGCCACGCTCGGTCTGCCCATCGTCCGCACCTCGCCCGACCACGGCACCGGCTTCGACATCGCCGGCCAGGGGATCGCCCGCGCCGACAGCTTCATCGCCGCCGTGCGTCTGGCTTCAGAGATGGCGGCCGCGCGCGCCACGCGCTAAGGCGTGCGTATGACGGACCTTCCCTCCCTTCGCGAAACGCTCGACGCCCACGGCCTGCTGGCCAAGAAGAGCTTCGGCCAGCACTTCCTGCTGGACCTCAATGTGACGCGCAAGATCGTCCGCTACGCCGGTCCGTTCGACGGCCGCGCCGTGATCGAGGTCGGCCCCGGCCCCGGCGGCCTGACCCGGGCCATTCTGGAAAGCGACGCCGGCAAGGTGGTGCTGGTCGAGAAGGACCCGCGCTTCATCCCCCTGCTCAGCGAACTGGACGACGGCTCCGGCCGCCTGACCATCGTCGAGGGCGACGCCCTGAACGTGCGCGAGAACCAACTGGTCGAAGGCCCGACCCATCTGGTGTCGAACCTGCCCTACAACGTCGGCACGCCCCTGCTGATCAAGTGGCTGACCGGCCCGTGGCAGCCCTGCGCCCTGACCCTGATGTTCCAGAAGGAGGTGGCCGAGCGCATCGTGGCCGCCCCCGGCGACGACGCCTATGGCCGTCTGGCCGTCATCACCCAGGCCGTGGCCGAGGCCCGCATCGTCATGCACCTGCCCGCCGCCGCCTTCACCCCGCCGCCCAAGGTGGCCTCGGCGGTCGTCCATGTGGTCCCTCTGGCCGACCGCCCCTCGCCCGAACGGCTGAAGAAACTGGAACGCGTCACCGCCGCCGCCTTCGGCCAGCGCCGCAAGATGCTGCGCTCCAGCCTGAAACAGCTCGGCGGCGGCGCCCTGTGCGAAGCCGCCGGCATCGAACCCGACGCCCGCGCCGAAGTCATCGACATCGCCGGCTTCCTCCGACTGGCCGACGCCCTGCAATGACTGTTGAAATCGACCCATTCCGCGCCATCGGCGTCAGCCGCCTGGCCCATGCGCTCAAGGCCCAGGGCCGCTCCATCATCCACATGGAGTTCGGCCAGCCCTCGACCGGCGCGCCCGACGCCGCCATCGCCGAGGCGCATCGCAGGCTGGACGCGGAACCCGGCGGCTATTGGGAAAGCCCGGCTCTGCGCGCCCGCATCGCCAAGCTTTATGACGACCGCTACGGTGTGGCCGTCGATCCCGAGCGGATCGTCATGACCGCCGGCGCCTCGCCCGC
>CAYWDO010000081.1:0-2475 GCA_964456995.1 uncultured Brevundimonas sp.
CCGCCGATGCGACGCGGGGCGGCGAGGACGCCGGCGGGCGTCTGGGCCACAGCTTTGCCGCTGAGCGCACTCAGGACAGCATCAACCTGTTCGCCGCCGTGGCCCAGCACGCCGAGCGGTTGAAGTCCGACGGCAAGCGGGTCCTGTTCGCCTCGTGGAGCGAAGGCTCGTCCGAACGTCTGGCGGCCATGCTGTCGGATCACGGCCTGGAACACGTCCTGCCGGTGCGCGACTGGGCCGATGTTCTGGCGGCACCCAAGGATGTCTATCTGCGCGCCGTTCTGCCGGTCGAGCATGGCTTTGTCACGGATGATGTGGCGGTCATTTCCGAAACCGACATCCTGGGCGACCGTCTGGCGCGGCCCCGGCGCAAGCGGCGGGCCTCCAACTTCCTGGCCGAGGCCTCGGCCCTGACGGCAGGCGATCTGGTGGTCCACCTGGATCACGGCATCGGGCGCTATGAGGGCCTGAAGACGCTGGAGATTCAGGAGGCGCCGCACGACTGTCTGGAACTGCTCTACGCCGGTGACAGCAAACTCTATTTGCCGGTTGAAAACATTGATCTTCTGACCCGATACGGCACCGATGCAGACGGGGTTCAACTGGACCGTCTGGGCGGGGCCGGTTGGCAGGGCCGCAAGGCCAAGGCCAAGGAGCGGCTGCGCGCCATGGCCGAGGGCCTGATCGCCCTGGCCGCCAAGCGCGCCATGCGCGTCTCCGACGCCATCGTGCCGCCGTCCGGCCTGTTCGACGAGTTCTGCGCCCGCTTCCCCTATGAGGAGACAGACGATCAGTTGAACGCCATCGGCGACGTGCTGGAAGACCTGGGCAAGGGCACGCCGATGGATCGCCTGATCTGCGGCGACGTCGGCTTCGGCAAGACGGAAGTCGCCCTGCGCGCCGCCTTCGTCGTGGCCATGACGGGGCAGCAGGTGGCCATCGTCTGCCCGACGACCCTGCTGGCGCGTCAGCATTTCAAGACCTTCAGCGAACGCTTCGCCGGCTGGCCGATCACGGTGAGGCACCTGTCGCGCATGGTCACGGCCAAGGACGCCAACGAGACGCGCGCGGGCCTCAAGGACGGCACGTTCGAGATCGTCGTCGGCACCCACGCCGTGCTGGCCGAACAGGTCGGCTTCCGCGATCTGGGCCTGGTGATCGTCGACGAGGAGCAGCACTTCGGCGTCAAGCACAAGGAGAAGCTGAAGTCGCTGCGGGCCGACGTTCACCTGCTGACCCTGACGGCCACGCCCATTCCGCGCACCTTGCAGATGGCGCTGTCGGGCATCCGCGAGATGTCGATCATCGCCACGCCGCCGGTCGACCGTCTGGCGGTGCGGACCTATGTCACGCCATGGGACCCGGTGCTGGTGCGCGAGGCCCTGCTGCGCGAGAAGTATCGTGGCGGTCAGGCCTTCTACGTCGCGCCGCGCCTGAAGGAACTGCCGGAAATCGAGAAATTCCTGCGCGAGCAGGTGCCCGAGGTGAAGTTCGTCGTCGGCCACGGCCAGATGACCCCGACCCAGTTGGAAGACGTGATGAGCGCCTTCTACGACGGCAGCTATGACGTCCTGGTCTCGACCACCATCGTCGAGAGCGGCATCGACATTCCGACGGCGAACACCCTGATCGTCCACCGCGCCGACATGTTCGGCCTGGCCCAGTTGCACCAGATCAGAGGCCGTATCGGACGGTCCAAGGCGCGGGCCTTCGCCTATCTGACGACCGATCCCAAGCGGCCGCTGAGCCTGTCGGCCGAGAAGCGTCTGCAGGTGCTGCAGTCGCTGGACAACCTGGGCGCCGGCTTCCAACTGGCCAGTCACGATCTGGATCAGCGCGGCGGGGGCAACCTGCTGGGCGACGAGCAGTCGGGCCATATCCGCGAGGTCGGGGTCGAGCTGTATCAGCAGATGCTGGAAGACGCCGTCGCTGAACTGCGCGAGCAGGTCGAGGAAGTGGCTGACCGAGGCTGGTCGCCGTCGATCAACGTCGGCGCCGCCGTCTTGATTCCGGAAGCTTACGTGCCGGACCTGAACGTTCGCCTCAGCCTGTATCGGCGTCTGTCGGATGCCGAACGCAGCGAGGACCGCGAAGCCTTGGCCGCCGAACTGATCGACCGGTTCGGGCCTCTGCCGAATGAGGCGCAGCAGCTGCTTCGGATCGTCGGCATCAAGGCCAACTGCCGCACGGCCAGCATCGAACGGATCGACATCGGGCCCAAGGGGGCGGTGCTGACTCTGCGCAACAACAGCTTCCCCAATCCTATGGGACTGGTCGGCCTGATCCAGAAGAACCAGGCCTTCTGGAAGATCCGGCCGGACCAGAAGATCGTGATCAAGGGCGAATGGCCCACGCCCGACGACCGCCTGAAGGTCGCCGAGCGGATCACGAGCGATCTGGCGCGGGTGGCGGGGGCGGCTTAACCCCGCCCCTTCATCTGCCGGATCAGAGCGCCGAACAGGTTGACGTAGTCGT
>CAYWDO010000081.1:2575-10460 GCA_964456995.1 uncultured Brevundimonas sp.
TAACCCCGCCCCTTCATCTGCCGGATCAGAGCGCCGAACAGGTTGACGTAGTCGTCGGTCCAGGGGCGCACCTCGGTCGGCGCCAGCTTGCGCCAGCGCCCGTCGCTCTTGAAATCAGCGAGGCCTTCAGCCGTTTTCGAAATGGCCAGAGCCTCGGTCGAGGCTTCAGCCATTTCGGGGGCATCTGGTCGCTCGACATAGATTTGATGCAGGTCTGCTGCGCCCAACTGACGCGCAGCGGCGACGGCCGGCAGAGTGATTTCCAGGTTGCGGTTGGAGAGGTGCAGAACCACCACGCCGTCCGGCTTCAACAAATTCAAGTAGCCCTGAATGGCCTCCACCGTCAGCAGATGGGTGGGAACGGCGTCGGATGAAAAAGCGTCGATGACCAGCAGATCGTAGGTGCCGGGCGCTTCCCTAGCCATTGTCAGGCGAGCATCGCCCAGCACTGTGCGGATCGGGCCGTCGGCGCAATTCGAGATGAAGGTGAACCAGGAAGGATCGCGCGAGACACGGTCCACCATGGGGTCGATCTCGAAGAAGGTCATCTCGTCGGAGGCGCGCTTGTAGGCTGCCATGGCGCCCGAACCCTGACCCACGATGCCGATTTTCGCGGCCGGCGTGCGAGCCTGGATGCGTTGAGCCGCCTGGCCGAGGGGGGTGGCGGTCGCGTAATACATGGTCGGGCTGCACGCGAAGCCCGGCGCACGCGCCTGTGCGCCATGCAGGGTGGTGCCGTGCATCAGCACATGGACATCGCCGCCCATGGCGTCGTCGCGTGTGATCGCCACGCGCATGACACCGAAGAAGCTGCGGTCCGATAGATTCCAGTCATACCCCCGGCCGATGTGCTGGGATGACATGGTCATGACCGCGACGATCGCCGTGAACATCACCACCCGGTCCCGGATCAGGAAGGCGCAGACCGCGCCGACGCCCAGTATGAGTTGGGCTGTCTTCGTCAGACCGAACTCCGTGAAGACGCCGCGCATGGACGGGCTGTAGCGCATCATCTCGAACAGCAGGGGCACGGAGACGGCGATGGTGAGGGCTGCCGCCATGAGCCATATCTCGCGCTTGGCAGGACGTGTGCCGAGCCACGGCCGCGCCAGACAGGCCAGCACCAGCACCAGCGGATATTCCAGCACCGTTTCGAACACAGCCGGTGCGATCAGAGCGGTGAAGGCGCCCCCTACGACGCCGCCGAACGACATGAGCAGGTAGAACTCCGTCAACCGATCCGGCGCTGGGCGGCGAGCGGCCATCTGCTGGTGGCACATCAAGGTCGTGAAGAAGAAGGCCGCAAGGTGAAGCACCAGCAGAAGAACCCACTGCCCCGTCGCCATCCCTACCAGGGCCGTGATCATGATGATCAGCGTCGCCTGCAGCATCAGGGTGATATGCAGCGGGATCCACGGCCGAGTCTGAAAGGCGATCACGAAGGTCAGCAGATAGAGCGCCAGCGGCGCGACCCAGAGGAAGGGCGCTGAGGCGACGTCGGTCGAAAGGTGAGCCGTCACGCCCAGCATCAAGCTGGAAGGCGCTGCGGCCAGCAGAACCAGAATGCCCTTTTGCCGCCACGAGATGGGCGCGCTGACAGCCAGCGGGGCCGGCTCGGGTGCGTCCTGAACGCGACGACGCCAGACAACGAGCGCGAGGCCGATCACCAGAACAACGAACAGGCCGTAACCGCCGGTCCACGTCGTTCTCTGACCCGAGAGGGACATCAGAGGCTCGATCAGGGCGGGGTAGGCCAGCAGGGCCAGGAAGCTGCCAAGGTTGGAGGCGGCGTAGAGCACGTACGGGTTCTGCCCGTCCGGCTGACCGGCGCGCACCCGCGCATACCAGGCTTGCAACAGCGGCGCCGTGGCCGACAGCACAGCAAACGGCGCGCCGACCGACAAAGCCAAGGTCGCCAGCAGCCAGGCGCTGGGAGCCGCCGGGTCGGGATCGCCCAGGACGCCGCTGATCTGCAACGGCAAAAACAGGGCCGCCGCCAGCAGCAGAGCCAGGTGAATGGCGGCCTGCCATTTGAGCGAGCGGACCCGTTGCAGCAGGTGAGCATAGCCGTAGCCGATCAGCAGCGCCGTCTGGAAGAAGACCATCGAGGTGTTCCACACCGACGGCGAGCCCCCCAGCATGGGCAGGACCAGTTTGGTCACCATGGGTTGGATGACAAAAACCAGCGAAGCCGACGTGAAGATGGCGACGGCGAACAGCACGGGTGTTATCGGATCGGCCTTGCGAATGGCCGTCGTCATGGTGGAATCGGTCATTCACGATCCGCTGGCTTCGGCATGGTCGTCTGACCCGCCCCCTGTCAGTGGATTTAGACCGGATTCGCTGACGGAGCGCATAGCCATGTTTCCCGAGGATATTCAGACCTCAGCCGCATCGGTGATCCAGGCCGCGCTCGAGGCCGGCGTCATGGTATCCACTGCTGAAAGCTGTACCGGGGGCCTGGTGTCTGGCGCCCTGACGGAGGTGGCGGGATCTTCGGCGGTGCTGGACCGGGGCTTCGTCACTTACAGCAATGAAGCCAAAACTGACCTTTTGGGGGTCGCTGACGATCTGTTGGCGCGGTTCGGTGCAGTGTCGGAGCCTGTCGCGCGGGCGATGGCCTTGGGGGCGGTCGCGCGGTCGCGCGCTGCAGCGTCAGTGTCGGTCACTGGCGTCGCCGGACCTGGAGGTGGTTCCGCTGACAAGCCGGTCGGACTGGTGCATTTCGCCGCCGTGGGGCCGAGCGGCAAAGTCGTTCACGTCGAGCGCCGGTTCGGAGATATAGGCCGTGACGCGGTTCGTCTGGAAAGCGTTCGTGTCGCCCTGGGCCTTCTGATGGAGGCTGTGACTGCGTGAAAGAGCCGATACTGATCGATGCCCGCGGCCATCGCTGCCCGGTGCCAAGCCTGCGCCTGGGCAAGGCGATGGAGGGTGCGGCCAATGGCGCGCGCCTGACCCTTCTGGCCACCGATCCGATGGCGCGGATTGACGTGCCCTATCTGATGAGTGAGCAGGGCGGGCGAGTCTGCGAAATCATCGAGGCCGACGGAATCTTGCGGATCACTGTCGAGACTGGCGTCGCTCTGACAGATTGACGACCGAGCCGCCCGTCTCGATTTCCGGCGCTTCGGGCTTCCAGGCCAGTTCCAGCTCAGTGGCGAAAGCGCCGCCATAGAAGATGGCGTTGACGTTCCAGGACAGCCAGATCAGCAGGACCACAACGGCGCCAACCGAGCCGTAGGTGGCGCCAAGCTGAGCGATCTGTTCGACGTAGATGGCGCACAGCCACGAGAAGATCGAGGACATGACCGTGGCCGTCAGCCCGCCCAGCAGGGCCGGGACCCAGGCCACGCGCGTCTTGTGGGACATTGCATAGCGATAGAGCATGGTCAGTCCCAGCCACAGGCCCAGCGAGGGCCATAACCCCTCCATAGGCAGGGTCATCCAGGCCAGCGGCCGCGCTTCCTGCGTGTGCTCCAGAAGTCTGGACGTTACGACCGCGCCCGACACCACGGTGAACAGGGCGAAGGCGAACAGGGCGACAAAGACCGCCAGAAGATTGAACTTGAAGAAGCCGTGCGGCTCAGTCTCGTCGTGGATCAGGTTAAGACCGGCCAGCAAGGCCTTGAAACCACGATGGGCCGCATAACCGCCGATCACCAGGGCCAGGGCGCTTTGGGCCGAGACGGTGCGCGCTGACGTATGGGCCAGACGGTCGATCTCGCTGACGAAGATGGCGCGGGCGGCATGAGGCAGGACATCGGCCAAGGCCGCCGCCTGTTGGCTGACCTGAGCGATGGACAGGACCGCCTTGTAGAAACCGATCAGAATAGCGATGGCTGGAAACAGGGCCAGCAGCGCAAAGAAGGACACGCCGCCGGTGTAGAGCATGACGTCACGCCCCCAGCTGCGGGTGAAGGCGCGCACCGCCAGGCGACCCCAGAACAGGGGATGGGCCAACAATGGGGTGGGCTGATTCAAGCTTTCGCCTCGGCAGACGTCAAAGCGACCGATTAACCTCATTCGGTCTATGGAGGAACCCTCTGAGGGCGCCGTTGAATTTGCAGCGGCTTCCGCTGCGGTTCCCATTGCTAGATCGGGGGCGCGATCAGTATCATGAACCCGGCCTGGAGCATCGGCGTCGGGGGGCGAGCCGTCCAGGCCATGGGAGAGAAGTGTTTGGATTCCGATCCGCGCGTATTGGTCGTTGCTGTTGATGACGCCCTGATCGGCCCTCTGTGCGAGGGGCTGGACCAGTTGGGGTGGCCCACGATGACGGCGCGGACGCTGGACGCCGCCGTCCTGGCGCTGAAAGACCTGTCGGTCGATGCTGCGGTCGTCGAAACTCGCGGGCTGGAGGGGCAGGCGGTCGTCGCCCGACTGCGGGAAGCCGCCGCGCCACGCTACCTGCCGATCCTGATGATCGGGGCCGGCGAGGATGAGAGCGGCGACGTTGATCTGATGATGTCGTCGGCGCCACATCCGGCCCAGGCGGCCTTGCGGCTGGAGCAACTGACCCGGGCCGGGATCGCCGAAGAGGAATTCCGGTTGAGGCAGGCCACCTTCGCCGCTCACGGGGTGACCCTGAACGCACCCGATGGGGGCGAAACCCCGCTGCAGATCCTGACCGCAGGGGCGCCCGACCGCCGATTTCTGGCCATGTCCAACGCCCTGTCGGCGGCGGGCGCCGAGGTCGTCGCCGCGCCGACGCCCTATACCGCCTTCGACTATCTGCACGAGCGGGCGTTTGACGCGGCGGTTCTGTGGGGCGGTCAGGAACACGCGCCGGCCCTGTCGATCGCTTCGGGCATGAAGCGCAACACTCGCCTCTATCATATCCCCCTGATCCTCTATCTGCGTGGCGCGGGTGAGGTGGAGCTGGCCGACCTGTTCCGCCGGGGCTTCGCCGATGTGGCGGCGGCTGAGACGCCGGAGGAGGAAACGGCCGAGCGGGTGCTGGCGCTGGCCCGCAATCATCGCCGCCGTCAGGCCATTCGTCGCGCGCTTGATTCGGTGCGCGGGTCCGACCTCATGGACGCTGCGACCGGCCTGTTCACCCGCGACCTGTTCGCCTCACATCTGGCGCGGGTTGCCGAGGGCGCACGGTCGCGCAATCGCGCCCTGTCGGTCTGTGTCCTGCGGGTTGCCGAGCACGAGCCCGTCGCTCAGGCGCGCGGCGGCGGCTGGCTGGATCGCGCCATGCCCCAGATCGGCGCCATGGTGTCGCGTCTGGTGCGGGTCGAGGATACGGCGGCGCGTCTTGGACCTGAGATATTCGCCCTGGTCCTGCCGGCGACGGGCGCCAAGGCTGCGCGACTGGCGGCGGAGCGTATTTCGGCGGTCATCGCCTGCACCGCCTTTGACGCGGGCAAGGATCGCTCGCCCTTCGTGGTGGAGTTCGATGTCGGCGTGGCCGAGATGCAGGACGGCGAGACGCCCGCGGCCGTTCTGGAACGGGCGTCAGCTGATCTGCCGAAAAACTAGGCGGGCAGTTCCACCGAAGCCACGGCCTGAGCCGCCAGGCCTTCGCCGCGCCCGGTAAAGCCCAGACCCTCAGTCGTGGTCGCCTTGACGCTGACGGCGTCCAGCGGAAGATTCAGCAACGCGGCCAGACGCTCGCGCATGGCCTGGCGATGCGGCTTCACCTTGGGCTGTTCGCAGATCAGGGTCACATCGACATTGACGATCCGTCCGCCACGCGCGGCCACACGTTCAGCCGCATAGACAAGGAAGCGGTCGGACGAGGCGCCCTTCCACTGCGGATCGCTGGGCGGAAAGTGGTCGCCGATATCGCCGTCGGCGATCGCCCCAAGGATGGCGTCGGTCAGGGCGTGCAGACCCGCGTCTGCGTCGGAGTGGCCGATCAGGGTCTGGCTATGCGGGATCTCGACGCCGCACAGCCAGACGGAAGTTCCCGGTCCCCAGCGATGCACGTCATAGCCTTGGCCTATGCGGGTGGTCTTGGGCAGCAGGGCCTCGGCCATGGCGAAATCCTCGGGATAGGTCAGTTTCATCAAACGGGCATCGCCCTCGACCAGACGCACGCGGCCGCCGGCGCGTTCCACCACGGCGGCTTCGTCGGTGGGGGCGTCGGCGTCGGTCCAGGCGGCGTAGGCGTCGCGGATGGTCTTCAGGCGGAAGGCTTGCGGCGTCTGGGCGCGCCACAGCCCCTCGCGCTCCACCCCGCCGACGACCAGACCTTCCACGCCGCGACGCAGGCTGTCGGCCACGGGCAGAGCGGGCAGGGCCCCGTCGGCGTGGTCCAGCGCCGCCAGCAGACGGTCGATCACGGCCGCGCTGAGGAAGGGGCGGGCGGCGTCGTGGATCAGAACCGGCGTATCGTCGGCGCTCTCCAGCGCGGCGAGGCCGGCGCGAACGGAGGCGGCCCGCGTGGCGCCGCCCGCGACCGCGCGCCAGCCCGTCAGGCCGACCAGGGCCTCGGTCGCGCGCGGCGCGGCGCCCTGCGCGACCACGACGACGACCGAATCGGCGCCCGCCGCCAGCAGGGCTTCGACGGACCAGCGCAGCATCGGTTGACCGCCGACAGACCGCCACTGCTTGTCTCCACCGGCCCTGGAGCCTGAACCGGCGGCCACTACGATTGCTGAGAATGCCATGTCGGCCTTCTAAGCGCCCCAGTTCCGCTTGACGAGAGGGTCAACAGTCGGCGGTAAGGGCGGCATGAACGCAGGATTGCAAATAGGAGACGTGCGGATCGCCGGGCGGGTGCTGATGGCCCCGATGACCGGGATTACCGACTTGCCGTTTCGGTTGCTCGCCTCGAAGCTGGGTGCGGCCTATGTGGCGACCGAAATGGTGGCCTCGGCCGAGTTGGCGCGCGGACGGCCCGACGTGGTGCGTCGGGCGGCGGTCGGAGGCGGCTTGCCGCTGACGGTGATCCAACTGGTCGGGCGTGATCCCGAGATCATGGCCGAGGGCGCGCGCATGGCCGAGGCGGCGGGTGCCGACATCATCGACCTGAATTTCGGCTGCCCCGCCAAGGAAGTCACTGGGTCCGCCTGCGGCTCGGCCCTGATGCGGACGCCCGATCTGGCCTGTCGTCTGATGGAGGCAGCGGTCAAGGCCGTCAGCCGTCCGGTCACGGTCAAGATGCGTCTGGGCTGGGACGACGACTGCCGCAACGCCGCCGAGCTGGCGCGCCGGGCCGAGGGCCTGGGCATCCAGGCCGTCACCGTTCACGGCCGCACCCGCAAGCAGTTCTACACCGGCCAGGCCGACTGGAGCGCGGTGGGCGAGGTCAAGGCGGCGGTGTCGGCCATCCCGGTCATCGTCAATGGCGACATCATCACCGCAGAACAGGCGCGCGAAGCCCTGGCCCAGTCGGGCGCGGACGCCTTGATGCTGGGACGCGGCGTCTATGGCCGCCCCTGGCTGGCGGCGCACCTGGAACGGGCGCTGGCCGACGGGACGCGGTTGCAAGAGCCCGACAGGGCAGAGCGCTTGGACATTGTCGTCGAGCATCTGCGGGCGTCTGTCGATTTCTACGGTTTGCCGCTGGGGCTGAAGATGTTCCGCAAACATCTGGGCTGGTATGTTGAACAGGCGCCCTGGCCCGAAGACCCGCTGGAACGGCGAGCCGCCAAGGCGCGGCTCTGTCGGTTGGAGACCCCGAACGAGGTCGAACAGGCGCTTTCGGCGCTTTGGTCGCCTGCGGTGGATCAATTCAGCAACTCTAGTGTTGAAAATCTGCCACAGCTGGCCGAAGCTGCGAGGTAATGACGGATCTCCCCGCCGCGCAGACTGAAGGCCATAGCCCCGAGCGTTCGCTCTGGGGGCGGCTTTCTGGCAGTCGCGTTCGGGCCCTGTTCGGTGCGGCCTATGCTGTCGCCTTTCTGGTCACGGCGGCGGCGATCTGGCTGGTGGC
>CAYWDO010000082.1:0-3553 GCA_964456995.1 uncultured Brevundimonas sp.
CTGACCAAGGCCCAGTGGGACGCCACCTGCGCTGTCCACCCGACCATGGCCGAGGAACTGGTGACCCTGAAAGAAAAGCAGTCCCCGGCGTCGATGTCGGCGGGCTGATCTTGCGGGCAGGGGCGGCTTGCCAGCCGCCCTTTCCACGCGCCTTATGCCGCCCAGCTTTTTTGGAAGGTCGCCCTATGAAGTCCGCCTTGCTCGCCGCCGCCCTGTCCGCCCTGATGCTCGCCGGTTCGCCGGCCCTCGCACAGACCGCACCGTCGTCTCTGGTCCAGAGCGCCGTCGCCGACACCCTGCGCCCTGCTGACGAGGTCGCTCGCGATCCGCTGCGTCACCCGGCCGAAATCCTCGCCTTCGCTCAGCTTCAGCCGGGCCAGCGCGTGGCCGACATTCGCCCCGGCGCGGGTTACTTCACCCGCCTGTTCGCCCGCGTGGTGGGCGAGGGCGGCCACGTCTACGCCTTCGTGCCGAACAAGACCGCCGAGCGCGAGAACCCGCGCGCCGACGCCCTGGTCTCCGCCTATCCCAACGTCAGCCGCGTCAACGGCGACCTGGACGCCATGACCTTCGATCAGCCGCTGGACCTGGTCTTCATGAGCCAGGAATACCACGACTTCCACATCCCCCGTTTCGGCGTGGACGTGACCAGGATGAACGCCGACATCTTCAAGGCGCTGAAGCCCGGCGGTCTTTTCGTGGTCATCGACCATCAGGCCGCGCCCGGCGCCGGCAATACCGCCGTCGAGACCCTGCACCGCATCGAGGGCGCGCTGCTGCGCAAGGAGGTCGAGGCCGCCGGCTTCGTCTTTGACGGCGAAACCGCCGCCGTCGCCAACCCGGCCGACGACCACACGGTAAACGTCTTCGACGAGGCCATTCGCGGCAAGACCGACCAGTTCGTCTATCGCTTCAAAAAGCCGGGCTGAGTGTCGAACTGGTGACTGGCGAAGCGGGGCAGGGGGCGCTAACCCTTCCCGAAAATCCATAAGGGAACGCTCAGATGACTCGCATCGCCTTCATCGGTCTCGGCAACATGGGCGGCGGCATGGCCGCCAATCAGGCCAAGGCCGGGCATGACGTCGCCGCCTTCGACCTGTCGCCCGCCGCGCTGGAACGCGCCGCCGAGGCCGGGTGCCGTACCGTCAGCTCGGTCGCCGAGGCGGTCAAGGACGCCGAGATCGTCATCACCATGCTGCCCGCCGGACCGCATGTCCTCAGCGTCTATGCCGAACAGATCATCGGTGCCGCACCGTCCAGCGCGCTTCTGCTGGACTGCTCGACCATCGACGTAGAGACGGCGCGCAAGGTCGCAGGCCTCGCCAAAGAGGCCGGCTACGCCTTCGCTGACGCTCCTGTCTCGGGCGGCACGGCGGCCGCTGACGCCGGCACCCTGGCCTTCATGGTGGGCTGCGACGAGGCCGACTTCGCCCGCGTCGAACCGGCGCTGGAGCCCATGAGCCGCATCACCATCCGCGCCGGCGACCACGGCGCGGGTCAGGCGGCCAAGATCTGCAACAACATGCTGCTGGGCATCTCGATGATCGGCACGTGCGAGGCCATCGCCCTGGCCGAGAAACTGGGTCTGGAGCCGGAGCGCTTCTTCGAGATCGCCTCCAAGTCCTCGGGCCAGTGCTGGAGCGTCAGCAACTACTACCCCTGGGCCGGCCCGGTGCCGACCGCGCCGTCGAATCGCGACTACGAAGGCGGCTTCGCCACCGCCATGATGCTGAAGGACCTGAAACTGGCCCAGGACGCCGCCGCCAAGGCCGGCGCCACAACCCCGCTCGGCGCTCAGGCCGAGGCTCTTTATTCGCTGTTCAACGGCCTCGGCTACGGCGGCAAGGACTTCTCCGCCATGGTCCAGATGCTGCGCGGACGCCTGGATACGCTGGCGAACTAAAGCGCCTCTTTCCTCCCCATTTCGTGGCGAGGGGGACCGCGTAGCGGTGGAGGGGGCGGCACAGATGTCAGCCTTCCAGGCGCCCCCTCCCGCGTCGGGTCGAAAAGGCGGAGCCTTTGGACCGTGGGCCACCCAACCAGCCCGCGTCGGGTCGGGAGGTCCCGCAGGGCCGACGACCGCGGGCCTCAAACATGAGAACCGTTATCAATTAAGGGGTTGGGACGTTTTGTCCGGCTCTGAACATGGACAACGCTGAGCGGCGAGCGCAATTAGGCGCGGAAAGCTGTATAAGCGAAAGAACTAGCGCCTTGTTCGACTATAAGTCCGCCTTTCAAAGCTCTGTCGAGCAGGTTCGCAGCGAAGGCCGCTATCGCGTCTTCGCCGATCTGAAACGCGTGCGCGGCCAGTTCCCGCAGGCGGTCCGCCGCCGCGAGGACGGTTCCGAACAGGATGTCGTGGTCTGGTGCTCCAACGACTATCTGGGCATGGGCCAGCATCCGCTGGTGCTGGAAGCCATGAAGGCCGAGATCGACGCCGTGGGCGCCGGCGCCGGGGGTACGCGCAACATCTCGGGCACCACCCGCTCGGCGGTCGATCTGGAAGCCGAGCTGGCCAGCTGGCATCAGAAGGAAGCGGCCCTGCTGTTCACCTCGGGCTATGTGGCCAATGAGGCGACGCTGGCGACGCTGCAAAAGATCCTGCCAGGCCTGATCATCTTCTCCGACGCCCTGAACCACGCCTCGATGATCGAGGGCATCCGCCACGGCGGCGGCCCGCGCCACATCTTCCGCCACAACGATCTGGATCACCTTGAAGAACTGCTGGCCGCAGCCCCGCTGGGCGCGCCCAAGCTGGTGGCCTTCGAGAGCGTCTATTCGATGGACGGCGACATCGCCGACATCGCCGGCACCATCGCCCTGGCCAAGAAATACGGCGCCATGACCTATCTGGACGAAGTCCACGCGGTCGGCCTGTACGGCGCGACCGGCGCGGGCGTCGCCGAGCGCGACGGCCTGCTGGACGGCATCGACATCATTGAATGCACCCTGGGCAAGGCCATCGGCGTCATGGGCGGCTACATCGCCGCCGACGCGGTGATCGTGGACGCCGTGCGCAGCTGGGCCTCGGGCTTCATCTTCACCACCAGCCTGCCGCCCGCCCTGACCGCCGGGGCCCTGGCCTCGGTGCGTCATCTGAAGGCCCACTCCGAACTGCGCGACGCCCATCAGGAACGCGCTGAGACCCTGAAGCGCCGCCTGACCCAGGCCGGCATCCCGGTCCTGCCCAGCGTCAGCCACATCGTGCCGGTGCACGTCGGCGATCCGGTGCACTGCAAGATGATCTCGGACATGCTGCTGGAAGACTTCGGCATCTACGTCCAGCCGATCAACTACCCGACCGTGCCCAAGGGCACCGAGCGCCTGCGCTTCACCCCGTCGCCCAACCATGACGACGGCATGATCGACCGGCTGGTCGATGCGATGGACAAGCTCTGGTCGCACTGCAACGTGGCCCGGCAGCCCGTCGCCGCCTGATGCAGGACGCCGACCTGGGCGAGGTCTATGTCGAGTTCGTGCGTAACGGGACCTATGTGAAATGCTCGGCCATCCACGTCGCCACCGGCGTGGAGGTTTCGGCCATGGGGCATGC
>CAYWDO010000082.1:3653-7076 GCA_964456995.1 uncultured Brevundimonas sp.
AATGCTCGGCCATCCACGTCGCCACCGGCGTGGAGGTTTCGGCCATGGGGCATGCGGCCGAGCCGCGCGCCGTCGAACGGGTCGCCATCGCCAAGCTGAAACGCGCCTTGGCGACCCGTCGCTGATCGCTCGGCGTCAGACTGTCTGACGACGGCGGTGAATATTCAGAGCCGCGCCGCCTGCCAGCAAGACCCCCAGCAGGATCATCGCCCATTCCGACATGGTCGGCACCGCAGCCGGCGAGGGCGGGGGCGTCAACGAAATCGTCACCGACGAGGCCGAAGCCTGCGAAGCGCCTTGGCTCGCGTTTGAGGTCTGGTTCACGCATCCATAGCCGTACGTGTTGCCGCCGACATTGTCGCCGCGCGTGGTGCACAGGCTGTTCGTCTGTACAAAGGCATAGCTGCCGCCGGGCGTGTTGCCGATGTAGATCGAGGTCACGTAGGATTTCGGATCGCCGGCGTTCCCGACGGTTGGGGGCAGGCCGTTCATCTTGTCGAACTTGAACTCGAAATGGGTCAAGTTGCCGCTGGCATCCGTAGAGACCTGAGCGGTTTGCGCGACGATGTTCCAGTTGGAATAGAAGTCCGTCTGGAAAGTGTTCTGTCCGTCACTCAGATTGAGGTCGCCAAGGCGGACATCGATCACCTCGTCGATTAGGTTGGGATCCAGCGCGTTCAATATTGTGAAAGAGCCGGAGACACGCTGGGCCGTGGTGAAATTCGCCGTGCATCCGCCCAGCGGGCAGACGGTGAAGTTGGAGACGGCGTCGTAGGGGGCGCTCTCGATATAATGGGTGATCGGTTGCGCCATCGCCTGTGTAGCGAGCAGACCGAGCGCGCCAACGAGGCTGGCAGCTAGGCGTTTCATGGAACCCCCCTTTGATTTTGCGGACAAGCTTTAGTTAAAGTTTGCTTCCACGAGAACCCTGATTTTCCAAACGTGGAGCCTCGGGCCACGACCACAAGATGTTGTGGTGTTCCGCGACGCGGCCTAGATAGGGGCGCCGTTTCCGCTCCAGCCCTCGGGATGCCCGCCAGTGACCGCCTTCACCCACGACTCCTACTTCTCCAAGAGCCTCGCCGACGCTGATCCGGCGATCTTCAAGGGCATTCAGGGCGAACTGGGCCGCCAGAAGGAGCAGATCGAGCTGATCGCTTCTGAAAACATCGTCTCGCAGGCGGTGCTGGAGGCGCAAGGCTCCATCCTGACCAACAAGTACGCCGAGGGCTATCCGGGGCGCCGCTACTATGGCGGCTGCGAGTTCGTGGACGTGACCGAGGACCTGGCCCGCGAGCGCGCCAAGGAACTGTTCGGCGCTGGCTTCGCCAACGTCCAGCCCCACTCGGGCGCCCAGGCCAATCAGGCGGTCTTCTTCACACTGCTGCAGCCCGGCGACACCTTCCTGGGCATGGACCTGGCCTGTGGCGGTCACCTGACGCACGGTTCGCCCGCCAACCAGTCGGGCAAGTGGTTCCGCCCCGTAACCTACAAGGTCCGCGAAGACACCCACCTGATCGACTATGACCACGTCGCCGAAATGGCCCAGAAGGAAAAGCCCAAGCTGATCCTGGCCGGCGCCTCGGCCTACAGCCGTCACATCGACTTCAAGCGCTTCCGCGAGATCGCTGACAGCGTCGGCGCCTATCTGATGGTGGACATGGCCCACTATGCGGGCCTGATCGCCGGCGGCGCCTATCCCGACCCGGTGCCGCACGCCCACGTCGTCACCACCACGACGCACAAGACCCTGCGCGGTCCGCGCGGCGGCATGATCCTGACCAACGACGGCGACATCGCCAAGAAGATCAACTCGGCCGTCTTCCCCGGCCTGCAAGGCGGCCCCTTGGAGCACGTCATCGCCGCCAAGGCCGTCGCCTTCGGCGAGGCGCTGAAGCCTGAGTTCAAGGATTATGCCCAGCAGGTGGTCAAGAACGCCCAGGCTCTGTCCGGCGTCCTGATCGAGCGCGGCCTGGCCATCGTCTCGGGCGGCACCGACAGCCACCTGATGCTGGTCGATCTGCGTCCCATGGGCGTGACGGGCAAGGCCACCGAGCATGAGCTCGAGAAGGCGCTGATGACCTGCAACAAGAACGGCGTGCCGTTCGACACTGCGCCCTTCACCGTCACCTCGGGCGTCCGCCTGGGCACCCCGGCGGGCACCACGCGCGGCTTCGGCGAGGCCGAGTTCAAGCAGATCGGTCACTGGATCGCTGACGTCGTCTCCTCGATGAACGGCGGCGACGAAGCCGATCCGGCGGTCGTCGCGGGCGTCGCCGCCCAGGTGCGCGAACTGACCGCGCGCTTCCCGATCTACGGCTGAGGCGCGCTGGATGAAGTGCCCTTTCTGCGGCAACGCCGACACCCAGGTGAAGGACAGCCGCCCGTCTGACGACGGCGCGGCCATCCGTCGCCGTCGGTCCTGCCCGCAGTGCAACGGGCGCTTCACCACCTTCGAGCGGGTGCAACTGCGCGAGCTGATGATTCTGAAGCGCAACGGCCGCCGCACACCCTTCGACCGCGACAAGCTGGAACGCTCATTGGGCATCGCCCTGCGCAAGCGGCCGGTTCAGCCCGAACAGGTCGAACTGCTGGTCAGCCGCATCGTGCGCCAGCTGGAAAGCCTGGGCGAGACCGAGATCCCGTCCAGCATCGTCGGCGACTTCATCATGAAGGCGCTGAAGTCGGTCGATGAGGTCGCCTACGTCCGCTACGCCTCGGTTTACAAGGACTTCCGCCACACGGGCGACTTCGCCAAATTCCTCGGCGCCGAAGGGCTGGATGAAGGCTCTGACGACTCTGGCAAGGGTTGATGCGCCCGCGCGTCACCCTGAAGCTGGCGACGTCGCTGGACGGCCGTATCGCCACGGCCTCGGGCGAAAGCCAATGGATCACCGGACCTGAAGCCCGCCAGCAGGGCCACCGCCTGCGCGCCACCCATGACGCCATCCTGGTCGGCGTCGAGACGGTGCTGGCCGACGATCCCGAGCTGACCGTGCGCCTGCCCGACTACGCGGGAAAGCATCCGCTGCGCGTGGTCCTCGACAGCCGCCTGCGCACCCCTGCGACGGCCAAGGTCGCGACCGGAAACAACCTGATCCTGACGATCGCAACCGCCCACGTCATCGGCCAGGCCGAGGTCGTGACGGTCGCCGCCGACGACGGCCGCCCCGCCATCGCCGCCGTGCTGGACGCCCTGACCGCGCGCGGCGTCGGCTCCTTGCTGATCGAGGGCGGGGGCCGCGTCGCCGCCTCCTTCCTGCAAGCGGGCGTGGTGGACGCCATCGAATGGTTCCGCGCCCCGATCCTGCTGGGCGGGGAGGGGCGGCCCTGCGTGGCGTCGCTGGCGCTTGCAAAGCTGGCCGACGCCCCCAAGTTCCGTCGTCTGGGCGTCGAGCCTGTCGGAGACGATCTGTGGGAACG
>CAYWDO010000082.1:7176-10435 GCA_964456995.1 uncultured Brevundimonas sp.
GTGAATGGGGTGCAAGAGCGCCGCTTCGACTTGAACATCATTCCGCATACGTGGGATGCGACCACCCTCGGCGGCCTCAAGGTCGGCGACAAGGTCAACCTGGAGATCGACATGCTGGCGCGCTACCTCGCGCGGTGGCAGGAGACGGCGTGATGCAGCTTGCAATGAACGATTCTGACAGCCCGATCAGCCCGATTGAGGACATTCTCGAGGACGCCCGCAACGGCCGTCCCTACATCCTGGTGGACGCCGAGGATCGCGAGAACGAGGGCGACATCATCATTCCGGCCCAGTTCGCGACGCCGGATCAGATCAACTTCATGATCAAGCACGCGCGCGGCCTGGTCTGCCTGGCCGTGACCGCGGACCGTGCGCGTCAGCTGCGCCTGCCGCCGATGGCCGCCGAAAACCGTGAAAGCATGGGCACGGCCTTCACCATCTCGATCGAGGCCAAGGAAGGCGTGACGACCGGCATTTCCGCCGCCGACCGCGCCCGCACGGTCCAGATCGCCGCCGACCCGACCAAGGGCGCGGACGACATCGTCTCGCCCGGCCACATCTTCCCCCTGGTCGCGCGCGACGGCGGCGTCCTGGTCCGCACCGGCCACACCGAAGCCGCCGTCGACATCAGCCGCATGGCCGGTCTGACGCCCGCCGGGGTGATCTGCGAGATCATCAAGGACGACGGCGAGATGGCGCGGATGCCCGACCTGATCGCCTTCGCCCAGTTGCACGGACTGAAGATCGGCACCATCGCCGACCTGATCGCCTATCGCCGCCGCACCGAACGCTTCGTCGAGCGCGTGCTGGAGACACCGTTCGAGAGCGTCCATGGCGGGCCGTTCAAGCTGATCCTCTATCGCAACACCATCGAGGGCGCCGAACACATCGCCCTGGTACGCGGCGACATCGACCCGACCAAGCCGACTGTGGTGCGGATGCACCAGATCGACTTCGCCGCCGACCTGCTGGGCCATGTCGAGGCGCGTCAGAACTATATTCCCAAGGCCATGCAGGCCCTGGCCGCCAGTGATGGCCCCGGCGTCGTGGTCTTTCTGCGTGATCCGGGCCTGCATGGCCTGGCCGAGCGCCTGGGCGGGGCGGACAAGCCGACCGCCGTGGATCGTTCGCTGAAGGCCTATGGCGTCGGCGCCCAGATTCTGCTCGACCTTGGCGTTAAAGACATGATCGTGATGAGTTCGACGCGGCCCAATCCGACGGCGCTTGAAGGCTATGGCCTGCGCATCGTGGGCTGGCGCGACATGGACGGAGAAGACCAATCCTGAACGACCCAACCCGCGTCCTCATCGTAGAGGCACGCTATTACGACGATCTGGCCGACGCCCTTCTTGAAGGGGCCAAGGACGCTCTGCGCGCGCAAGGCGTTCAGTTCGACGTCGTCACCGTTCCGGGCGCTCTGGAGGTTCCGACCGCCATCGCCCTGGCCGAAGAGGCCGGCCGCTATCCGACCGCGCCCCGCTATGACGGCTATGTCGCGCTCGGCTGCATCATCCGCGGCGAGACCTATCACTTCGAGATCGTCTCGGATCAGTCGGCTGCCGGCCTGATGCACCTGGGCCTCAAGGGTCTGGCCATCGGCAACGGCATCCTGACGACCGAGGATGAAGAACAGACCTGGGCCCGCGCTCGGATGAGCGAAGGCGACAAGGGCGGCGGCGCCGCCCGCGCCTGTCTGGACCTGATCGCGCTGCGCAAGCGCCTGCGCGGAGGACTGGCCTCGTGACCGAGTCGATGAAACCCACCCCGGCGACCGTCGCCGAAGTCATGGCTCAGCTGGCCGAGGCCGACCGCGCCCGCGCCGAGCCGCAACTGACCAGCCGCCAGCGCCGCGCCCGCACGGTCGCCCGTCTGGCCGCCGTCCAGGCCCTGTATCAGATGGAGCTGGCGGGCGAGGGCGTGGACGTGATCGTCAAGGAATTCCGCGATCACCGCTTCGACGGCGACATCGACGGCGCCCCCCTCGCCGAGGCGGACGAGGAATGGTTCTCCGAAGTCGTTCACGGCGTGGTCGCGGATCAGCGCGGCATTGACGACGCGGTCAAGGCGCGTCTGGCCTCCAACTGGCGGCTGGAACGTCTGGACGCCACGCTGCGCGCGCTGCTGCGCTGCGGCGCCTGGGAGCTGAAGTTCAAGGCCGACGTGCCGCGTGAAATCGTCATCGACGAATATGTCGAACTGGCCAAGGCCTTCTTCGACGAGGCCGAAGCCAAATTCGTGAACGCGGCGCTCGACGGCGTGGCGCGCGATGCCCGCGATTGATGTCGCAGGCGAATTCGAGACCATCCAGCGGCTTCTGAAGCCGCTGGCCCACCCGGAATGGGCGAGGGGGCTGGCCGACGACGTGGCCGTGCTGCCCTCGCGTCCGGGGCATGATCTGATCCTGACCAAGGACGCCATCATCGAGGGCGTCCACTTCCTGCCCGACGACCCGCTGGACACGGTGGCGCAGAAGCTGTTGCGGGTGAACCTGTCCGACCTGGCCGGCAAGGGGGCCGAGCCCTTCGGCTATCTGCTGGCCTGCCACTGGTCCGAGCGCTGCGGCTGGCCCGAGCGCGAGGCCTTTGTCGCCGGGCTGCGGCGCGATCAGGCCATCTTTGACATCGCCTTGCTGGGCGGCGACACGGTCAAGACGCCGGGACCGGCCAGCTTCTCCGCCACCATGCTGGGCTGGGCGCCGACAGGGTCCACGATCAGCCGCGCGGGCGCACGTCCCGGCGACCTGGTCTTCGTCACCGGCACGATAGGCGACGGCTGGCTGGGGCTTCAGGCGGCCCAGGGCATGCTGTCGCTGGAGCCCGAGCGCATGGACGCGCTGGAGGCCGCCTACCGCACCCCCATGCCGCGCGTCGAGTTCGCCGCCGTCGTGCGCGGCCTGGCCACCGCCAGCGCCGACGTTTCCGACGGCCTGTTGGCCGACGTGGGGCACATCGCCGAGGCCAGCGGCGTGGGCATCGAACTTGATCTGGAGGTCCTGCCCCTTTCGGCGGCGGCCCAGGCCTGGTTGGACAGCCGGGTGGACGCGCAAGCGGCGCTGGAGCTTCTGGCGACCGGCGGCGACGACTACGAGATCGTGCTGACCGTGCCCGCCGGGGCCGAGAACGCCCTGCGCCGCGAAGCTGAACGCCGCCACCTGCGCCTGACCCGCATCGGCCGGGTGGTCGAGGGCAGGGGCACGGTCGTGCGCCACCTCGGCCAGAAAATCACCCCGACCCGTATCGGCTACGCCCACGACTAGGCC
>CAYWDO010000083.1:0-2517 GCA_964456995.1 uncultured Brevundimonas sp.
TGGTGGACCTGAAGGGCGCGACCCTGTTTCCCGGCTTCACCGACGGCCACGCCCATCTGGACGGCATCGGCTGGCGCGAGATGACGCTGAATCTGGAAGGCTCGACCTCGATCGTCGAGGCCATGGCGCGGCTCAGCGACTGGGCCAAGGCCCACCCCGAGGGCGTCATCGTCGGACGCGGCTGGATCGAGACCCATTGGCCGGAAAAGCGCTTCCTGACCGCCGCCGATCTGGACGCCGCCGCGCCGGGCCGGCTGGTGCTGCTGAGCCGGGCCGACGGCCATGCGGTCGCCGTCTCCAGCGCGGCCCTGACCGCCGCCGGGGTCGATGCGACGACGAAGGCCCCTTCGGGCGGCGAGATCCTGAAGGACGCCGAGGGCCGCCCCACCGGCCTGCTGGTCGACGCCGCCGAACAGCTGGTGTCGAAACTGACGCCCCAGGCCGACGAAGCGGCGACGCGCGCGGCCTATCGCGCCGGGTTCGGCGTCTATGCCCGCTATGGCTGGACCGGCGTCCACTTCATGAGCGCGCCGTGGAAAGACGTGCCCCTGCTGGAGGCGATGGCGCGCAACGGCGAGGCGCCCTTGCGGGTCTATAACAGCGTCACCCCCGATGGGGCGCGGGCGCTCTACGCCTCGGGTCCGCGCGAGGCGGGCGACGGCCGGATCATGACGCGGGCGGTCAAATTCTATGCTGACGGAGCCCTGGGTTCGCGCGGCGCGGCCCTGTTCGCGCCCTATGCCGACCAGCCGGGGACCACCGGCCTGATGCAGACCTCGGGCGCCGAAATGATCCCCCTGTATGAAGAGGCCCTGCGCTCGGGCATCCAGCTGGCCACCCACGCCATCGGCGACCGGGGCAACCACGAGGTCGCCGCCTGGTACGAACAGGCCATGCGCGCCGTGCCCAAGTCGGAGTGGAAGCTGGCCGATCCGCGCTGGCGCATTGAGCACGCCCAGATCATCCGGCCCGCCGATTATCACTACTTCGACGAGCTGCCGATCATCGCCTCGATGCAGCCCAGCCACGCCATCGGCGACCTGCATTTCGCCGCCGACCGCCTGGGCGACGCGCGGCTGGACGGGGCCTATGCCTGGCACACCCTGGTGGACCGGGGCGTCATCGTGGTCGGCGGCTCGGACGCGCCGGTCGAGCGCGGCGATCCGCTGATCGAGTTCTACGCCGCCGTGGCGCGACGCGATCTCAACGGCTTCCAGGGGCCGGACTGGCGCCCGAACGAGGCCGTGGACCGGGCCACGGCGCTGAAGATGTTCACCCTGTGGCCCGCCTACGCCAGCTTCCGCGAGGATGAGCTGGGCACCATCGAGGTGGGCAAGCGGGCGGACTTCACCGCCTTCAACATCGACCTGATGACCGTCCCCGCCGCCGACATCCCCAAGGGCCGCGCCGTTCTGACCGTGGTGGACGGACAGGTGGTCTATCGCGCCGACTAGGCCGAGAAACCCCGTGTGCGTTGCGGCGGGGCGGCGCATCGGTTAAGCCCCGGCGAGGATTTCTTCTCCGGCCGCCCGTTGCGGTCGGGGTTTGGCGTTGGAGCGCTCAGATGGCTGATTTCGCCCCCGGACTAGTCACCGTTTTCGGCGGCTCGGGCTTTGTCGGAACCCAGGTGGTGCGGGCCCTGGCCAAGCGCGGCTGGCGCGTGCGCGTCGCCGTGCGCAAGCCCGCCCTGGCCTATGAGCTGCGCATGGCCGGCGACGTCGGCCAGATCCAGACCGTCCGCTGCGACATCACCGACAAGGCCGCCGTGGCCGAGGCGGTCAGGGGCGCCGACGCCGTGGTCAACCTGGTCGGCATCCTGTTCGAGACCGGCGGCCGCAAGTTCGAGGCCCTGCACGTCCAGGGCGCCGTCAACGTCGCCGAGGCCGCCCGGGCCGCCGGCGTCAAGCGCCTGACCCATATGTCGGCCATCGGCGCCGACGTGAACGGCAAGGCCGCCTACGCCCGCACCAAGGGCGCCGCCGAGGCCGCCGTCCGCGCCGCCTTCCCCGGCGCCGCGGTCATCCGCCCGTCGATCGTCTTCGGCTCGGGCGACGCCTTCCTGAATCGGTTCGCCGCCATGGCGACCTTCTCGCCCGCCCTGCCTCTGATCGGCGGCGGCGTGACGAAGTTCCAGCCCGTCTATGTCGGCGACGTGGCCGAGGCCGTGGCCCGCGCCACCGTCATGCCGGAAGCCGAGGGCAGGACCTTCGAACTGGGCGGCCCTGCCGTCTGGACCTTCGAGGACATCCTGAAATTCATCCTGCGCGAGACCAAGCGCGAGCGCTTCCTGATCCCCATCCCCTTCCCCATCGCCCGCATGATCGGCTCGCTGGCCCAGATCCCGGCGGCCATCGGTCTGGCGCCGGCCCTGACCAAGGATCAGGTAGTGCTGCTGGAGAGCGACAACGTCGTCTCGCCGGGCGCCGAGGGTCTGGCCGAACTGGGCATCGAGCCCACGGGTCTGGAAGCCATCGCCCCGGCCTATCTGTTCCGCTACCGCGTCGGCGGCCAGTACGC
>CAYWDO010000083.1:2617-5611 GCA_964456995.1 uncultured Brevundimonas sp.
GTCAGGAAGGCGGCGATGAAGCCCACCGCGATCAGGCCGAAGTCGCTGAAGTCCAGCACGTCGCGGTTCTTGAACAGGTCGTAGAAGACCGCCGCCCCCATGGTCGGCAAGGCCAGGAAGAAGCTGAACTCGGCCGCCGAGCGCTTGTCCGTGCCCAGCAACAGGCCGCCGGCGATGGTGGCGCCCGAGCGCGACACGCCCGGAACCATGGCCAGGCACTGGAACAGGCCGATCAGGAAATAGACGCGGAACGGATAGCGGTCGGCGTCCAAATAAGTCGGCATCTTCTTCAGCCGGTCCAGCCACAGCAGCAGCAGTCCCCCGACGATCAAGGCGACGCAGACCACCAGGGGCGTCTCGAACAGCACCGTCTTGATGAAGCCGTAGGCCAGGAAGCCGATCACCACGGCGGGGGCGAAGGCGACCAGCAGCCCGATCAGGAAGCGTCGCGCCTCGGGATCGAAGGGCCAGCGCGTCGCCAGGGTCCACAGGCGCTTGAAATAGACGCTGATGATGGCCAGCAGGGCGCCCAGCTGGATGACGATCTCGAACGTCTTGCCGGTGCTCTCAAAGCCGAGGAAATGCCCCAGCAGCAGCAGGTGGCCGGTGGACGACACCGGAATGAACTCGGTCAATCCCTCGACCAGACCCAGAAGGATCGCCGTCAGCCAGTCCGCCATGGAAACTCCGTCTCGACCGGCGGCGGTTCGTCCGCGCCGGGCAGGCCTTCTTAGCGCCCCGGACAAGACGCCGCCATTGGCGGATGCGCGGTTTTGCGCGACAAGGGCGGGGATGACCTCCCCCTCCTCCGCTCTCGACGACGCCCACGCCACGACCCGCCGGATCACCACCCTGTCGGTGGGGACGGCGACGGTCCTGATCGTGATGAAGGCCTTTGCGCTCGGCGCCTCGGGCTCGGTGTCGATCCTGGCGACGCTGGCGGATTCGACGCTGGATCTGATCGCCTCGCTGGCGACCTTCTTCGCCGTGCGCTGGGCGGCGGCGCCCTCCGACCCCGAGCACCGCTACGGCCACGGCAAGGCCGAGGCCCTGGCGGGTCTGGTGCAGGCGGGCCTGATCTTCGCCTCGGCCGTCTTCATCGGCTGGGAGGCGGTGCAGCGCATCCTTGATCCCCGCCCGGTCACCGCAGGCGGCTGGGCCGTCGGCGTCGTGGTCGTCTCCATCGCCGTCACCCTGTGGCTGGTGTGGATGCAGACCCAGGCGCTGAAGAAGACCAACTCCCTGGCCGTGGCGGGCGACCGCGCCCACTACGCCGCCGATCTGGCGGCCAATGTGGTGGTGCTGATCGGCGTGATCTCGGGCGCCTACCTCGGCGCGCCCGGACTGGACGCAGCGGCGGGTCTGGTCGTGGCGGTCTGGCTGTTCTGGGGCGCGATCACCCTGCTCCGCGAGTCCGCCGATCACCTGCTGGACCATGCCGGGCCGGAAGAGGCGCGCGTGGCCATCACCGCCGCCGTCCTGGCCGATCCGCGCATCTCGGGCCTGCACCAGTTGCGGACCCGCATGGCCGGGCAGGTGCTGATGGTGCAGATGCACGTCGATCTGGACCCGACCCTGACGCTGGAGGCCGCCCACGCCATCGTGGTCGAGGCCGAGCAGCGCATCCAGGCCGCCTTCCCCCACGCCGACATCCTGATCCACGCCGACCCGCGCGGTCGGGCGGAGGTCCACGCCGCGCGACCCGAGGACGCCGTCGAGCCTCTGACGATCCAGTCCGGCCCCTGGTCCTGAGCCGCGACCGTCCGTCGCGGTAAACGCGGTCTTAACGCGCGGGGCCTATGGATCGAGCAATGTCCGCCCCCGCCGTCCTCTATCATTTCGCCTTCCACCCCGGCTCGCGCACCGCGCGACTGGCCCTGGGCGAGGCGCGCGTCGAGTTCGGCGAGGAACTGGTCAAGCCGTGGGAGGACGACTGCCCCGTCATCGACCTGAACCCCTCGGGGATGCCGCCGGTCCTGACCGTGACGGAGAAGGGCAAGACCCTGACCCTGTGCGAGATCGACGCCATCCTCGGCTGGATCGAGGATCGCTCCAAGGGGGACGTCCTGATGCCCGCCGACATCGGCGAACGGGCCGAGGCGAGGCGCCTGACTTCCTGGTTCAACCGCCGCTTCATCGACGAGGTCGACGCCGTCCTGCTGCATGAGCGGATGGAGAAGCCCCTGCTGCGGCTGGGTCCGCCCGAGGCGCGGATGCTGCGTGAGGGGCGCGACGCGCTGCGCACCCATCTGGCCATGTTCGAGGCCCTGGCCGCCGGTCGGGAATGGCTGGCCGGGCGTCGGCTCAGCCAGGCCGACCTGATCGCGGCGGGACACCTGTCGGTGCTGGATTATTTCGGCGAGATCACCTGGGCGTCGTATCCGGCGCTGAAGACCTGGTATTCCAAGCTGAAGTCGCGCCCCTGTTTCCGGCCTCTGCTGACCGACCGTTTCCCCGGCGTGCAGCCGGCGACCTGGTACGCCGACCTCGACTTCTGAGGCTAACAGGGGCAAAGGCCCCGTCATGGCGGCCGATCCCCGCATCTTCATCCGACAGCGCGCCGCCGAACTGGGCTTCGGCGTGTGCCGCTTCGCCTCGGCCAGCGAACCGTGGAGCGCGGGCGAGAAGCTGGCCCACTTCGTCGAGGCCGGGCGCCACGGCGACATGGGCTGGATGGAGACGACGCTGGAGCGCCGCGCTCACCCCACCGCCATGTGGGCCGGGGCGAAGACCGCCATCGTCCTGGGCATGAACTATGGGCCGGAAACCGATCCCCTGCCCGAGCTGGCGGACAAATCAGCGGGCTATATTTCCGTCTATGCGCGCGGCGACGACTATCACGAGGTCATCAAGGGCCGGCTGAAGATCCTGGCCGGCCAGATCGGGGCGCGGCTGGGGCAGGAGGTCAAGGTCTTCGTCGACACCGCCCCCCTGATGGAGAAGCCCCTGGCCCAGCGCGCCGGTCTGGGCTGGCAGGGCAAGCACACCAATCTG
>CAYWDO010000083.1:5711-10372 GCA_964456995.1 uncultured Brevundimonas sp.
AGGCTGGCCGACCTGCTGGCGCTGGACGATCCGGCGTTCCGCGCCCTGTTCACCAAGAGCCCGGTCAAGCGCATCGGGCGGGATCGGTTCATCCGCAACGTGCTTTATGCGGCGGGAAATTCTGACGACGCCGAGTTGATCGTCGCGGTCGAAGCCCTGCTGGACGATCCGGCGCCCGTGGTGCGCGGGGCGGCGGTCTGGGCGCTGTCGCGGCTGGCGCCGGAGCGCTGGGCGGCGCTGCGCCAAGCGCGGCTGGCGGGTGAAGAAGACGAGAGCGTCAAAGCGGAATGGAATTCTTCTCCCCTTGCGGGAGAAGGTGGCCCGCGCAGCGGGTCGGATGAGGGGTCTCGCCGCCCCCAGATCTAGCAAAAAGGGGTTTCCCACGTGGAGAAACCCCTCATCCGTCAGCCCCCGGATCAAGTCCGAGGGCTGCCACCTTCTCCCGCAAGGGAGAAGGAAAAAGCGTCAGACGTCGGCCGAGCCCACGCCACGACCGCCGCCGGGGACGGGCGCCACGTCCAGCAGCTTCAGCCGGAACACCAGCACGGCGTTGCCGGGGATCAGCGGCGGGCCGCCGGCCTCGCCGTAGCCCAGCTCGGGCGGGACGTAGAGCAGCCATTCGTCGCCGGGCTTCATCAGTTGCAGGGCCTCGGTCCAGCCGGGCACGACCTGCTCGGGGCTGAAGACGGCGGGCGAGCCGCGCTTGAACGAGCTGTCGAAGACCGTGCCGTCGGTCAGGCTGCCTTCATAGTCGACGCGCGCCAGGTCGTTGCGGTCGGGACGCACGCCGCTCGCCGGGCCGCTGGCCACGACCTTGTATTGCAGGCCCGAGGGCAGGGTCTGCACCCCTTCCGCCGAGGCGTTGGTCTTCATGAAGGCGGCGGCGGCCTCGGCGTTCTGGGCCAGGTCGGCGCTGGATGCGGCAGGCTGCCGATTGCAGGCGGCCGTGGCCAGCAGGGCGACGACGGCCGCCGCTGCGAATGCGGGCCCAAAGGGGCGTCTAGCCCATGCGAAGTTCATAGCCACGTTCCTTCAAGGCTTCGCCGATTTCCTCGGCATGTCTGGCGTCGCGGGTCTCGACCATGATGTCGAACTCCGCGCCCTTGGCCGGCACGTCCAGCGCCAGCCGGTTGTGCACGACGTCGATGATATTGCCGCCCAGCCCGCCGATCACGGCGGCCATGGCCGACAGCATGCCCGGGCGGTCGTCGCCCAGGATGCGATAGACGATCAGCCGCTTTTCGCGAACCATTTCGCGGTTCAGCACCACGGCCAGCATCCGCGCGTCGATATTGCCGCCGGTCAGCGCGATGCCGACCTTCATGCCCTTGAAGCGTTCGGGATTGGCCAGGATGGCGGCCAGACCGCCGGCGCCGGCGCCCTCGGCCACGGTCTTCTCCAGCGTCGCCAGCAGGGCCACGCCTTTCTCGAAGTCGGCTTCCTCGCAGACGAAGATCTCGTCGATCAGGCTGTCGGCCAGGGCGAAGGGGATTTCGCCCACGGCCTTGATGGCGATGCCCTCGGCGATCGTTTGCCCGCTGCACTTGGCCGGCTCGCCGCGGCGACGGGCGGTGAAGGACGGATAGCGGGCGGCCTCGACGCCGAAGATCTTGATGTCGGGCTTGATCGCCTTGGCGGCGATAGCGCTGCCCGAGATCAGGCCGCCGCCGCCGATGGGGATGATCAGGGCGTCCAGATCGGGCGCGTCCTCCATGAACTCCAGCCCGCAGACCCCCTGGCCCGCGACAATGCCTTCGTCGTCGAACGCCGAGACGAAGACATAGCCGTGCTCAACCTGAAGCCGCTTGGCCTCCTCGGTCGAGCCGGAAAAATCGAGGCCGTGGATGACGACATTGGCGCCGTGGGCGCGGGTGCCGTCGACCTTCACGAAGGGGGTGCCCTCAGGCATGACGATGGTCACCGGCACGCCGAGGCGGCCGCCGTGATAGGCCAGAGCCTGGGCGTGGTTGCCCGCCGAGGCGGCGACCACGCCGCGCTTCATTTCATCTGGCGTCAGTTGCAGCAGCCGATTCAGGGCGCCGCGCTCCTTGAAGCTGCCGGTGAAGTGAAGATTGTCGAACTTGATCCAGATCTCGGCGCCGGTCAGTTGCGACAGGCGGCGGGAATGACGGACGGGCGTGCGGTCGACCTGGCCGGCGATGCGCTTCTGTGCTTCGCGGATGTCGTCGAGAGTGACGGTCATGAAGTCCCTGAAAACGTTTCTGGCCGGTCTCTGCGTCCGGTCTCCGGCGCTCTTGTGGCCCACGCCGCGACGGCGGGCAACCTTGACTCGTCGCGCCATAGGGGGCCATGCCGGTAGCGCTTGAAACGCGTTTTGGGAGCCCCTTGATGTCGACTCGCCGCCCTTCCCTCGCCCTCGCCGCCATTCTCGTAGGCGGGCTGGCGCTCAGCGCCTGCGCCACCACGCCGATGGGGGGCGGGAGCAACGCCGGCTCGACCGAGTTCAGCGCCGACGCCTTCGCCTGGTCGACCCGCGCTGGCCAGGCCTCGATCGAGGGCCGCGTCGCCTTCGCCCAGGACGGCAAGACTTTCAACTGCGTCGGCAACGTCGGCCTGATCCCCGACACCGGCTACACCCGCGCCCGGATGCAGCGTCTCTATGGCTCGACCGAACGCGCCGCCGTGCCCGCCGCCGTGGTGCGCGCCCGTTCGGCCGGCGAACAGGGCGCCGACTACCGTTCCTACGAGCGCGCCCAGGCTTGCGCCCAGGGCGCCTTCCGCTTCACCGGCCTGCCCGACGGCAGCTGGTTCCTGATCTCGCCGGTCAAGGCCGGCGACGACATCGTGGTGCTGATGAAGCGCGTCCAGACGCGCGGCGGGCGTATGATCAACGTCACCCTCGGCAGCTGAACGACACAGGGAGCGGCGTTCGCCATCCTTTGGCCTTACGGGACCGCTCTCTGAACTGATCCATTTCTGGACAGTCGGGGAGCGCGTACTTGTCCCAACACAATATCATGGGTTCCGAGGCCTTCACCAAAGGCCCCTTCGTCATCATTCGGGCCGTGAAGTCCGGCGGCTTCCGCCGTCGCCGTTCGCGTTCGCTCGCCGCCTACGTCGTCGTCGCCGTCGTCGCTCTGTCAGCGGGCGCGGCTGTGGCCGCCTTCGCCCTGGGTCCGCTGCTGGTTCAGGCCGAGCCCGCCAGCGCTCCGGCGCCCGCGATGATCGCGCCAACTCCGACCGCTATCGCTGGATCGACGCCCGCCGCCTGAATCTAGGGTCCGACAAAACTCAGGGCCTCTGCGAACAGTTCGCCGCGGCTGCGCACGCCCAGCTTCTGATAGGCGTGCTTCAAATGGGTGCGCAGGGTCTCGATGGAGATGTCCAGCGTCTGGGCGACACGGCCGGTCTCGATCCCGGCCAGTAACATCTCGATGATCCGCCCTTCGGACGGCGTCAGCAGATGGCTCTCGATCAGGGCCTGAAAGCGGATTTCGCTGCGCGCCCGTTGCAAGGTCAAGCCGATCAGGGTGTTTGGCGGCGAGCAGACTTCACGCGCCCAGGCCACCCAGTGACGGCCGCCGTCACCCGGCACGACCGCGCAGCCCGCCTCCTCCGGCCGAGCTCTGCCGACCAGGCTGGCGATGATCGGCGAACGCGGCGTCAGTCGCCCCTCCTTGACCTCGAACGCCTCGCCGTCGTCGCGCAGCGCCCGGGCCGCCTCATTCATCCACATGACCTCCAGACCCGGCGTAACGATCAGCCGCGCGCGGCGCTCGCCGTCCACCCAGTTGGCCAGGGCGCGCCCGCAGGCCGCCTGCGGATCCAGGTCATCGGTCGGCGCGGATCGCCGCCTGTCGCGCGATACCCGGCGATCGAGGGGGAACCAGAACGGCTCATGGGGCGCGCCAGACGCACGACCGACCTCAACAGAACCTTGTCTCACGATCGAAACTCCAAGCTCTGGCCGCCCCCGTCCGACCTGTTGTTGCACCACCACCCTACACAACGCCACAATCTCGACGAATTCCGACATACCCCAAAATATTCCCGCATACACCCCACATATTGGTGATACCCAACAACGCTCCCATGCCTTAGCGTTACAGAACTGACGATGCAGGAATGGCATATTGTACTTGTATAGGATCATGAGAACTAAGTGACTTATGTTTTCATAAGATCGATTAAGTGAAATGCCGATTACTAACGAAAGGTTAATCGTGTAGGCTGCTGGATTGAACTGACTCCCATGGCGCCATCGACACGGCGATGCGCATCGGAAAGGCCAACTCGGATTGTAGATCCTGCACCGGCGTCAGCCGCCACGCAGGTCGGGCGACGCACGTCCATCTCCGCCAGACGCGCAGCCCCTTCGGACCCTGGTGCGCCGATCGCCACCACCGCGCTTGCGGGATCAGCGTATCATCGGGCGGGCCGGGCGCCGGCGACCTCGCCGTCGCTCACACATCGGCGCTTCGGCGCGACGGCCTCGACGCGGATTGCACGCCCCCCAGCGTTCCGCACGACCGGAGTCTTCGCCGAAGCGCCAGGCCTGCCGAAAGCAGGCCCCGCCCAACGGCTTCCGTTGTGCCCGTGGGCGTCGTGCTAAAGTTTGATTGTTGTGGAGCGGCCGGCGGGAATCGAACCCGCGACATTCAGCTTGGGAAGCTGACGTTCTACCTCTGAACTACGGCCGC
>CAYWDO010000084.1:0-10273 GCA_964456995.1 uncultured Brevundimonas sp.
CGGTGCGGAAGCGAGCAACCGAAGAGGCCAGAGCGTCCGCCTCCTGGGCCAGCGAGTGGCTGGCGGCGGTCGACTGCTCGACCATCGCCGCGTTCTGCTGCGTCACCTGGTCCATCTGGTTCACAGCCGTGTTGACCTGTTGCAGGCCGGTGGCCTGCTCCTGGGCCGAGGCCGAGATTTCCGAGACCAGGCCGTCGATTTCGGCCACGCGGCTGACGATGCGTTGCAGGGCCTGACCGGTCTGACCGACCAGGTTGACGCCGGCGCCGACCTGCTGACCCGAGGCCGAGATCAGGGTCTTGATCTCTTTCGCGGCTTCGGCCGAGCGCTGGGCCAGGGCCCGGACTTCCGAGGCCACGACGGCGAAGCCGCGACCCGCATCGCCTGCACGGGCGGCTTCGACGCCGGCGTTCAGGGCCAGAAGGTTGGTCTGGAAGGCGATCTCGTCGATCACGCCGATGATGTTGCCGATCTCGGTCGAGGAGCGTTCGATGGCGTTCATGGCGGCGACGGCGTCGCGAACCACATTGCCGCTGGTTTCCGCGTCGCCGCGAGCCTGTTGCACCACGCCGGAAGCCTGGCGGGCGCCGTCGGCGGTCTTGTTCACCGTGGCGGTGATCTGATCCAGGGCGGCGGCGGTTTCTTCCAGCGAAGCCGCCTGCTGCTCGGTGCGGCGCGACAGGTCGTCGGAGGCCTGGCTGATCTCGCCGGCGCCGGAGCGGATGGCGGCGACATTGCTGATCACGACGGCCACGGCGCTTTCCAGCTGGGCGATGGCGGTGTTGAAGTCGGTCTTCAGCTGTTCCGAACGCGCGGCCACATCCGCCGTCATGCGGTGGGTCAGGTCGCCATTGGCCATGGCTTGCAGGCCTTGGCCCAGGGCGGTGACGGCGACGCGGTCTTCCTCGGCGATGCGCGCCTTTTCAGCCTCGGCGCGAGCGCGCTCCTGCTCGGCGGCCTGACGGGCGGCGGTGGCTTCGACTTCCAGACGCTCGTTGGCGATGGCCGCGTCCTTGAAGGCCAGGACGGCGGCGGCCATGTGGCCGACTTCATCCTTGCGACCAACGGCCGGCACCTCGATCGTCTTGTCCCCGCCGGCCAGGCGGCGCATGGCCGAGGTCATGGCGGTGATGGGCTTGGCGATCAGTCCGGTCACGATGAAACCAGCGACAGCGGCGATCAGCGCGGCGGCGATCAGACCGATGATCAGGCTGAACATGGCCGTGGCCGTGGCGGCGTCCTGCTCGTCGCGTGCGGCTTGCAGTGCGGCGTCATTCTTGGTGCGCAGAGCATCGACGGCTTCTTCCACCGGCGTGATGTAGCCGTCGGCGGAACCGTCCGGGCCGACCATGGCGATGGCTTCGGCGCGCGTTGCAGGGTTGCGGGCCAGAGCCGCGCCCTTGACGACGATGTTGTCGAACCAGGCGTCAGCAGCCTTCTCGGCCTCGCCGATATGAACGCTGCGATCAGCATCGACCTGGGCGCCAATACCGGTCAGCGCCTTCTTGAAGTTGTCCCGGTGCGAGTCGAGGCGCTCAAGATAATAGCTGTCGGTCGAAAGCAGGAAGCCACGCATCGCGTTCTCCTGCTTGGCCAGATAGAATTCGGCTTTGGACGTCTCGCGATTGATCGTGTTTTCCCGACTACGCTCCTTGTCGGACACTTCCAGCTGCCACAGGCTGTAGCCGATGCCCGCGCCCATGGCGCCGATGGCGACGAAAACAGCCAGGAAGGCTGCAAACAGTTTCCGGGAAACCGGAAGGTTGTTGATGAAGTTCATTGTGTCGATCCCCCGAACTTAAAACGCGTAGGTCAGAGCGCCGACAAGACGCCCGTCATAGTTTTCACCCAGGGCATGACTATCGGTGTCATACCAGCGCACGTCAGCGGCCAGCTTGTCGGTCAGCGCGTGCTTCACGCCGACATTCCAGGCGGCGTATTCCGCGCCGCCGTCCGCCGTACGATCAGCGATGGCGGCCGAGGCCTTGGTCTTGGGGCCGACCGAAATCGTGCCCTGCAGTTCGACCCACCAGGCCTCCTTGGTCGCGGCGAAGCCGTCGGGGGTATAGTTGATGCGCAGACGGGTGTTGACCGGACCCAGCTTGCGGGCGGCGTCGGCCTGATATTCCCAGAAGTTGGCGTCGACGCCGGCGCGGGTGCCCGGCAGGTCGCGGTTCACCACCGAGAAATCGAACTTGTAGCCGGCCGCTTGCGGACGCCAGCCGATGGCGCTGACGATCTCGGCGTCCGAGCCTTGCGACAGCTTGGCGGTCGAGGCGAAGACGCTGGCGTAGAAGGCGCCGCTGGAGATCTCGGCCGAGCCGTTGACGCTGGGGTCGCCGGCGCTCTTGCCCAGACCCTTGCCGATATATTCGCTGGCGACGCCGATCTGGGCGTTGAACGCGATCGGTTTGAAGGATTGCGCCTGAGCAGCGCTGGTGAAGCCGATCGCGACGGCGAAGCCGGCGATAAGCGGGATGATGGCGGCGCCGTTCTGGCGCTTAGCGCAACGCTGTTCGAGCATTTTTACCTCGGTGATCATGAGGCACTGTTTGACCGAACAAACGTAGATTTCCGTAAATCCACGACTACGTAGAAATGCGCAGATGGCCAGAATCTGCTCGGGTGTCGCCCCGTATGGTTAAGCGTTCGTTGCCAGCGCTTAACCCAGAGACTTAATGCTTAACGCTGAGAAACCATCTTTACAGTAATTGACATTTTTCTGCCTCTATACAAATCCGTGATACCAATTAAGACCCAATCATGGCCGTTACATAACGTGGTTAACTCAGGGTTTGCGAAATACACAACCTATGTATAGAAGGCGCCCCTCGGCGGAATTCTGTAAACTGCTCTTGCACAGCTTCACCGATAGCGACCCCAAAAGCGCGAGGAGCGGTTTCATTCAATCGGCCATGGATAGAATCCTGCCTCTAGCAGGCGCTGTTTCAGGTCGACGCTGGAGCGGGATCGTTCTGGCGATCATTACGGTCGGCGGAGCCGTCGGATTCAGAAGCCTGCTCGAAGGGCTGGGCCAGTTCTACTATCTGCCCATGATTCCGGCGGTCATGATCACGGCCATACTGGCCGGACGGACGGCCACTGCGCTGGCCGTCATCCTGTCCATCGCCGTCAACCTGACCCTGGTGCCGCGCGAGAGCCATGTCGACGCCCTGACCAACGCCCTGCTGTTCGCCGGGGTGTCCTGGATTCTGGCCGAAGTCTGCTGGGCCCTGCGCGCCCTGCAGCGACGGACCCTCGACCTTTCGCGACAGTTGGCGGCCAAGGACGCCATGCTGAACACCGCCCTGGCCTCCGTTCCCGTTGTGACGCTGAGCGCCCGCGGCGAAGTGCATCATCTGAACCCGGCCTGCGCCGCCCTGTTTGATATGAACGAAGCCGACGCCGTTGGGCGCCCCTTCGCCGAACTGGCGCCCGGGTTCGAAATCGCCGCCCTTGTCGCGACCGGGTCGGCCGGCGGCGAGCTGACGTCCAAGGACGGTCACTGGACGGGCCTGCGCGCCGATGGCGCCTCCTTCCCCTTGAGCATCCAGTATGGCGTGGCGAACGACGCGGCGGGCGAAACCCATGTGGCCCTGTGCCTGACGGATCTGAGCCGCTGGCACGCCGCCGACGCCCAGGCGCGTGAACTGCACGCCCAGTTGAACAAGGTCTGGCGCCTCAACTCGCTGGGCGAGATGGCGGCCACCCTGGCGCATGAGCTGAACCAGCCGCTCAGCGCCGCCGCCACCTATCTGCACGCCAGTCAGGTGGACATGGAGAAGGCCGGCGTTCTGGGCGACAGCGCCTTGCGCACCGTCGAGTTGGCCAAGGGTCAGTTGTTGCGCGCCGGCAAGATCATCCGCCGGATGCGCGAACTCTTGTCACTGGAAGTCCGCAGACTGGATAGCGAGCGCGCCTCCTCCATGGTCGAGGACCTCGGCCCCATTCTGGCGATGATCGGCGCAGCCAAGGGGGTGGCCATTCGCATGGACGTGGCCGCCGAGAACGACCGGGTCCTGGCCGAACGCATCCAATTCCAGCAGGCCATGGTCAACCTGACTCGCAACGCCGTGGAAGCCCTTGGCGACCACACGGCGCCCGAAGTGGTCATCATCGGTCGCCCGGTCTCCGAGAGCCAGTACCGGATCAGCGTCGAGGACAATGGCCCCGGCGTCGCAGACGAGCTGGTCGATCGCATCTTCCAGCCGCTGACCACCACCAAGTCCGGCGGCATGGGCCTGGGCCTGTCCGTCACCCGCACCATCGTCGAAAGCCACGGCGGACGACTGCAAGTCTCGAGAAGCGCGCTGGGGGGCGCGGCCTTCTCCTTCACCCTGAACCGTGAACTGGGCGTCGAAACCGTATGAGCCTCCATTCCGTCTTCATCATCGACGACGACGCCGCCGTCCGTGATTCCCTGCTCGTGCTCCTGCGCAGCGAGGGCATCCGCGCGCGCGGCTTCGCCAGCGGGATCGACTTCTTCGCCGCCCTGCCCGAGGACGCCACGGCCTGCGTCATCACCGACGTGCGTATGCCTGACATGGAGGGCGACGAGGTCGTGCGCCGTCTGGCCCAGTTGCGCGGAAACGCCTGGCCCGTGATCGTGATCACCGGCCATGCCGACGTGCCGATGGCGGTGCAGATGATGAAGGCCGGCATCGTCGACTTCATCGAAAAGCCGTTCGATCCGCGCCGCCTGATCGAAACCGTGCGCGGCTGCCTGGCCCGCCTGAACGACGTCGGCCATGAACAGGCGGCCCGCGCCGCCGCCGAACAGAGGCTGACCCGACTGACCCCGCGCGAGCGTCAGGTCTTCGACGCCCTGATCCACGGCCATTCCAACAAGGCCATCGCGCTTGAGCTGGACATCAGCCCTCGGACGGTCGAGGTCTTCCGCGCCAAGGTCATGGTGAAGATGGAAGCCGACAGCCTGTCGGCCCTGGTGCGCATGGGGCTGATTCTGGGCTGATCATCTTCCCGGTTGCAGCCGGACGCGCTTCGAGGCGTTATCGACCGCGACCTGAACGGAGCCTCTCGCCATGCCCACGCCCGCCCCCGCCGACCGTCTGTTGCGCAGTCTGGCCTACATCGACGGGGAATGGATCGGGGCCGACGACGGCGCGACCTTCAAGGTCACGGATCCGGCGACCGGCGAGACGCTGGGCCTCGTCCCCAGCCTGGGCGCGGTCGAGACCCGACGCGCCATTGTCGCCGCCGAAGCCGCGATGAAGTCCTGGGCGGCCAGGACGGCGGGCGACCGGGCGCGAATTCTGCGTCGCTGGTTCGACCTGATGATGAGCGAACAGGACGCCCTGGGCCGCCTGCTGACCCGCGAACAGGGCAAGAGCCTGACCGAGGCCAAGGGCGAGATCGCCTATGCCGCCAGCTTCATCGAATGGTTCGCCGAAGAGGGAAAGCGCACCTATGGCGAGGTCATCCCCAGCCATGACGCGACCAAACGGCTGATCACCCTGCGACAGCCGGTCGGGGTGGTGGGCGCGATCACGCCATGGAACTTCCCCGCCGCCATGATCACGCGCAAGGTCGGGCCGGCCTTGGCGGCAGGCTGCGCGGTCGTGCTGAAACCGGCCAGCCAGACCCCTCTGTCGGCGCTGGCGCTCGCGGTTCTGGCCGAGGAGGCGGGCCTGCCCAAGGGGCTGTTCAACGTCCTGACCGGCTCGGCCTCGGACATCGGCGGCGAACTGACGTCCAACCCGACCGTGCGCAAGATCAGCTTCACCGGCTCCACAGAGATCGGTCGGACCCTGATGCGGCAGTCGGCCGAAACCATCAAGAAGATGAGTCTGGAACTGGGCGGCAACGCCCCCTTCCTGGTCTTCGACGACGCCGACATCGACGCGGCGGTGGCCGGCGCCGTGGCCTCCAAGTTCAGGAACAGCGGCCAGACCTGCGTCTGCACCAACCGCTTCTATGTCCAAGCGTCGGTCCACGATGAGTTCGTCGCCAAACTGGCCCAGGCGACCGCCGCGTTGAAGGTCGGCGCCGGGCTGGAGGACGGGGTGCAGATCGGCCCGCTGATCGACGCCAAGGCCGTCAAGAAGGTCGAAGAGCATATCGCCGATGCGACGGCCAAGGGCGCCAAGGTGGAGACAGGCGGCCAGCGCCACGCCCTCGGCGGGACCTTCTTCCAGCCGACCGTGCTGTCGGGCGTCACGTCCGATATGCTGATCTGCAAGGAGGAGACCTTTGGCCCCGTCGCGCCCGTCGTCCGTTTCGAGACGGAGGACGAGGCGCTGGGCCTGGCCAATGCGACCGAGTTCGGTCTGGCCGGCTATTTCTACGCGCGCGACATGGGCCGCATCTGGCGCGTGGCCGAGGCGATGGAGACCGGCATGATCGGCGTCAACACCGGCCTGATCTCCACCGAGGTCGCGCCCTTTGGCGGGATCAAGCAATCCGGCCTGGGTCGCGAAGGCTCGCGCCACGGCATCGAGGACTACCTCGAGCTGAAATACGTCTGCATGGGCCTCTAGGGGCCCGCAGCACCGCCGGACGTCAGTCCTCGGACGGTTCCGCGTCGTCGCCGGATTCGCCGCCGGCCTTGGCGGCTTTCTTGGCGGCCTTGGCTGCGGCCTTGGCTTCCGCCTTCTTGGCGTCGGCGCGCTCGCGCTCTTGCCGTTCGAAACTGTAGTTGGGCTTACGGGCCATTGATGTCCTCTCGCGCCGGGTCGCCGGACGGCGACGTCAAACCTTCATGTGGCCTCAGTCGCCCGCTGCGACAACACCGAAACGGCGCTTTGACCAATATTTGCGCGTCACGGGCGCGACGGACGCCGCCGTTCGACCAAAGTCGCTCTCTGCAAAGCCTTCGCCCTGCTGTCAGTCTGGCTTCCGACGATCCGGCACAGGATCGCGAGGAAACGGTCGCGAATCGCGACCCTAAAGGAAGGGACTGCCCATGACCGACCGCACAGTGGATGCGGCGGAGGGCGCGGAGCACACGGTCGACAAGAACGACCGGCTCGTGATTCTGGCGTCGTCCGTCGGCACCGTCATCGAATGGTACGACTTCTATCTCTACGGCTCGCTGGCCGCGATCATCACCACCCAGTTCTTCTCGGGCGTGAACGAGACCACCGGCTATATCTTCGCCCTGATGGCTTTCGCCGCCGGTTTCGCCGTCCGTCCGTTCGGGGCCATCTTCTTCGGGCGACTGGGCGACCTGTGGGGACGCAAGAACACCTTCCTCGTCACCATGCTGCTGATGGGTCTGTCGACCTTCGTGGTCGGTCTGCTGCCGCCCTATGCGGCCATCGGCATCGCCGCCCCGATCATCCTGGTGCTGATGCGCCTGATCCAGGGCCTGGCCCTGGGCGGTGAATACGGCGGCGCCGCCACCTACGTCGCCGAGCACGCCCCGCACGGCAAGCGCGGCTTCTACACCTCCTTCATCCAGATCACGGCGACGGCCGGCCTGGTGCTCAGCCTGCTGGTCATCCTGGGCGTCCGCTTTGCGGTCGGCGAGGAAGCCTTCCTCGACTGGGGCTGGAGAATTCCCTTCCTGGTCTCGATCCTGCTGCTGGGCGTCTCGCTGTGGATCCGCCTGAAGCTGGCCGAAAGCCCGTCGTTCAAGCGCATGAAGGCCGAAGGCAAGGGGTCCAAGACCCCGCTGAAGGACAGCTTCATGAAGTGGCCGAACCTGAAGCTGGTGCTGATCGCCCTCGTCGGTCTGACGGCCGGTCAGGCGGTCATCTGGTACACGGGTCAGTTCTACGCCCTGTTCTTCCTGGAGCGGGTGCTGCGGGTCGACGCCACCCTGGTCTATGTCCTGCTGGCCATCGCCCTTCTGCTGGCCTCGCCCTTCTTCATCTTCTGGGGCTGGCTGTCGGACAAGGTGGGTCGCAAGCCGATCATCCTGGCCGGCTGCCTGCTGGCCGCGATCACCTACTTCCCGCTGTTCAACGCCCTGACGGAAGCGGCCAACCCGCGTCTGGCGGCGGCGGCGGCCTCGGCCCCCGTCTCGGTCTATGCCGATCCCGCCGACTGTAATCTGCAGTTCGACCCCGTCGGCAAGACGGTGTTCAACCACTCCTGCGACGTGGCCAAGTCCTATCTGGCCAAGGCGGGCGTGACCTATACCAATGTCGCGGCCCCGGCCGGCACGGTGGCCGAGGTCCGCATCGGCGATCAGTCGGTCATCCCCAGCTTCCGCGGCGACGCCATGAGCACCGCCGACTTCGCCGCCCAGAAAAAGACCTGGGAAACCGGCCTGGGTCAGGCTCTGACCAGCGCCGGCTATCCGGCCAAGGCCGACAGCGCCCTGGTCAACAAGCCGATGGTGGTGCTGATCCTGTTCATCCTCGGCTTCTACGTGACCATGGTCTACGGGCCGATCGCGGCGGCCCTGGTCGAGATGTTCCCGACCAATATCCGCTACACCTCGATGTCCCTGCCCTATCACATCGGCAACGGCTGGTTCGGCGGCTTCCTGCCGACCACGGCCTTCGCCATGGTCGCGGCCACGGGCAATATCTACTACGGCCTCTGGTATCCGATCGTGGTGGCGGTCGCGACCGTCGTGCTGGGCTTCCTGTTCGTCAAGGAAGGCAAGGACGTCGATCTGAACGCCTGATCCATAAGGTTCGCCAACCTGCGGGCGGTTCGGCTTCGGTCGGGCCGCCCTTTTTTATCGGCCGTCATCCCGGCCGCAGCCCTCGCGAAGGCGAGGGCGGAGAGCCGGGACCGCCCAAAACCCTACGGGCAGCGCTTCTTGCGGTCCCGGATAGCGGCTGCGCCGCTTCCGGGATGACGGAAGATGAGGTGCCACCCCCATTTCACCCTTGTCCCACAGCCCCGCTGGGTCCCACATGTCGGTCATGTTCAGCCTCGCGACCCTGGCCCTGGTGGCCGCCTATATGGCGACCCTGTTCGCGGTGGCCTGGTGGTACGAACGGCCGTCGATCAAGACGCGCGGCGGGGCGCTGGGGCCGTCGCTCTACGCCCTTTCGCTGGCCATCTACTGCACCTCCTGGACCTACTACGGGGCGGTGGGGACGGCGGCGCGGTCGGCGTGGGAATACCTGCCTATCTACATCGGCCCGGCCCTGGGGGTGACGGTCCTGTTTCCGCTGTGGAAGCGGATCGCGGCGGCGGCCCGGCGCGAGAACGTCGGCTCGATGGCCGACTTTATCTCCTCGCGCTACGGCAAGAGCCCGGCGCTGGGCGCGGCGGTGGCCGTCGTCGCCATCCTGGGGTCCCTGCCCTACATCGCGCTGCAGCTGAAATCCCTGTCGATGGCGGGCGAGATGCTGACGGCGGGCACCCCGGTCGCCGGGTCCGAGAGCCTGACGGTTCTGGTCATGGCCGGGGTCCTGGCCGGGTTCGCCATCCTGTTCGGCGCGCGGCGTCCCGACCTGACCGAGCACAATCGCGGCCTGATCCAGGCCATCGGCATCGAGTCCATCGTCAAGCTGGCGGCCCTGTTGGCCGTGGCCGTCTTCGCCCTGATCCTGCTGGCGCGCGCCCCGGCCTCGGCCGACGTCGCCGCCAGCCTGGGCGATCTGGCGCGCGGACCTGATCTGGACGGGCGCTTCTGGGCCATCGTCCTGGTGGCGACCCTGGCCATCTTCTGCCTGCCGCGTCAGTTCCACGTCGCCTTCGTCGAGGGCGGCGACCCGGCCCAGGTGCGGCGGGCGCGCTGGATCTTTCCCCTCTATCTGCTGCTGACCAGTCTGGCGGTGCTGCCTCTGGTGGCCGCGGGCGGCCTGTTCGCGCCCCACGTCAATCCCGACCTGCTGGTTCTGGCCCTGCCGCTGAACAACGGCCATTCGGCCCTGACCGCCATCGTCTTCGTCGGCGGCTTTTCAGCGGCCACGGCCATGGTCATCGTCGAGGCTGTGGCCCTGTCGGCCATGGTGTCCAACAATCTGGTCTTGCCGTTGTTGGCCGCCGAACGCCGCCGACGGGGCGAGCGCGCCGGGGACATGGCGCGGGCCATCCTGAACATCCGCCGCCTGGCCATCATCGCCCTGCTGCTGATGGCCTGGGTCTATTATCAGGCCATGGATCAGTCACGCGGTCTGGCGGCCATGGGACTGGTGTCGTTTGCGGCCCTGGCCCAGCTGGCCCCGGCCCTGTTCGGCGCCGTGCTGTGGCGCGGCGGGCGCTCGCGCGGGGCGCTGGCGGGGCTGGCGGTCGGGATGACCGTCTGGCTGGTCATGCTGGCGGCGCCGCAGCTGGCGCCCGGTTTCGGCCTGAACGTGCCGGCCATGATCGGGCTGGAAGACCCGTTCGCGGCGGGGGTCTTCCT
>CAYWDO010000085.1:0-3259 GCA_964456995.1 uncultured Brevundimonas sp.
TCCCCCTGCCCGCCATCGCCCTGTGGAACAGCGCCACGGACGAGTTGCGGATGGTGCGGGAGTTCGACTGGACGGAGTTCCGCGACCGGCTGTCGTGAGGTAATAGCCGCGTTGTAGTTCGGCGCTCGAAATCGAGAAACCACTCATAGAGCCTAATGGTCATCGATGTTTCAGAACGAACGCAACTACGAACCGGCTGTCGAAGCGTTAAAACCTGCGCTTCACAATTTACCCGGAAAAATCGTCGCAATCACTGGACTGCCTGGCGTCGGCAAAACTTCTCTGGGGCGGTATCTGGCTTACCGCTTCAATGTCTCGCTGATCGAGACGGACCTGTTCCTTCGCCGAGCGTGTGGAGCGATGGAACACCATGAGGGTTCAATCGACCAAGTCATTGGCACCAGGCTCGACCAAGAAGACCCTGAACGGCAGCGACCAGTTGTCATCGAGGGAGCGACTGTGCTGCGCCTATTGGATCGGCTGGGACGCAGGCCAGACGTCATTATCCAAGTCATCAACGGCGACGCTCCAGCGAGCAACCCCAGGTTGGCTAAAGAGCTGGAAAGCTACGAGGCCGAATATACATCAGCGTCTGCAGCCGATTTAATTCTCGACTTTTCTGCTAGCTAATAGCTGTTTTAAGCAGCACGAGATCCGAGCCGAAGAGCGGTCAGCCCAACGCGACCCTCGCCGACGCCGCATCCGCCTCGATCTGCACCTTCAGTTCATCCAGCCCGTCGAACTTCATCTCGCCGCGCAGGAAGGCGACGAGTTCGGTCTCAATGGTCTGGCCGTAGAGGCTCTCGTCAAAGTCCAGCAGCCAGACTTCCAACAGGGGTTGTTCGATCTCGAACATGGGGCGGACGCCCAGGTTGGCGACGCCGTTGACGACCCGCCCATCCGGCAGGCGGGTGCGGGTGGCATAAACACCGTAGGCCGGGCGCATATAGTCGCCCATGGCGATGTTGGCGGTGGGCACGCCGATGGTGCGGCCGCGCTTGTCGCCGTGGATCACCTCGCCCTGGATGGCGAAGGGGCGGCCCAGGATGGCGGCCGCGCGGTCCATGTCGCCGGCCTTCAGCGCCTCGCGCACGGCCGACGATGACAGCTTCAGCCCCGAGGCGTCGTCGATGCGGTCGGTGACCGAGACGGTGAAGCCCAGGGTCTCGCCATAGGTCCGCAGCAAGGCAGGCGATCCGGAGCGCCCCTTGCCGAAGGTGAAGTCGAAGCCGACGGCGGCGTGGGCGACGCCCAGGCCTTCGGCCAGAACGCGACGGGCGAACGCTTCGTCGGTCATCCCCGCCATCTCGGCGTCGAAGGGGATCAGATACAGGCGGTCGACGCCCAGGGGCGCAAGCGCGCGCGCCATCTGATCCGCCGTCATCAGGCGAAAGGGCGCGGCCTCGGGCTGAAACCACCGGCGCGGGTGCGGGTCGAAGCTGACCACGGCCAGCGGCACGCCCAGACGCCGGGCCGCCTCGCGGGCCGAGGCGATGACGGCCTGATGGCCGCGGTGCACGCCGTCAAACGCGCCAACGGCCACCGCCGCCCCGCGTTGCGAGGCCGGCAGGTCGCGCCAGCCGCGAATGACCTCGACCGCCTTGGGGACCACGACTGGCCTCAGCGGGCGGAGGGCTTGCGCCGACGCGGCACGCGCACGACGGCCACGCCGTCCATGATCAGCTTGTCGCCGACGAAGCCTTCACAGCGCAGCTCGACGCGAGCGCTGTCCGTCTCCATCTCGATCACCGTGATGACGATGCGGACCGAATCGCCGATGCGGACCGGGAAGTGGAAGGCCAGGGTCTGGGAAATATAGATGGCCCCGGCGCCCGGCAGGATGGTGCCGACCACCGCCGAGCCAAAAGCCGCGCTCAGCAGGCCGTGGGCGATTCGGCCGCGATAGGCGGTCTTGGAGGCGAAGGCCTCGTCCAGATGCACCGGATTGAAGTCGTCGGACGCCTCGGCGAACAGGCGAATTCTGTCCTCGGTGACGTGGACGGTCTTCTCTGCGGCCATGCCGACGTGGAGTTCATCGAGGATGTAACCGCCCGACGGATGCTGTGTGACGTATTCGACCATCAGCGGCCTTTACGGCAGGTGCGACGAAATGGCGAGCCTCACCAGGCCAGTTCGAGCGCGGCGTAGCGGGCGAAGGTCGTCTCGGCCCTGAGCAATTCGCCGGCAAGCGCCGGATCGAGCGTCCCGTCCGGCCCCTTGGCCGCGTCGCCGTGGATGCCCTGGGCGATGAACAGGCAGTCCAGCGCCTGCTCGGCCGCGCCCAGAACATCGGTGATGACCCCGTCGCCGATGCACAGGACGCGCGAACGATCCACCGGACGGCCCATCAGCTTTTGCGCCTCGCGCAGGGCCAGTTCGTAGATGGGGCCGAACGGCTTGCCGGCCATGACCACCCGGCCGCCCATGGATTCGTAGAGATCGGCGATGGCGCCGCCGCAATAGATGATGCTGTCGCCCTTCTGCACGATGCGGTCGGGATTGGCGCAGATCAGCTCCAGATCGCGCTCGACGGCGGGGATCAGGCGCTCGCGATAGTCCTCGGGCGTCTCGGTCGCGTCGTCGAACAGGCCCGTGACGGAGAGAAAGGCGGCGTCCGACGCATCATGGGCGCTGGTCAGGTTCAGCCCCTCATAGAGGACGAAGTCCCGATCCGGGCCGATGATCCAGGCCGGGCCGGGGGCGCGGCGGGCCAGTTCGGCGCGGGTGGCGTCGCCCGAGGTGACGAAGGCCTTCCAGGCGCTGCGCGGCACGCCGAGCGCATCCAGCTGCGCCACCACGTCCGACGACGGACGCGGCGAGTTGGAGATCAGGACGACATGGCCCCCCTTGGCGTTGAAATCGGCCAGGGCGGTGCAGGCGGTGGGCCAGCTCTCGCGACCGTTGTGGATCACGCCCCAGACGTCGCAAAGCAGGATGTCGTAGTCGTCGGCGACAGCAGACAGGTGAGGCAGGGCGTGAGGCAGGGTCATGGCCCGGTTATAGCCCCCCGAACGCAGGGGGGAAGGCCGCAACCGCCCCCTTGCCCCATCGGCCAGGCGTCAGCCCCGCGTTGATTTCCCTCTTCGCCCTCGCCCTGCTTCCTGCTAACCGGCTTGAGACATGAAAATTTCTCGCCTCGCCTATGCCGCCTACGGCATCGCCCTCGTCGTCATCGTGTTGGACCAGCTGACCAAGGCCTGGGTCCTGGGCGCCATCGACGCGGCGCACATCTCGCAGATTCCCGACGGCTATCGCATCG
>CAYWDO010000085.1:3359-4844 GCA_964456995.1 uncultured Brevundimonas sp.
CTGGGCGCCATCGACGCGGCGCACATCTCGCAGATTCCCGACGGCTATCGCATCGCCGAGGTCCTACCGCCGGTCTTCAACCTGACCTATGTGCTGAACACGGGCGTCAGCTTCGGCCTGTTCGGCGGCGGCGCCGGCCGCTGGATCCTGAGCGCCTTCTCGCTTCTGGTGGCGATCGCCCTGGCCTTCTGGGCGACGCGCTCGGATCGCAAGCTGATGATCGCGGCCATCGGCCTGGTCATGGGCGGCGCCCTGGGCAATGTCTTTGACCGCATCCGTTTCGGCGGGGTCGTGGACTTCCTCGACTTCTCCGGCACGGGCCTGTTTCCGTGGATCTTCAACATCGCCGACGCGGGCATCACGGTCGGCGTGGTTCTGCTGATCCTCGACAGCTTCCTGTCGGAACGGCGCTCTACGGTTGGCGCAGCCCCCGAAAAGTCGTAATCACCCCCTCTTCGTTATCGTCCCGAGCCAGCGCCATTGGGCGCGCCTCCCGGAGCCGAGCTGACCTTATGCGTATCCGCAACACCTTTACCGTGGCCCTTCTCGCCACCACCGCCCTCAGCCTGACCGCCTGTGGCAGCGTCAAGCAGAGCATCGGCCTGACCAAGGTGGTGCCCGACGAGTTCGTCACCGTCGCCAGCGCCCCCCTGGCCGTGCCGCCGGAATACGGCCTGACCCCGCCGTCGCCGGGCCAGCCGCGCCCGCAGGAACTGGCCCCTGAAAGCGCCGCCCGCCAGATCCTTCTGGGGCAGCGTCAGGCCGTGACCCGCACCGGCGGCGAACAGGCCCTGGTCAATCAGGCCGGCGCCGACCGCGCAGACCCCCTGGCCCGCTATGTCGTGGACGATGAGTTCGGCGACCTGGCGCACAAGGAAGAAAGCTGGGCCAACCGCGTCCTGTTCTGGCGCAAGGACGACGCCGCCACCCAGGCCCCGACCGTCACCCAGACGGCCGAGGGTGCGCGCACCGTCGACGCCAGCACCGAACACGCCCGCCTTCAGGCCCTGACCGGCACGCAGCAGGGCATCACCATCGCCCCGCGTCAGGATCGCGGCTTCAAGCTGCCAGGCCTGTAAGACTTCAAGGTCCAGCCAGACCGATCGGGCGCGCTTCGCAAATGCGGGGCGCGCCCTTTTCGTATGCGGATCAGACCGTCAGGGCGCGCGGCAGTTTGAACGAGACGGTCTCGCGCGCGCCGTCGTCCTCGGTCACCACGGCGTCGAATCGGGCGCGGATGGCGTCGATCAGGGCCTCGATCAGCGGCTCGGGCGCCGAGGCGCCGGCCGTAACGCCGACCGTGGTCACGCCGTCGAACCAGGACCAGTCCACATCGCCTGCGTCATCGACCAGACGGGCGTCGCCCGCCCCGGCCTTCAGCGCCACATCGACCAGACGGGCCGAGTTGGACGAGTTCTTGGACCCCACCACCAGCACCAGCTGGCACCCTTCGCCCAGACGCTTGACCGCCTCTTGCCGGTTGGT
>CAYWDO010000085.1:4944-7199 GCA_964456995.1 uncultured Brevundimonas sp.
TCGGCCACCGTCTCGACCAGGCTGATGGCGCCCGGCGGCAGCTGGCCCATGGTGCCGACGACCTCGGGGTGGCCGGCGTGGCCGATCAGGATGATGTGGCGTCCCTGGTCATGGTGGCGCTCGGCCTCGACGTGGACCTTGGACACCAGGGGGCAGGTGGCGTCGAGGAACAGCAGCTCGCGCAACCGGGCCGTGGCCGGCACGGACTTGGGCACGCCGTGGGCCGAGAAGACCACGGGCCGGTCGTCAGGGCATTCGTCCAGTTCCTTGACGAAGATCGCCCCCATGCCTTTCAGCCGCTCGACGACATGGCGGTTATGGACAATCTCGTGGCGCACATAGACGGGAGCGCCGAATTTCTCGATGGCGCGCTCGACGATCTGAATGGCCCGGTCGACCCCGGCGCAGAAGCCACGCGGCGTGGCGAGGCGCACGTTCAGGGGGCGGCGATCAAAGGCGGAGGGCGATACGGGCGCGTTCATGGCCCGGAACCTAGTCGCTCAAGCGGCTTCCCGCCACCGCCTGCATGCTCGCGTTTGCCGCGCCTCGCTTTAGCCGCTATCACCACCGAGCGTGGCCAGGTCGGACGTCCGACCGTCCCGCCCCCTTCGACTGCCGGAAAGCTCCTGATGCGTCGCGTCCTGACCGCCCTTGCCGCCCTCTCCCTCGCGGCCGCGCTGATTCCTCAAGCCGCCGAGGCCCAGTCCAGCGGCCGTCCAGGCCAAGGCGGGCCGCAGGGCCGCGACCAGGCGCCGGACCAGGGCACCTCGCAAAATGCACGCCCCGTGCGTATCGCCCCCCTGTCGCGCCGCGCCAACGCCGGCCCCTGCCCCTATGTGAAGGTGCTGTACGACGCCGCCCGCTATGTCGAACTGGCCGACTTCAGCCGTCCATCGGTCGCTGGCGTCGGTTACACCGGCGAGATCGAAGGCGTTTCGGCCGATTGCGTTTATCGCGAAGACGATCCGATTCGCCTGGACTTCAACGTCCTGTTCAATCTCGGCAAGGGTCCGCAGGCCTCGGGCGACGGCCGCACCTATCGCTACTGGATCGCGGTGACCGAACGGAACAACGCCGTCCTGGCCAAGGAATACTTCGACCTGCCGGTGAACTTCGAGGGCCAGACGACCACCTCGGTCCAGCAGGCCCAGACCATCGTCATCCCCCGCGCTGACGCCACCACCAGCGGCAATAATTTCGAAGTCCTGATCGGCTTCGACATCACGCCGGAGATGGCCGAGTTCAACCGCTCGGGCAGCCGCTTCCGCGTCACCGCCGGCCAGACCCAACCGAACCCCTAAGCACATGACCGATCTCAAGACCTCTCTCAGCGAAGCGGTCGCCGCCGCCTTCGCCGCCGAAGGCGTGGACGCAAGCCTGGCTCGCGTCGTCGCGTCGGACCGCCCCGACCTGGCCGACTTCCAGTCAAACGGGGCCCTGGCCGCCGCCAAGGCGCTGAAAGCCAACCCGCGCGACTTGGCGACCAAGGTGGCCGAGCGCCTAGCCGCCGACGCGCGCCTGTCCTCGGTCGAGGTTGCCGGTCCCGGCTTTATCAACCTGAAGCTCTCCGACGCCGCCTTGTCGCAGCGCGCCGCAGAAGTCGCCGCCGACGAGGCCCTGGCCGGCGCCTCGCTGCACAGGCCGTCGCTCAAGGTCGTCATCGACTACGCCGGTCCGAACGTGGCCAAGCCGATGCACGTCGGCCACCTGCGCTCCTCCATCATCGGCGAAAGCCTGAAGCGGCTGTTCCGCTTCCGCGGCGACATCGTCTGGGGCGACGCCCACTTCGGCGACTGGGGCTTCCAGATGGGCCTCCTGATCACCGCCTGCGGCGACGAGGCTCTGGCCTTGCCCTTCATGGCCGACGGCGACGGTCCCTTCCCCGCCGACAGTCCGGTGACGCTTGAGGATCTGGAGCGCCTCTATCCGCTGGCCGCCGCCAAGGCCAAGGAAGACCCCGCTTTCCGCGACCGCGCCCGCAAGGCCACTGCAGAACTGCAGAACGGCCGCCCCGGTTACCGCGCCCTGTGGGCCCATTTCGTCGCCGTCAGCCGCACCGCGCTGGAGCGCGAATTCGGCGCCCTGGACGTCACCTTCGACCTGTGGAACGGCGAGTCTGACGCCGATCCCCTGATGCCCGAAATGCTGGCGCACCTGAAAGAGTCCGGCCTGCTGGTCCCCGACGACGGCGCCCAGGTGGTCCACGTCGCCAAGCCGGGCGAGACCCGCAAGAAGAAGCTGGCCGACGGCTCGGT
>CAYWDO010000085.1:7299-10106 GCA_964456995.1 uncultured Brevundimonas sp.
TCCACGTCGCCAAGCCGGGCGAGACCCGCAAGAAGAAGCTGGCCGACGGCTCGGTCATCGAGGCCCCCAGCCCGCCGCCCCTGCTGGTGGTGTCGTCGGAGGGCTCGGCCATGTACGGCACGACCGATCTGGCGACCATCCTCGACCGCCGCAAATCCATCGCCCCCGACCTGATCCTCTACGTCGTCGACGAACGTCAGGCCGAGCATTTCGAACAGGTCTTCCGCGCCGCCTATCTGGCCGGTTACGCGCCCGAGAAGTCGCTGGAGCATCTCGGCTTCGGCACCATGAACGGCGCCGACGGCAAGCCGTTCAAGACCCGCGCGGGCGGCGTGCTGAAACTGCACGACCTGATCACCATGGCCACCGACAAGGCGCGCGAGCGTCTGAAGGAAGCCAAACTCGGCGACGACCTGCCGGAAGCCGAGTTCGAGGACATCGCTCGCAAGGTGGCGGTGGCGGCTCTGAAATTCGCCGACCTGTCGAACAACCGCACCACCAGCTACGTCTTCGACCTCGACCGCTTCATGAGCTTTGAAGGCAAGACCGGCCCCTATCTGCTGTATCAGGCCGTGCGGGTGAAATCCCTGCTGCGCAAGGCGGCCGATCAGGGCGTCGAGACCGCCCCCATCGCCATCGTCGAACCGGCCGAGCGCGATCTGGCCCTGACGCTGGACGCCTTCGACGCGGCCACGGCCGACGCCTATGACAAGCGTTCGCCCAACCTGATCGCCGAGCACGCCTATCGCCTGGCGCAGAGCTTCTCGAAATTCTACGCCGCCTGCCCGATCCTGGTCGCGCCGGACGCCGCGACCAAGGGCTCGCGCCTGGCCCTGGCCGCCGCCAGCCTGCACCAGTTGGAAACGGCGCTCGACCTGCTGGGCATCCAGACGCCGGAGCGGATGTAATATCAGCGCCCTTCTCCCGATGGGAGAAGGTGGCCCGAAGGGCCGGATGAGGGTCGACGCTTTCAGTCGGCGTGAGCCGTTGCGCTACGGCTTACGCCGACAGGACCGTTAGCCCCTCACCCTTTCGCCTTACGGATCGCTTCGCTCTCCGGGGCTCAAGCCCTCTCCCGCCGGGAGAGGGGCTCTGCTGGTGACGGACAGAGGCGCATTCGCTAAGGTCGAGGCCAAGTTACGGAGCCTCCCCTATGTCCCTCGACGCCTTCATCGCCGGCCTGCCCAAGGCCGAACTGCACCTGCACATCGAGGGCTCGCTTGAGCCGGAACTGATGTTCGAGCTGGCGCAGCGCAACGGCGTCGCCATCCCCTATGACAGCGTCGAGGCCGTGCGCGCGGCCTATGACTTCTCCAACCTTCAGGACTTTCTCGACATCTATTACGCCGGCGCCGCCGTGCTGCTGACCCGCAAGGATTTCGAAGACCTGGCCTTCGCCTATTTCCAGCGGGCCGCCGCCGACAATGTGCGCCACGCCGAAATCTTCTTCGATCCCCAAACTCACACCGACCGGGGCGTGCCCTTCGGCGTGGTGGTCGAGGGCCTGATCGCCGGGATGGACCGGGCCAAGGCCGAGCTGGGCGTCACCAGCGGCCTGATCCTCAGCTTCCTGCGCCACCTGAGCGAGGATGAAGCCTTCGCCACGCTGGAGGCCGCCAAGCCCTACCTGCACCACTTCATCGGCGTCGGGCTGGATTCGTCCGAGGTCGGCCATCCGCCGGCCAAGTTCCAGCGCGTCTTCGCCGCCGCCCGCGACCTGGGGCTTAAGCTGTGCGCTCACGCCGGCGAGGAAGGCCCGCCCGCCTATGTGCACGAGGCCCTGGACCTGCTGCACATCGACCGCATGGACCACGGCAACCGCTCGATGGAGGACGAGACCCTGATCGCGCGTCTGGCCGCCGAGCAGATGACCCTGACGGTCTGCCCCCTGTCGAACCTGAAGCTGTGCGTGGTCCAGGACCTGAAGGACCACCCGGTCCCCGAGATGCTGCGCCGCGGCCTGCACGTCACCCTGAACTCGGACGACCCCTCCTATTTCGGCGGCTATGTAAACGCCAACTACATCCAGTTGGCCAACGCCGTGGGCCTGACGCGCGAGCAGGTGACGCAGTTGGCGAAGAATAGCTTCGAGGGCAGCTTCCTGAGCGAGGCTGACAAGGCGGCGCGGATCGCTGAGGTCGAGGCCTACGCGGCGGCTAACTGATCTTGTCTTTCGTCATCCTCCGGCGAGCGGAGCGAGACCGGGGGACCCAGCGGCGCGCGTGAGCGCGAAACGTCCACGCTCAACGCCTGCTGCAAAGATCGCCTTCGGCGCCGCTGGGTCCCCCGGTCGGCGCCGCTGCGCGGCTTGCCGGAGGATGACGAAAGAAGAAGGCGCTAACCTATGAGCAGCGCCGCCTCGATCTCGACCACACCCAGCGCCTGAAAACTCGCCTTCGCCGCAGTCGCCGTGTCCGGCGCGATCGCCCGGCAGGCATCCTCGATCACCACGGCCTCAAAGCCTTCGCGCACCGCGTCCTCGGCGGTGAAGCGGACGCAGTAGTCGTAGGCCAGACCGCACAGGAAGACGCGGGTCACGCCCCGGTCGCGCAGCAGGCCCGCCAGGCCCGTCGCCGTGCGGTGGTCGTTCTCAAAGAAGCCGGAATAGGAGTCGACCGCTGGGTTGTAGCCCTTGCGGACCACGGCCAGAGCCTTTTGCACCGCAGGCGCGACATCCGGGTGGAAATCCGCGCCGCTTGAGCCTTGCAGGCAATGATCCGGCCAAAGCATCTGCGGGCCGTAGGCGACCTCAATCTCGGTGAAGGGCGTCGCCCCGTCGTGGTTGGAGGCGAAGCTGATCTGGTCCG
>CAYWDO010000086.1:0-9933 GCA_964456995.1 uncultured Brevundimonas sp.
TCCGCCTTTTCGGCCGCCGCTTCCGCGCGCCAGCGTTTGGGGGCTGACTTGTCGACGGTTTCGCCGGCGCCGGTGAGGGCTTCGTTGGCGAATTCGAGGTCGAGGAGCTTCATCTTCTTGATCTCGTCGCGCAGGCGGGCGGCTTCCTCGAACTCGAGGTTGGAGGCGGCTTCGCGCATGCGGCCTTCCATGTCCTTGAGGGCGGCCTGGAAGTTGGAGCCGACGAAGGGTTTGGAGGCTTCGGCCACGCCGGGGCGGGTCAGGCGGTCCATCTCGCGGCTCTCGTAGGGCGAGGCCATGATCTCCTTGATGTCGCGCTTGACGCTCTCGGGCGTGATGCCGTGTTCGAGGTTGTAGGCCTCCTGACGGGTGCGGCGGCGGTCGGTCTCGGCGATGGCGCGCTCCATCGAGCCGGTCATGCGGTCGGCGTAGAGGATGACGCGGCCGTCGACGTTGCGCGCGGCGCGGCCGATGGTCTGGATCAGGGAGGTTTCCGAGCGCAGGAAGCCCTCCTTGTCCGCGTCGAGGATGGCGACCAGGCCGCACTCGGGGATGTCCAGGCCCTCGCGCAGCAGGTTGATGCCGATCAGGACGTCGAAGGCGCCGAGGCGCAGGTCGCGCAGGATCTCGATGCGTTCCAGGGTGTCGACGTCGGAGTGCATGTAGCGGACGCGCACCCCCTGTTCGTGCATGTATTCGGTCAGGTCCTCGGCCATCTTCTTGGTCAGGACGGTGACCAGGCTGCGATAGCCCTGGCGCGCGACGGCCTTGACCTCGTCGATGACGTCATCGACCTGGTTGCGGGTGGTGCCGGAGACCGGGCGGATCTCGACCGGCGGGTCGATCAGGCCGGTGGGGCGGATGACCTGCTCGACGAAGACGCCGCCGGTGCGCTCCATCTCCCACGGGCCGGGGGTGGCGGAGACGTGGACCGTCTGGGGCCGCATGGCGTCCCACTCGTCGAACTTGAGCGGGCGGTTGTCGATGCAGGAGGGCAGGCGGAAGCCGTACTCGGCCAGGGTCGACTTGCGGCGGTAGTCGCCCCGGAACATGCCGTTGATCTGGCCCACGGTGACGTGGCTCTCGTCCACGAACAGCAGGGCGTTGTCGGGGATGTATTCGAAGAAGGTGGGCGGGGGCTCGCCGGGGCTGCGGCCCGTCAGCCAGCGGCTGTAGTTCTCGATGCCGGCGCAGGCGCCGGTGGCCTCCATCATCTCGAGATCGAAGCGGACGCGTTGCTCCAGCCGCTGGGCCTCCAGCAGCTTGCCGTTCTCGATCATCCAGTCGAGCGTCTCCTTCAACTCGGCCTTGATGCCGGTGATGGCCTGGTTCAGCGACGGGCGCGGGGTGACGTAGTGGCTGGCGGCATAGACGGTGACTTCTTCCAGGTCGGCGGTCTTCTTGCCGGTCAGGGGGTCGAACTCCTGGATCGATTCCAGCTCGTCGCCGAACAGCTGGATGCGCCAGGCGCGGTCCTCCATGTGGACGGGGAAGATCTCCAGCACGTCGCCGCGTTTGCGGAACATGCCGCGCTCGAAGTTCAGGTCGTTGCGCTTGTATTGCAGGGCGATCAGGTCGGCGCGCAGCTTGGCCTCGTCGATCTGGTCGCCGACCTTCAGGCTGAAGGTCATGGCGGTATAGGTCTCGACCGAGCCGATGCCGTAGATGCAGCTGACCGAGGCGACCACGATGACGTCGTCACGCTCCAGAATCGCGCGGGTGGCCGAGTGGCGCATCCGGTCGATCTGCTCGTTAATCGACGAGTCCTTCTCGATATAGGTGTCGGTGCGCGGGACGTAGGCCTCGGGCTGATAGTAGTCGTAGTAGGAGACGAAATACTCGACCGCGTTGTCGGGGAAGAAGCTCTTGAACTCGGAATAGAGCTGGGCGGCCAGGGTCTTGTTGGGGGCCAGGATCAGGGCCGGGCGCTGGGTCTGTTCGATGACCTTGGCCATGGTGAAGGTCTTGCCGGACCCTGTGACGCCCAGCAGCACCTGATCCCGCTCGCCGCCCTCGGCCGTGGCGACCAGTTCGGCGATGGCGGCGGGTTGGTCGCCGGCGGGGGTATATTTGGTCTCGAGCCGGAAGGGCACGCCCTTCTTCTTTCCGTCGCGCGAGGGGCGGTGCGGCACCCAGTCGCCGGGGGCCGCCGGCGGCTCCTCCGGCGTCAGGCGCGGACCGGTGACGGGGGCGAACATGGGCATGGCCTTGTTTCCCCGGCCGCGCGGCGCGTCCTGAAGGAAGGGGGCGGCCATCTCCTGCATCCCCGGACCTTGGCCGGGAACGTGGACGGGTTTGGACGATTTCGAGGGAGAACGGGCCATGAACGTCAAGGTAGTGCGCAGAGGCGCGCCACGCCATAGGGACGGCGTCGCGAGAAAGCGACTGGCGCGATTCACGGCGGCTGCTAGCGTGGCGGTATGAAAATCGCCCGATCCTTTCTGACGTCGCTGAGCGCCCAGGTCTTGCTGGCGCTGGCCCTGGGTCTGACGGCCGGGGCGGCGGCGCAGACCTGGGGCCTGCCGGGCGGGCATGGCACGGCGGACTTCATCGCCGCCCTGGGCCAGCTGTGGCTGAACGCCCTGCGGATGACGATCATTCCGCTGGTCTTCTCCCTGCTGGTGACGGGCATAGCCTCGATTGCGGATGCGGCGCGGACCGGGCGGCTGGCGCTGAAGGCGGTGCTGCTGTTCGGGGTGCTGATCCTGGGCTCGACCATTTACGCCGTGGCCGCCGCCTATGGGCTGCACGCGCTGTGGCCGATTGATCCCGAGGGGGCGAAGTTGCTGCTGGCTGGGCATCCGGCGGCGCCGGACGGCATAGGGGCGGCGGCGCCCTTCAGCGAGTTCCTGAAAACCATCGCCCCGTCCAACCCGATCCGGGCGGCGTCCGAGGATGCGATCCTGGGCATCGTCGTCTTCGCCGTCTTCTTCGGGTTCGCCGCCGCGCAGTTGCCCGAGCGGCTGCGCCTGCCGCTGGTCACCTTCTTCGAGGCGGTGGGCGAGGCCATGATCGTCATCGTCCGCTGGGTCTTGATGGCGGCGCCTCTGGGCGTCTTCGCCCTGTCGCTGGGCGTGGGCCTGACGGCGGGGGCCAGCGCGGCGGGGGTGCTGCTGCACTATGTGGCCGTCATCTCCATCGCCTGCATCGGCGTGGGTCTGATCTTCTATCCGCTGGCGGTGATCTTCGGCCGGGTCAGCCTGGGCCGGTTCGCGCGGGCGGCGGCGCCGGCCCAGGTGGTGGCCTTCTCGACCCAGTCGTCGCTGGCCAGCCTGCCGGTCATGGTCGAGCGGTCGGTGGACATGCTGGGCGTGCCGCGCGCCACGGCCGGCCTGGTCCTGCCGCTGGCCGTGGCGGTGTTTCGCGTCACCAGCCCGGTCGCCAACCTGGGGGTGGCCATCTATTGCGCCCACCTGTTCGGCATCGAGCCGTCGATGGGACAGTTGGCCGCCGCCATGCTGACCGCCATGCTGATCAGCATAGGCACCGTGGGCCTGCCCGGTCAGGTCAGCTTCTTCGCCTCCATCGCCCCCATCTGCATCGCCATGGGCGTGCCGCTGGAGATGTTGCCCCTGCTGCTGGCGGTCGAGGTCATCCCCGACATCTTCCGCACCTTGGGCAATGTCACCGCCGACATGGCCGTGACGCGGATCGTCCAGGGCGGCGAGGTCGAGGCTGGCGACTGAGCGGCGGTTGACGAGGCGCTGACCTGAAGGCCAAGCTTCCTGCCAGCGGGGCGGTGGAGGAAGCACCATGAACAAGAGAATGTGCGGCGCGTTGGCCGCGCTGGCTATGGTCTGCGGCGCCTCTGCGCCCGCCCTGGCCCAGCAGGCCGCCGCCATCGAGGCGCGCACGGCGCCGGGCGGCGTGATCGTGACCTGGCGGCTGGCCGAGCCGACGACGCGCGCGGCCTTCCTGTCCACCAGCGTCATCCGCGACCTGTGGACGGTGACCACGCCGGGTCTGACGCTGAAGGACGGGGTCATCGAGGGCGCCCAGCCGTTCGACCGCTTCGAGATCCAGATCGCGCCCGACGCGGCCGAGGTGGACCGCATCTATATGGGCCTGACCCGCGTCGGGACGGGCCACGTCCTCTATGGGCCGGGGCTGGAGCTGCGGGGCATGGACGCGGTGCTGACGGCTCGGCCGGCTGCGGGCGAAGCGACGCTGCCTACCGCGGAAGCGGTCAAGGGCTATGTCTATCTGGGGCCGCAGGCGGCGGTGATGCGCCGCGACGGCGCAGCGGTGGCGGCCAGCGCCTCTGCCCCGCCCGCGCTGACAGTTCTCTTGCGCGACGGCTTCTTCGCGGCGCAGAAATTCTACGGGGGGCGGCTGGGCCATGTCCTGCCGACGGAGCCGACGCTGATCATCTCGACCGACAGTCCGGGGCCGACCGGCTTTCGCGGCGACGTCACGGACACGGGCGTCATCTCGCTGAGGTTTCACGGGGATATGTGGGCGTCGCCGCCGCCGGACGTGGCCGTGCCGCTGGGGACCTTCGTCTGGCATGAAACCTTCCATCTGTGGAATGGGCATGGGGTGACGACCAAGGACGGCGAGACGGCGCCCTGGCTGCACGAAGGCGGGGCCGAGTATGGCGCCCTGGTCGCCGCCGTCTCAAGCGGAGTGGTTGACGAGGCGCAGGCGCGGGCGGCCCTGACCAAGCGGCTGAGAGCGTGCCGCGACATGCTCAATGACGATGACTACGACCCTGTCCGTCTGCGCCGGGGACCGGCCATCTATGACTGCGGCGTGGTGGTGCAGTGGCTGGCTGATCTGGAGACGCGGCAGGCTTCAGGCGGCGCGCGGGATATCTTCGACCTGTGGAAGACCCTGCTGGACGCCGGGCGCGCCGGAGACGGCTATGGCGTTGCCGATTTTCGCGCGCTGCTGAAGCCTGACAGCGCCGTTGCGGTGCTGATGGACGGGCCGGGCGCCGAGCGCTGGGCGGGCGTTGATGCGCGGCTGGCGGCCCTGGGGGTGACGCTGGCGAACCAGCCGGATGCGAGGGACTATCGCCGCGCAGCCCTGCATCATGTGGCGGATCAGCACTGCAACGGGTCGATGGGCTTCTATGAGAACCTGGACGGGCTGCAACTGGCGACCGAAGGCCGATGCGGCGTCCTGTCGGGCGATCCCAGGATCGCCCTGATCGAGGATGTCGATCCGATGGCGGAGGGAGAGGCCATGTTCCTCGCCGTCCAGAAGCGCTGCGCGGCGTCTCTGCCCGTCCGCTATCAGACGACGGGGGGCAAGGTGATCGAGGCGGCGTGCGGCCGTCCGCTGATCGCCCCGACCGTTCAGGCCGTTACGGCTGCGCCGCCGCGGGCGACGCGGGCGTCGTGAGCCGGGCGAAGCGGTAGCGGGTCACGGCCGTGTCGACGAAGGCCCAGGGCAGCAGGCCCATCTGACGCCGCTCCGACCACAGGTCCAGGAACAGGGCCTCGGGCGTGGCGGTCAGGACGCCGACGTGGCTGTCGGCGGTATAGCTTTCATGCTGGGTCCGCACGCTCTCGGTGGCGATCCACAGCCGGTCGCGGGCGCAGCCGTTGGTGCGTGACAAGAGGTCGTGGCTGTAGGGCGGTTCGTTCGGGTAGGGATCGGCGGCGCCGTTCAGCAGGGGCAGGCGCCCCTGGGCGGCGGCGCCCTGGCCGTTGGCGACCACGATGCGCCAGGCCTCGCCGTCCCGCGCCAGGGCGACCGTGGCCGGGGCGCCGTCGGCCCATGTGTCTGGCGACTGCGACAGGCTGCGCACCGCCAGGGGGCGCGCCAGCAGGGCGTTGAGATCGGGGTCGGCGGTCGGGTTGCCCCGGCGGCTGAGGATCTCGCCTTGCGCCTGATAGACGCCGCTCAGGTCCGGGCACTGGGCCAGATCGGACGGCGTATTCCTGATCGGCAGGCCGCCCACGGTGGTCGTGCAGGCGCCGAGCGCGAGGACGGCTAAGACGGCGCAGACGGGGCCGAGGCGGCGAAGGGCGAAGGTCATCCTGAACCCTAGCGGGCGGAGGCTGATCTTCAAACCGGGCCGTCGGCGCCTTTGTCATGGGCGTTTCGGGCATGGAGCGGCCCCGAAGACATCTTCGGGGCCGCTGGTGTGCGTCAGTTGAACAGTCCGGCGATGACCGCCGTGATCAGGCCGGTGGCGACGGCGGTCAGCACCACGTCATTGCCGGTGCGGACATATTCATAGCCGCGCGGCGGGGCGCGCAGGCCGTAACGGCCATAGTCGCTGACCACGTAGGATCGGCTGCGATACTGGGCCGGCAGGCGTTGGCCATAGCTCCAGTTGCGCGCCTGATAGCCGCGCGGCGGCGCGTAGCGATTGGCGGCGTAGCGCCGTTGGGCCTGCTGGTGGCGTCCATAGGCGGCCGGGGCGTGGCGCACGACGCGCGGAGGCGTGGGCGCGGCGCGGGGCGGGGCCGGGGCGGCGTGGGGCGGGCGGCCCGGTCCGTGCGAGCCGGGGCGGCCCTGGGCTGCGGCGCTGGATGCGGCGCCCAGGGAGGCGACGGCGGTGAGAGCGGCCAAAGCGGTAGCGACGATCTTGCGGTTCATGGCGATCTCCTTTTCGATTTGAGCCATGAGACCACCCTAGGCGTCGCGCCATGAGTGCAGCCTGAGCAGCCGCGCGCCCCGGGGTTCATCCCGGGACCGCATCCTCGCCCCAGTGTTTCGCGCCTGTAATTTTCGCGAGACGCGGTCGGCCTTTAGCCTTCGTTGCTGAAGGGCGGCGGCAACTGGCCGGACTTGAAGATGATTGTCGGTTCTTCGTCGTAGTCGCCCAGCTCGGTGTCGGCGGAGACCGAGAAGGCCACGACGCCCAGCCTCAGGGGCGCCAGACGCTCGGCCTTGCGGCGGGCCTCCTCACTGTCCTTGCAGCCGACCTGGGGCTCGGCCCGAAGAGACGAGCCTTTTCCCTGCACATAGGCCTGGACGATGTAGACGGTTTCACTTGCCATCCCTGTCCAAGGGGCCTGTTCGCCGCCAAGGTCAACGGGGCAGCCGCGCAAGGGTGCGGCGTCAGTCCTGGGGGATGACCGCGCGAATGACGCGGGCCGAGGAGGGGCGGCCGGCGATGCCGCGCTTGGGATCGACCACGACGCGCAGGTCGCCGTTGGAATAGCTGACCGAGGCGCGGGAGCCTTCGATCACCGTAATGCTGCGCAGGCGGTCGAGGAAGGGGCGGGCGCTGGGCGAGCGCGCGATGCGGACTACGGCGTCGGTGGTGACGATCAGGGCCTCGATGCACAGGGCCTCGGATTCCTGGCCGTCCAGATTGATGCGGATCAGGCGCCCCAGGGCGTCGCTGACCAGGCTGCTGCGCCGGGTCATCAGGTTGAACATCTGCACCGGACCGAGACTGGTCGGCTCCAGGCTGACGGCGGGGCCTGACAGGGAGACCGGCGACCCGGCCGGGTTGCGCGTCGTATAGACGGTGATGCCGCCGCTGGGCGTGACGCGCAGCACCTGCTCGCCGGCGTCGTTGCGATAGATGGTGTCGCCGCGCGGCGCCGATGTGGGGCGCAGGACCCAGGTCTCGGTCGAGCGCTCAAATCTCAACAGGGTCAGCGACCCGGCGCGATCCAGCATGAAGGTCTGGCCCGCTTCGGAAGCATAGCGTCCCGGCGGCGGCAGGGTGCGGGTCACCGACTGGCCGCGGATCACCCGGCTCTGCTCGGCCTGGGCGTTGGTGCGAAGTTGCGCCGACGCCGGGGTGGCCGCGAGACAGGCCGTCAGCATCATCAGGACGGCGACGTCGAGGCGTAGGCCCGCAACCGCCCGGGCGCGGGGCGCCAGGGCGGCGAAGCATGGCGGATTCTCCGCCCTGACCTCGATCGTCGCTATCATGCGTAAAGTGGTGGAACGCTTGAACGGCGGATTTTAGGCAAAAGGGGTCTAGCCAACCAGGTACTGGCCGCCGTTCAGCGACAGGGTGCAGCCTGTGACATATCCGGCACGCTCGCCTGACAGCCAGGACACCATGTCGGCGATTTCCTCGCCTTTTCCGAGTCTTCCGACTGGAATCTGGGCGATGATGCTGTCCAGAACCTTCTGATCCATGGCCCCGACCATCTCCGTGTCGATATAGCCGGGCGCGATGCAGTTGACGGTGACGCCCTTGCGGGCGTTCTCCAGCGCCAGCGCCTTGGTGAAGCCGATCATCCCGGCCTTGGCGGCGGAATAGTTGGCCTGGCCGATCTGACCCTTCTGACCGTTGATCGACGAGATGTTGACGATGCGGCCAAAGCCACGGTCGCGCATCCCGTTGATCACCTGGCGCGTCATGTTGAAGACGCTGTCCATGTTGACGCGGATCACGTCCGACCACTGGTCGTGGCTCATCTTGTGGAAGAAGCCGTCACGGGTGATGCCGGCGTTGTTCACCAAGGTGTCGATGGGCCCCAACTGAGCTTCGACTTCCCGGACCGCCCGCTCGCAATCCTCGAACGAGCCGACATTGCCCTTGATGACCATGACGCCCAGTTCGCGGGCCGTGGCGGCCGCCGCCTCGTCATTGCCGGAATAGCCGGCGGCGACGGCCATGCCGTCTTCCCTCAATCGCTGGACGATCGCCTTGCCAATGCCGCGGGTTCCACCCGTGACCAGAGCCACTCGAGCCATGATGTGTTTCCCTGTCCCATTATCGAAGACGTCTCTGCGGACGTCTCCCCACCCTCGGAACAAAGCCTTAGCTTGGCAAGCCTTGCAGGAAAAGTCGCCGTTACGCGGCCTGGTCCATCTGCGCCATGTCGATGACGAAGCGATAGCGGACGTCGGATTTCTCCATCCGCGCATAGGCGTCGTTGATCTGATGCGGAGCGATGGTTTCGATGTCGCAGACGATGCCGTGCTCGGCGCAGAAGTCGAGCATCTCCTGGGTCTCGCGGATGCCCCCGATCAGGCTGCCGGCGACGCTGCGGCGGCGCCACAACAGGGGCATGGCGAAGACGGGCAGACCCTCGGTGGTCAGGCCCAGCATGACCATGGTCCCGTCGCGCGCCAGCAGGTTCAGGTGGCTGGCGATCTCGTGCGTGGCCGAGACGGTGTTGATGATCAGGTCGAACTTCTCGGCCGCCGCCTTCATCGCATCCGTGTCGGAGTTGATCAGGAAGTGCCTGGCGCCCATCCGCTCGGCGTCGGCGCGTTTGCGGTCCGATGTCGACAGGACGGTGACTTCGGCGCCCATGGCGACGGCCAGCTTCACCGCCATGTGCCCCAGTCCGCCCAGGCCGACGACCGCGACCTTGGACCCCGGACCCACCTTCCAGTGACGCAAGGGGCTGTAGGTGGTGACCCCGGCGCACAGAAGCGGAGCGGCGGCGTCCAGCGGCAGGCTGTCGGGGATCGACAGGACGTAGTTCTGATCCACCGTGATCCGGTCGGAATATCCGCCCTGGGTGACGGTCTGGCCGACCTCGGCGCCCTTGGGGTCCGGCGAGCCATAGGTCTGGGTCATGCCGGGGACGCAGTATTGCTCTTCGCCCGCCTGGCAGGAGGAGCAGGTGCGGCAGCTGTCGACCATGCAGCCGACGCCGACCCGATCGCCTTCCTTGAAGCGCGTGACGTTGGCGCCCACGGCGGTGACGACGCCGGCGATCTCGTGGCCCGGCACGATCGGGTAGCGCGTGCCGCCCAGGTCGTTGTGCACGACGTGCAGGTCGGAATGGCAGACGCCGCAGTATTTGATCTCGATGGCGACGTCGTCGGGGCCGGGATCGCGGCGGTCGAAGCTGTAGGGGCTCAGCGGCTGGTCGGCGGCGGTGGCGGCGAAGGCGCGGGCGGCGATCGGCATGGGGGCATCCTCAAGCTTGGCGGTCAGGCGCGCCGCAGATGGGGCGCGCGCCGCATCGCCGCAAGACGACCCGGCGGCTATTTCAGCTTTGCGATCAGCGCCTGGGCGGCCGCCGGGTTCCGCACCTTGGCCCCGGAAATGAA